>JBASAR010000152.1:0-12559 GCA_049650705.1 Pontixanthobacter sp. | reverse complement strand
CCGAAGACGCCACCATGGAAGCCGAATCCGAAATGGAAGAAGCCGAAATGGAAGTTGAAGGCGAAATGTAATTCGCTGACGATCTTCAAAGTTTCGAAGGTCGATGAAGGGGGCGGTGCCATTGCGGCGCCGCCCTTTTTCATATGCGGGAACTGAGCTCTAACCGCCGGACCCATACCCCACATTCGTCATTCCGCGTGCATTGCGGCTGGCGAATGCATCGTAGACTTCGCGTGCGATGGCGGAGATACGATTGTCGCGCAGACTGCGCGAACGGCGTTTATTGGTGGATTCGTCGGCCAAGTTCTCGCTCTGTCCCGTGACATAGATCGCCAACGCGACCGCGCGTCCATCGGGCGTCTGAAATATGCCGATATCGCTGGCGGTCCGGCTCAACGTGCCGGTCTTGTGCGCGATATTGGCGGATGACGGCAGCGCGGACCGGATACGCCGTTTGCCCGTCGTCGTCGCACGCATCGCGTTGATCAATACTTGGCGTGTATTGGGGCGCAGCAGCTTGCCCTGATAGATATCGGCGAGCAGTTTCGCCATCGCATTGGGGCTGGCGCTGTCGCGAGGGTCGATGGTGACGACCGGGTCGAATTCCCCGTCGTCGCGCACCAGCGTGGCGATATTGCGGGTCAGTTGAAAATCGCGGATGCCGGCGGCCTGCATGTAGGAATTGACCGCTTCGGGCCCACCGACGACGCGCAAGAGCGCATCGGTGCATGCGTTGCAGCTTTTGCTGATCATCAGTTCCAGATGCCGCTGGGCGGAGATGTAATTGCCTTCGCGCACGGGGGCAACGACGGACGAATATTTGGCCGATCGCACGGGCACCAGCAAGGGATATTCGCGGGTCAGTGTGAACTTGCCGCTGTCGACCCCGGCCAGGAACGTCGCGGCGATCGCTACTTTGCTGGTGCTGGCCATGGGGAAGCGTTGATCGCCCAGGATCGACACCTGTTCCCCGCTGGACAGATCGATCGCGGCGACGCCGATCCGCCCTTTGCTGCTGTCGGCAATGCGCGCGATGCGGCGTTCCAACGCGGTGTCGTACACAATTTCGAAATTGCGAGGTGCGCGGGTTTGCGTGCCCAGCGTGTTATCGAACAACGCCTCGTAGCCGCTGTTACCGGTCGTACTTTGCGCGGCGGCGGGGGCTGTAAAGGGTAGGACTGCCAAACCGAGCAGCAATGCGGGGAGGGTGGCGCCGATACGCCGCCTCAATGTCGTTCCGTTGTGCATAAAGGCCAAGCTATCCCAAACATGCTTTGCATTTGCTTAACGACGTAAAACGATCGCAAGGCAAGCGGCCGCGCGGCGGGAAGTGGCAAACGCGCGACCAGGATGATTCAGGATGCCTTTGCAATCGCGCTTTCGATACGGTCGGTCGGTTCGCCGGTCATGGTCTTGGAAATTTCCCCCACAAGCCGCTTCTCCAGTTCGGAATGGTAATGCCGCCGCATTTCACCAAGCGTCTTGGGGTCGGCGATAACCAGCAGATCGTCATACTCGCCTGCGATCGCCTGCGCATTCAGCCATTCGGCCGCGGCGGTCGCATGGGCGAGTTCATCGAGATCGGTGGCGCCCGAATGCTGGCCCAGATCGTCCTGATGCTTCACCCCGGCGCTGAAATTGGTGGCGGTCAGATCGGGCTTCGCCACCGGTTTCAGCTTGGGTTCGAAAATCTGGCCTTCGTTGCGCATGACGATGAATTGCGTCCCGTCCACGATCGCGACGCGGGCATTGTGGGGTAGTTTCAAGGGGGTTCTCCTCTTTGGTTGATGGTGCCTAAGCCAACGGGTGAACGGGAAATTTGTTGCGCGCGAATTTTGCGTAGGAGCGGGCGGCACGGCCGTGTAGGCGGCATGGTCATGAACAATTGGACCATCGGCATCATCGGGGGCAGCGGCCTCTATCAAATCGACGCGCTGGAGGATGCCCGCTGGATCGACATCCAGTCCCCCTTCGGCAAACCGTCGGACGAAGTGCTGTGCGGCCGGATCGGCGATGTGCAGGTCCGCTTCCTGCCGCGTCACGGGCGGGGGCACGCGATCCCGCCGGGCGATGTGAATGCGCGCGCGAATGTGGATGTGCTCAAACGGGCGGGCTGTACCGATCTGCTGGCGATTTCGTCGGTTGGGTCGCTGCGGGAAGAATTGCCGCCGGGGCATTTCGTGGTGGTCGATCAGTTTATCGATCGCACGAAAAATCGGCCCGGCAGCTTCTTCGGCACCGGCATGGTTGCGCATGTCAGCATGGCGGACCCGGTGTGCGAACGAATAAGCATGTTCGCTGCCGCCGCCGTAACGCAGGCGGGCGGGAAGGTCGCGCATGGCGGCACCTATCTGGCGATGGAAGGGCCGCAATTCTCCACCCGCGCGGAAAGCCATCTTTACCGCCAATGGGGCGCCGACGTGATCGGCATGACCGCCATGCCGGAAGCCAAACTGGCGCGGGAGGCGGAGCTGCCCTACGCGTTGATCGGCATGGTCACGGACTATGATTGCTGGCGCGAGAATGCGGCGTTCGTGGAGGTGAGCGAGGTCATCGTCCAGATGAACGCCAACGGCGATATAGCGCGTAAGGCGGTCGAGGCGTTCGTGGCGGCTCTACCCCCGCAGCGCGAGGCCGTGGCACTCGACACGGTACTGGATTTTGCGATCATCACCGCCCCCGACGCACGCGATCCGGCCATGTTGGCGCGGCTGGACGCGGTGGCGGGCCGTGTGTCGAAGCGTTAGTCCGAAAACCGCAAATTCGTGATCGTAAACTGCCCGCTGGAACAGAACACGCTTTCGCTGCCGGTCACAATCGGCACGAAGCCGGAATTGAAGCCACGACCCTGAATCTCGATATTCGCATTGCCGGATGGATCGACGAACAGGCGGAACGGGATGGGGTTGCGCACATCGATCTGGCCGACGCGGCGATTATCCGTCTGCGCGCCGCGCCGCACGACCAGCGCCACATCCATGAACAGCGAATCGGGCGTGGGCAGGGACAGGACGAAGCCGACCTCGCTCTGTCCGTCCGGCGAGGTTAACTGCGCACCCACCATCGGCAATGCGCGCCCCGCTCGCGAACGGTTGGGCGTGATGGTACCCGATATCGCGGGCGGCATCTGCGCCGCATTGGCAATGGCGGACGTGGTATCGGATGGCGCGTTGCAATCGAAGGTCAACGGCGCAGCCTGCGCGGACGCGGCCATTCCGACAGCGCCCAACAGGGCGGGTACGCAATAACGAACGGTCATATCGGTTTCCTCATGCCGAACAGCTGGCCCCGCCCAGCACGCAGAACCGTGCACAATGCGGATGGTTCAATGCGATCGGCTGCGACGCCTCCGCCAAAGTGCCGCCCATGTCGAACCCCATGTCGCAGGGGATCAGCGTGCACGCCGCCACGCGCGGGGCGGGTTCACCCTTGCGGTGGACGACCATGCGGCTGGATGCGCACATGATATCGGCGGGGTCCTGATCCAGGATGCCCCAACACGCGGTGGTGATTTCGGCGATGTCCTTATCCGCGTCCATTTCGGGAAACAGGACCAGTCGCATGGGGTCCGCCGCATCGATCGCTACGCCCAGTTCGGCAAACAGGCGGGCATAGCCGGCGCGCGATTGCGCCATGGTTTCGCCCGGCAGCAGACGCCCGGCGACTGCAATGGAAAAACCGTTATCGGACAGCCATTTGAGGCCGTTCGTGCCCGGTTCCCAACTGCGCGGCCCGCGTTCCGCCTCGTGCGCGATCCGCGTATGATGATCGAGACTGACGCGGATGGTCAGCCGCTTGCCGAACCGGGTTTGCAGATCGAGCAACGCGCGCTCGTGCCGCCGCATCGGCGCCATGGCATTGCTCAGCACCAACGCATCGTGGCCGCGTTCCAGCGTGTCGGTCAGGATGCCAACGAATTCCGGGTTCATGAACGGTTCGCCGCCGGTGTAGCCGATCTCGCGCGTGCCGATGACGTCCGCCGCGATCTCGTCCAGAAAGCGGGCGACATGGGCGTGGCTGATATAGACCAGCGCATCGTTGGTCGGGCTGCTTTCGATATAGCAGTTGGTGCAGGCTAGGTTGCACAACGTCCCGGTGTTGAACCACAGCGTGTCGAGCCCGGTCAGCGCGACGGACGCCCGCGGTTCACCCTGCGCGGTCCATTGCGGGTCGGAGAATTTCTCTGCCGGCAACGCCCTGCCATCCACCGCGAAGGGGGACGGGCCGGTGGGCGCGTTTCGGGATTTTACAGCGGTTCTCAATTCATCATCCGCCGCAGTTTGGCGACCAGGGCGGCGTATTTTTTCGGCAGCGACCCGAACACCGTCGGTTCCCACGCGGCGAAGGCGGCGGCTTTGGAAATCTCGCTACGGGTAGGATAGGCGATGATGGCGGAACCCAATGCGAAACTGCTGGTCTTGCCGGTGATCATCTGGGTGAAGGGCAGCAGCAATTCGCCCGCATTTTTGCCGCAGATGCTCGCGCCCAGAACCTTTTTGCCCTTCATCACGATTTTGAGATGCCCTTTCGTCTGCCCTTCGGTGATGGCGCGTTCATTGTCGTCGAAGGGTTTGGTGACGATTGTGACGGCGTCGCCATGCTTCTTGCGCGCATCGTCCGCCGTCATGCCGATCTGCGCGACTTCGGGCTGCGTGTAGGTGCACCAGGGCAGGGCCTTCCAGTCCACCTTGGTCGGCAGGCCGGTGACTATTTCCAGCGCTACGTTGCTGCCTTCGTAACCCGACACATGCGTCAAACGCGGGCCATCGCGGCAATCGCCGATGGCGTAGATGCCTTTGACCGACGTGCGGCGGCGATCGTCCACCGCGATGCCGTTCTTGGCAAGCTCGACGCCCAATTCTTCCAGACCGAAGCCGTGCATACGGGCCTTACGCCCCACCGCGACCAAAAGATGCGATCCGGTGACGGTTTCTGCGCCATCCGTATGCACGCTGATCGCACCTTCGGCGCCGGTGACCCGCTCCGCCTTGGCTTGCACGAATTGCACGCCCTCCTCGCGCATCGTGTCCATTACGATGGCCACGGAATCGCGATCGTCGCGGCCCATCGGTTCGCCCGGTTCGATGACGGTCACATCGCTGCCCAACCGGCGGAAGCTCTGCGCCATTTCCATGCCGATCACCCCACCGCCGATAATGACGAGATGCGCGGGCTGTTCCTGGAGATCGAAGAGGTTCTCGTTGGTCATATACGGCACGCCGTCCAGCCCTTCGATCGGCGGCACGAAAGGCTCGGAGCCAGTGGCGATGACGATCCGCGGCGCGCGCAATGTCCGTCCGCCAACCTCCACCGTCTGCTTGCCCGTAACACGCGCATAATCGAGGATGACCTCGCAACCCATGCCCTCGAAAGTTTCCTTGCTGTCGTGATGTTCGATATCCGCGATCGCCTGATGGATATGCGCGTGAACCCCCGCCCATTCGACGGTGGGCGGGGCCAGCGCCACCCCGTACCGCTTTTCCTCACGCGCCTCGGCGGCGCGGGCGGCGGCGGTGATCAGCGCTTTCGATGGAACGCAGCCATTGTTGAGGCACTCGCCGCCCATTGTGCCGCCTTCGATCAGTGCGACCTCCAGCCCGAACATGGCGCAGCCGCCCGCTGCGGTCAGGCCCGCGGCGCCGCCGCCGATTACGATAACATCATGGGTAAACTTCATTGCAGGGGCCCTGTAACGCGTTATGGCGCAAATCCGAAACGCTTTAGAACTGGCCGAACGGACGCAGCCCATGAACATCGAAAACAGCCGCGACTATTATGGCAAGGTGCTGGAGGGGTCGGGCGATCTCAAGACCGACGCCTGCTGCACCACGGCGGCTCCGCCGCCCGCAATCATGGACGCGATGCGCAACGTGCATGAAGATGTCCGCGCGCGCTATTACGGCTGCGGCCTGGTCAGCCCGCAGGCGATCGAAGGCGCGCACATCCTCGATCTGGGGTCGGGCAGCGGGCAGGATGCCTATATCCTGGCGCAAATGGTGGGCGAGGCGGGCAGCGTGACCGGCGTGGACACCACACCCGAACAACTGGCCGTGGCGAACGAGCATCTGGAATGGCACCGCGAACGCTTCGGTTATGCCCGATCCAACGTCATGTTCGTGGAAGGCGACATCGAGAAACTGGGTGCACTCGACCTGCCGGAGGGGCATTTCGATGTCATCGTGTCCAACTGCGTCATCAATCTGGTGGCGGACAAACAGGCGGTGTTCGCCGCCGCGTATCGTTTGCTGAAACCGGGCGGGGAACTGTATTTTTCCGACGTCTATTCGGACCGCCGCGTGCCCGCGCATTTGCAGAGCGATCCGGTGCTGCACGGCGAATGCCTGTCCGGCGCGCTCTATTGGGGCGATTTCGTCGACCATGCCAAAACGGCCGGGTTCCGCGACCCACGCCTCGTCTTTAGCCGCCCGCTGGCGATCGGCGATGCAGCGGTAGCGGCGAAGCTGGATGGGATCGCGTTTCATTCTGCGACCTATCGTTTGTTCAAGCTGCCCACGCTGGACATGCAATGCGAGGATTACGGACAGGCGGTGATCTACAAGGGCACCGTACGCGGGCAGGAACGCGTGTTCGAACTGGACGGGCATCATCATATCGAGGCAGGCCGCGTGTTCCCGATTTGCGGCAACAGCTGGCGGATGCTGGCGGAAACACGCTTCGCCGAGCACTTTGCGTTTATCGGCGATTTTTCGAAGCATTACGGCGTGTTTCCCGAGTGCGGGGTGGCGATGCCGTTCGATGGTACAACCGCAATCGACGCCTCCCCGGCCGGCTGCTGTTGAACATATTCCTGACGGGTGCCGCCGGGCTGATCGGCGGGGAGGTCGCCGCGCGCCTGATCGCGGCAGGGCATAGTGTGACGGCTTTGGTCCATAATAATCGCGACATTCGCAGCAATGACGGCGCGCCCGTTGCGGTGGGCGAGGTGGTTGCGGGCGATGTCTCCGCCCCCCTGTTCGGCTGGGGCCAGCACGAATGGGACCGGCTGACGGCGACACACGATCTGATCATCCATTGCGCCGCCACGGTGCGCTTCGATCTGGACGACGACACCTACGCCCGCGTCAACACCGGCGGTGCGGCCAACGCGGTGGCGTTCGCCCGCGGCGGCGATATGCCGATCTGCCAGGTCAGCACGGCGTATGTCTGCGGCACCCGCGACGGAACGATCCTGGAGAGCGATTCCCTGCCGACAAGCGGTTTCGCCAATGGCTATGAAGCGAGCAAGGCGCGTGCCGAAAAGTTGGTGCGGGACAGCGGTGTGCCCTTCGCCATTGTTCGGCCCAGCATCGTGGTGGGGGAACACGCCACCGGCCGTATCCGCCAGTTCGACACGACTTATGCCGCGTTCAAACTGATTGCGGAAGGGCGGGTGAACCACATGCCCGCCGCCGCCGGGGCCAGCCTCGATTTCGTGCCGCTGGACCATGTGGCTGCCGGGATCGTCACCATCGCGCAAAATATGCGGCGTGCGAATGGCGGCGCCTATCATCTGGTGTCGGGCCAGCCGGTGCCGGTCGATATGTTCGTGGATGGGATTGCCGGCTTTCCGCAATTCCACCGCCCGGCATTGGTCGAGCCGCATGCGTTCGATCCGGCCACGCTGCCCGCGCTGGAACGGCGGCTCTATCGCAAGATCGCGGGGCTGTATGCGAGCTATTTTCAGCGCAATCCGCAATTCGACGATGCGGGGGCTCAGGCGGTCATCGGAACGGTCTGTCCGCCGACGGATGCCGCCTATCTCCGTCGCCTGATCCAATATTGCATCGATACAGGGTTTTTGACGCCTGATCAACGCACGTCCGGATAATCCTTCGCCATGCGTCCCCGAGCGCCGACGGCCCATAGGATGCCGACCTTGAAGTAGATCCAGTTGGCCTTGAGCGGCCCCCATGCGGCGATCCGGCGGTCCGATGTGCGGACCCAACGGCGCACCATTTTGATGCGGCCGAGCTTCGCGAATTTGACGCACAGATCGGCCTCTTCCATCACCGCATCGCTCGGTGTGCAGCCGCCGAGTGCCAGGAAATCCGCCCGCCGGAAGAACATCGCATGATCGCCGAACAATAGCCTTACGCCGCGCAGGAACAGATGCGGGCGGGTGATGAGCGGCGCGTACCAGGTCTTCACGAAATTATGCGCGGTCGTGCCCCAGCGTGTGCCTTTCGCGCCGACGATACGCGGGGTGAAACTTGCGAGCGCGGTTTCCAGGTCGGCCAGCGTCTCGGCGATGACCGCCGCCATGTCTGCGGGCGGCACGGTATCGGCATGGAGCACACAGACCAGCGCGGTCCCGATCGCGTCCACTCCGGCATTGATCTGCACCGCGCGACCTTTGGCGGTTTCGATGAGGGGATAGCCGGCAGAACGGATCAGGGCGCAAGTGGTATCCTCGCTGCCGCCATCGACGAACAGGATCGCTTCCGGTTCGGGATCGAGGGTGGCCAGCACATCGAACATCGCGGGCAGGGCGCGTTCTTCGTCGAGCACCGGCAACACGATACCGACGTTTGACGTCACGGCAGGAAGTCCGGCCATTCGGTCAGGTCGCCGGGCATGTCGATATCGCTCAGTTCCGGCAGCAAGGCGGGCCGAATGCCGTGCGCTTCGAAACGCGCCATCGTCTCGGTGAACACCGTTTCGGTGCTCCACGGCATGTCGGTAAAGGCATAGGACGCGGTTTCGCGAACGCCGATGAGGTAATAGCCGCCATCGCATGCCGGGCCGACTACCGCGGTTTCGCTATCAAGCGCCTCCTTCGCCTCGCGCAGCAGTTCGGGCGTCAGTCCGGGACAATCGCTGCCGATGATGATGGCGGGGGCGGGCACCCGGCACAACCGGTCCGTGAGATCGCCCTCGCCTTGCTCGACGACACACAGGTCCCCGCCGAATTGTGCCCTGAACCGTTCGGGCGGAGCGCCGGTGACACGCAGTTCGAACGGCAATCGGCTCGCCCGCGCGACCGCGACCGTATGTACCAGCAGCTTGGTATAGATCGCCGCCGCGCCCTCGGCCCCGTATTCGGGAATCAGACGCGTTTTTGCCGCACCCGGTTCGGGCCAGCGGCAGAATATGGACAGGGTCGTTGGCATAGGCGGCACCCCTAACGCCTCGACGGGGGCGGCGCCATTCGCCATGGGTAAGCGCCATGCGATGGGGCGATATCTTGGTGGCGGCGGCGGGCCTGATGATCGGTGGCGGTATCTTGCTGGCGGAGCGGCGACGACCACTGCGACAACAGACCCGCCCCGCGCTGCGGCGTAATCTGCGCAACGCGGCCCTGGGCGCAGGTTGCGCCATCGTCGTCGCGGCGGTGGAAGTTCCGTTGACCCGGCGTATCGCGGCCGGGAATGCACGGCACGGGCGCGGTTTTGCGCAGTTGCTGCCCCGCCCCCTACGGCCGATCGGCGCCATCGCGGGGATGGATTACGGTTTCTACTGGTGGCACGTCGCAACCCACAAGGTGCCCTGCCTGTGGCGGTTCCACCGGGTGCACCATGTCGATCGCGACATGGACGCCAGCACCGCGATCCGTTTTCATCCCCTCGACATGCTGGTGTCGCTGCCGTGGCGGTTGGCGCAAGTACGTTTGTCGGGGGCGGACCCGCGCGCGCTCGTCATGTGGAGACATTTTTTCAACGCCTCCATCCTGTTCCACCATTCCAACTGGCGCCTGCCGGGACGGCTGGACGCGATGCTGTCGCGTATCGTCACGACGCCGGAAATGCACGGTATCCACCATTCGCGCATTCGATCGCAACGGGACAGCAACTATACCAGCGGATTGAGCATCTGGGACCGGTTGCATGGCACCTTCCGCAGCACCCCGCCGCCGGAACGGATCGTCATCGGCGTGGCGGAACGTGCCACGCGCGACGACATGCCCATCGGCCCCGCATTGACCGCGCCGTTCCACCCGACGCCAGCATCGTTGCCGCCGACGGGACGGTAAACACTATTGCAAGACTTGCGCGGTACCGCCTGCGCGATGAGGATGCCGGAAATCTTGCGCCTGTGGTGGCCGCGATGTGCGTCCTTCATATTCGCCTTCGCGCTGGGCGCGGTCGGCTCCGGCGCCGCCACGGCCATGCATGGCAAAGGGGGTGCGGACCAGCGTATCGAATTGACGCAGGCGCGCTGCGTGATCGGCAGCGATCGCCCCTTGTCGCTCGCGCAGGCGGAAGCGATGGGGGCGTGGAGCTGCACCAGCGATCTCGACGCTTTGGAGAACGACTATACCTGGTTGCGCTTCGACGGGGACATCCTGCCGCATGGGCAGCATTTCAGCCTGACGAGCGATGCCAGCGCATTCAGCGGGCTGCGTTACGTCGTGCAATTCGGCGATGGCCACCGACGGGGCGCGCATCTTACGGCCGACGATCTCGCCCGTGCCTGGCAACCGCAGACGCGGTTCGCCGTTCCCCTCTATGGCGCGCAGGAACGGCCCGCGGCGCTGTATGTGCGGATCGACAAACCGTTGACGGTTCTCAATGCCGGACAGCTCGCCCTGCAGCCCAGCGCGCATATGGAAGAGAACCGGCTGCGGACCATGGTCCTGTTCGGTTTGTTCATCGGCATGATGTTGCTGGCGGGCCTGTACAGCGCGATCATATTCGGCGGATTGCGCAACAAATTCGCGATCTGGCATTTGGTGCTGGCCCTGCTGTTCGTGACCTACACCATGTCGTCGGGATCGATGATCTTCCTGTTATGGCCCGACATCACATTGGCGCAGCGCACCGATCTGTCGTATGTGTCGTTGAGCCTGGCGGGCGCATCGGTGATGCCGTTCTTCTTCAGCTTCGTCAGCCGCCGGCACGTGTTGCCGCGCTGGCGTTGGCTGATGGTGGTGGGCTTGGCCATGCTGGTCGGCAATGCCTTTCTGATGCCGTTGGTCGGACCGCACATCCCGTTCCTGATCCAGCCGCTCTATCATCTGTTGTTCGTACCGCCACTGACCATCTTCGTGGGGGCGGTGGCGTCCGCCTGGATGCAGGGAAGCAAACCGGTGCGCTGGATCGCTGCGGCCTGGGCCCTGCCGACTGCTTTCGCGCTGGAGCGGGCCTTGCGGGGGATGAACCTGTATCCGCCGAAATATGAATGGGACCACGGTTTCTATTATACGCTTGCCTATATGGCGATCACGATGGCGTTTGCGGTATCGTGGCGGGTGCGCGATCTGCGGCGCGATCGCGACCGTGCGGTTGCCGTGGGAAGCGAATTGAACCGGCAGGCGCTGTCGGACGGTCTGACGGGCCTGCCCAACCGCCGATCTTTCGAACAAAGGCATTGGCGCGACGGCGATTTTCTGGCGATCGTCGATGTCGACCTCTTCAAGGCCGTGAACGACGATTTCGGGCATCAGGCGGGCGACGACGTGCTGCGAACCATCGGCCATTGCCTGCTCGCCGATACGGCGCAGGGCAGGCTGATCGGCGCATGGCGGCTGGGCGGGGAAGAATTCGCCGTGCTGGTCGCCGCGGCCGACGTGGCAGGGGCGGCCATCGCCCTCAATGCTATACGCAGCCGTATGTCGGATGAGATCGGCAGATCCGTCGAGGAAGTGACCCGGCCCGTCACCTTGAGCATGGGGCTCGCGAAAATCGGTCGCGGCCGGATCGATGCCGCCTATCGCGAAGCGGACAGGGCGCTCTACCGGGCCAAGTCGTCGGGGCGCGACCGGTTGAGTTACGAAAACCATGGCAGCGTGCTGGCGACGATCTTCCCGAAGCGCGCGGCCTGACACGGCGCGCACGAAAAAGCCCGGCAGGATAGAACCTGCCGGGCCTTCTGTTGTGCGAAGCGATGCGAACGGGGGCTTAGAAGCCGCCCATTCCACCCATTCCGCCCATTCCGCCCATATCGGGCATTCCGCCGGCACCGCCGCCGGAATCCTTGTCTTCGGGCGCATCCGTGATCGCCGCTTCGGTGGTGATCAGCAGACCGGCCACGGAAGCAGCATCCTGCAATGCGATCCGTACGACCTTGGTCGGGTCGATCACGCCGGCGGTTACGAGGTTCTCGTAAGTATCCGTCGCCGCGTTGAAGCCCTGCGTTTCGTCGTTTTCGCGCAACAGATTGCCCGAAATCACCGCACCGTCATGGCCCGCATTGGATGCGATCTGGCGCACGGGGGTCAAGATGGCCTTGCGCACGATATCGATACCGCGCGTCTGGTCGTCATTGTCGCCCTTCAGGCCTTCGAGAGCCTTGGTGGCATACAACAGCGCAGTACCGCCGCCGGGGACGATGCCTTCTTCGACGGCCGCACGAGTGGCGTGCAGCGCATCGTCGACGCGGTCCTTGCGTTCCTTGACTTCGACTTCCGAAGAACCGCCGACCTTGATCACTGCCACACCGCCAGCGAGCTTCGCGAGGCGTTCCTGCAGCTTTTCCTGGTCGTAATCCGACGTGGTCGCTTCCATCTGCGCCTTGATCTCGCCGACGCGTGCCTTGATGTCGTCGGCCGAACCGGCACCATCGACGACGGTGGTGTTGTCCTTGTCGATCGTGACGCGCTTGGCTTCGCCGAGCATACCCA
>JBASAR010000151.1:0-13219 GCA_049650705.1 Pontixanthobacter sp. | reverse complement strand
CGCAGATAATACAGCGACTTGATGCCCTGCTCCCACGCGCGGAAATGGAGCATCATCAAATCCCACTTGTCGACATCGGCGGGAATGAACAGGTTCAGGCTTTGCGCCTGATCGATGAACGGCGCGCGGTCGGCGGCGTATTCGAGCAGGTAACGCTGATCGACTTCGAAGCTGGTCTTGAATGTCGCCTTCTCGGTGTCGGACAGGAAATCGAGATGCTGCACGCTGCCGCCCATCTCCAGGATCGAATTCCACACATTGTTGGAATCCTTCGACTTTTCGCGCAGCACCCGCTCCAGATACGGGTTCTTCACCACGAAGCTGCCCGACAGGGTCTTGTGGGTGTAGATATTGGCCGGAATGGGCTCGATACAGGCGCTCGTGCCGCCGCAGATGATCGAGATGGACGCGGTCGGCGCGATCGCCATCTTGCAGCTGAACCGCTCCATCGCGCCCGTTTCCTCCGCATCCGGACACGGGCCGCGTTCATTGGCGAGGATCAGCGAGGCTTCTTCCGCCTTCCCCGAAATATGCTTGAACATCTTGAGGTTCCAGACTTTCGTCATCGGCCCTTCGAGCGCGATGTCCTTCGATTGAAGGAAGGAATGGAAACCCATCACGCCCAGCCCGACGGACCGTTCGCGCATCGCGGAATATTTCGCGCGCGCCATTTCGGGCGGCGCACGGTCGATATAATCCTGCAGCACGTTGTCGAGCATCCGCATGACGTCTTCGATGAAGGTCTTGTCGGTGTGCCATTCGTCCCATTTTTCAAGGTTCAGCGACGACAGGCAGCACACCGCCGTGCGATCATTGCCGAGATGATCGACGCCGGTGGGCAGCGTGATCTCGCTGCACAGGTTCGACGTGGACACTTTGAGCCCCAGTTCGCGATGGTGCTTGGGCATCATGCGGTTCACCGTGTCGTTGAACACGATGTAGGGTTCGCCTGTCGCCAGCCGGGTCTCGACCAGTTTCTGGAACAGCGAGCGCGCATCGACATCGCCGCGCACTTCGCCCGTTTTGGGGGACAGCAATTCGAACCGGTCGCCGGCGCGCACCGCTTCCATGAATTTGTCGGTCAGCAACACACCGTGATGCAGGTTCAATGCCTTGCGGTTGAAATCGCCCGAAGGTTTGCGGATTTCGAGGAACTCCTCGATCTCCGGATGCGACACGTCAAGATAGCACGCGGCCGAACCGCGCCGCAGCGAACCTTGCGAAATCGCCAGAGTCAGGCTGTCCATCACCCGCACGAACGGGATGATGCCGCTGGTCTTGCCGTTCAGGCCGACCGGTTCCCCGATGCCGCGCACATTGCCCCAATAGGTACCGATGCCGCCGCCCTTGCTGGCGAGCCAGACATTCTCGTTCCAGGTGTCGACGATGCCGTTCAGGCTGTCTGAAACGGAATTCAAATAGCACGAAATCGGCAGGCCCCGCGCCGTGCCGCCATTCGACAATACCGGCGTCGCGGGCATGAACCACAGTCGGCTGATATAGTCATACAGTCGCTGCGCATGGTCCTGATCATCGGCATAGGCGTCCGCCACCCGGGCGAACAGATCCTGAAAATTCTCGCCCGGCAGCAGATAGCGGTCGATCAGCGTTTCCTTGCCGAATTCGGTTAGCAGATCGTCGCGCGATACATCGGTTGTAATCGTGAAGCGGCGGTCGTTGACCTTCTTGCTGTCTTCGACCGGGGGCTTGGCGGCCTCCACCATCGCTTCGGTCATCGTCAGCGCGGCGCGTTCCGCCACCAATTCGTCGCTGCCCATATCGTTATTGTCCATCGTAACCGCTTTCGTTTCGGCATTCGCCGTTTCGAGAGGCATGTTTTCGAGCGTGTCCGTATCGCCGGCAAAGCCCGTGTCGATGTTGTCGCCGCTCTTGGAATCCATGGTCATACCGCTCGTTTTCCTCGTTGCCCGTCAATCGCCCAATCGGGCCGATGTTCCATATTCGTTCGATTCGGGAATGCGCCCTAACCTAGCACGCAATCCGAAGGTCTTACGCGGATTACTTATCCCCATATCGCCCACAGGCGCGGCATTTCCAATTCCCCCACGCCCATGCCGCGCATCCGCCTGTCTTACGATAGAGCGGAGCGCGCGTATAACTAGGTCTAGTGGGTGTTTGCCCCGCCCGACACATCGGATAGTGAATCACACGGCCATCGGATGCAAGAGGGTAAAATCGGATTAACCCTGCCGATCGCTGATGCCGACACGCAAAACCCGATACTGCATTGCAGCGACGCGCCGGATTTGCGGGGCCGAGCAAAAGCGCAAGCGTGAAAAGAAAAGCGACGAAAAATATAAAGCCGCGAGAATGCTGTCGGCAGCTTTGCGTGCGAACGAATCACTCGTTCGAATCACATGCGATCAGCGCGCCGCCTTGGCATGATCCGCGATTTTCTCCGCCAGCGTGTCGACCAGTTCCAGCGGCAGGTCATGCGCCCAGCCGGGTATCGTGTGCAGCTTCGCGCCGTCGATATTGGCGGCGGTGTCGCGGCCCCCTTCGACCGGGACAAGCGGGTCGGCCTCTCCATGCAGGACCAGCGTGGGGGCGGATATGTCCTTGAGCATTGTGCGCCGGTCGCCATCGGCCATGATCGCGGCGAGATGGCGCCCCGCCCCTTCGGGATAGGAGCTGCGGCGCACCGTTTCGCGCACCCCGTCGGCCAGACGCACCTCGTCCAGCGGGAAGCCGGGGCTGGCGATCGCGCGGCGCAGGGCGATGCCATGTGCGACCAGCGCGTCCTCCTCCATGCTGGCGGGGCGGGTGATCAACGCCTTCATCGCCTCCTTGCTGGCGGCGGGCAGCTTCGGATTGCCGGTGGTCGAGAAGACCGTCGTGAGCGAGAGGGTCTTGCCAGAATGCCTGGCCGCGAAATGCTGCGCGATCATGCCGCCCATGCTGGCGCCCACGATATGGGCACGCTCGATACCCAGCGCATCCATCAGCCCCGCCCCATCGTCTGCCATGTCGGCCAGCGTGTAGGGCACGTTCGGTGTCATCCCGATCTTACCCATTAGCGTCAGCTTGACCGGGCCGGGCGCTTTTACGCCATCGAATTTCTGGCTCAATCCGACGTCGCGATTGTCGTAACGGATGACGCGAAAGCCACGCGCGACCAAAGCATCGACGAACTCGATCGGCCACAGGGTCAACTGCGCCCCGAACCCCATGATCAACAGCATCACGGGATGGGCGGGATCGCCGTGGTCTTCGTAATGGAGCGCGATGTCGTTGGCAGTGATTTGGGGCACGTTGCTGTTACCTTCATATCGTCATCCCCACGAACGCGGGGACCCAGAGCGTCACGCGGCAGCGAACCCGAATTGCGCGGAAAGATCAACCCAGCCCGGGTCGGCGGATTCGATCGGGTCGAGTTTCCATGCACGGCGCCACTTCTCGATGCGCTTTTCGCGGGGGATGGCCGATTCCCTTGTGTCGTGGGGTTCGCACCCGACAAGACGGTGGACGCCGCAGTAAAGCATGCCATTGTGCCTGGATGCAAGCCGATGGACGACCGGCAAGAATTCGTGCTGTATCATTCTAGGTTCCCGCGTTCGCGAGAATGACGGGAAAAGTGGTCATCCCCGCGAAAGCGGACCCAGAGCATCACGCACCCTCCCCACCTTCACGGCACCAGTACCGTATCGCGCGCCGCCTCCGCGCGCCGCGGCCAATCCAGTGTGAAATGAAGCCCCCGACTCTCCTCCCGCTCCAGCGCGGAATGCACGATCAGTTCGGCGGATTGGAGCAGGTTGCGCAGTTCGATGAGGTCGGTGGTGACGCGGAACGATCCGTAATAATCCTCCACCTCCTTGTTCAGCAATTCGATCCGGTTGCGCGCGCGTTCCAGGCGTTTGGTGGTGCGCACGATGCCGACATAGTTCCACATGAAGCGGCGAATTTCGGTCCAATTCTGTTTGACCACGACCTCTTCGTCCGAATCCGTCACGCGGCTTTCGTCCCAGTCGCGGATGGCGGGCGGTAGGGGCAGATCGTCCCACCGCGCCAGAATATCGCGCGCCGCTGCCTCCCCGAAAACGAAGCATTCCAGCAAGGAATTGGATGCCAGCCGGTTCGCCCCGTGCAGCCCGCTTTCGGTGCATTCGCCCGCCGCCCACAGCCCCGGAAGGTCGGTCGCCGCGTCCAGCCCGACCAGCACCCCGCCGCAGGTGTAATGCTGCGCCGGAACAACCGGGATCGGCTCGCGCGTCATGTCGATGCCGAGGCCGGTCAGTTTTTCATGAATCGTGGGAAAATGCTGCTTCACGAAATCAGCGGGTTTGTGGCTGATATCGAGATGCACGTAATCGAGGCCGTAGCGCTTGATCTGGTCGTCGATCGCACGGGCAACAACGTCGCGCGGGGCCAGCTCCATGCGTTCGGGATCGTAATCCGCCATGAAGCGATGGCCGGTTTCCGGGTGCAGCAGATGCCCACCCTCGCCCCGGACGGCCTCGGTGATCAGGAAGTTCTTCACCTCCAGATTATACAGGCAGGTCGGGTGGAACTGCATCATCTCCATGTTGCTGACCCGCGCACCCGCGCGCCAGGCCATGGCGATCCCGTCCCCCGTCGCGCCGCGCGGGGCGGTGGAGAATTGATAGACGCGCCCCGCCCCGCCCGCCGCCAGTACGGTGGCGCGCGCGACGTGAGCCTCGACCTTGCCCGTCCTTTGGTCGAGGGCATAGGCACCCCAGACATGGCCCGATCCCGAATAGGGGTCCGCATTGCGCGCGGTGATCAGATCGACGCAGGCGCGGCCCGCGAGCATGGTAATGTTGCTATGCGCCTCCGCCGCTTTCAGCAGCGCCTCCTGCACCGCCCAGCCGGTCGCATCGTCGACATGGACGATGCGACGATGCGAATGCCCGCCCTCGCGCGTCAGATGCAGCGCGTCGGTCTCCTGATTGAACGGCACGCCCAGCGCGATCAGCCGCGCGATGGAGGCGGGCGCGCGCTCGATGACGAACTCCACCGTCTCGCGCCGGTTGAGGCCCGCGCCGGCGACCATCGTGTCGCGAATGTGGTTGTCGAACGTGTCCCCCGCATCCAGCACGGCCGCGATCCCGCCCTGCGCCCAGACGGTCGAACCCGTATCCAGCCCGCCTTTCGCAAGGACGAGCACGCGCTTCGTCTCCGCCAGCGCAAGCGCCGCCGTAAGCCCCGCAGCCCCGGAACCGATAATAAGGATATCATGGGTCATCGGCGGTTCATGCCCACCCGCGAGTCCTCTCGCAAGCGGGAGCAGCGATTTTCAGCGCGTCGCGCTCGTCAAACTGACGAACACGTCTTCCAGATCGGCCTCGCGGGTGGTGACATCTTCCACGGTCAAGCCCTGTTCCTGCAGGATGGCGAGCACCTGCCCGGCGGTCAGGCGGTCCTTGTTATAGGTGACCTCAACCCCGCGCGTGCCGGCCAGTTCGACCTTCACGAACGCTTCATGCGCGGGCGCGGTGGTCAAATCGTTGCCGACGGTCACCGCGACGATTTTTTCCCGCCCCATATCGATGAGGTCGCGGGTCGGTTTATCCGCGATCAGCCGCCCGTGATTGATGATCGCGATGCGGTCGCACAGCTGCTCCGCCTCTTCCAGATAATGCGTCGTCAGCACGACCGTGACGCCATCATGGTTGAGCTGGACCACCAATTCCCACAGCAGCCGCCGCAGTTCCACATCCACGCCCGCGGTGGGTTCGTCCAGCACGAGGATCGGCGGAGAATGGACCATGGCTTTCGCGATCAGCAGCCGCCGCTTCATACCCCCCGACAACGTACGGGCATAGGCGTCGCGCTTATCGGCCAGATGTACGGCCCGCAGCAGGGCCTCCGACCGGCGCAGCGATTTTACGACGCCGTAGAAACCCGCCTGGTTCTCCAACACTTCGTATGGCGTGAAGAACGGGTCGAACACGATTTCCTGCGGCACGATGCCGATGCTGCGTTTGGCATTGCGGCGCTGTTCGTCGATGTCGAAGCCCCAGATGCTGGCACTGCCACCGGTTTTCGTGACGAGCCCGGCGAGGATGTTGATCAGCGTCGATTTGCCTGCGCCGTTCGGTCCAAGCAGTCCGAAAATCCCGCCCTGCGGCACATCGATGGTAACATCGTCGAGCGCCAGCTTGCCTTCGCCGCCACCAATTCCGGCATAGCGTTTGGTCAGGTTGCGAATTTGAATGGCGGGCGGTTGGCTCATGCCGAAGGCCCTAACCATCGGCGCGTAACGGGGCAAAGGGCAATTGCCTTGGCGGGCGCGATCCCGTATCGAAGCGGTTGCATGAACACGCCCCCACCCGAAGTCATCACCACCGATACGGCCCGCGTTGCCTGCGACGGGGCCACCGCGATCCGCGAGGGCGCCGGCTATCGCCCATCCGCCTTGGGTCATCCGCGCGTCTATCTGCAGATCGACGAACATGGCTATGTCGATTGCGGCTATTGCGATCGGCGTTTCGTCCTCGCGGGCGGACCGGCGGATGGGGCGGACCACGCGGCGATGCGCGACATTTCCGAAGGCGGCGACCCGGGGCATCGTTAACGGTCGCGGCGCATGGCCTGTCGGGAGCCGTTTCGACGTTCGAGGCGTTCTATAGGCGTCAGGTCCGGTTCAGGGGCCATGTGTCAGGAAATGCATCATGTCGAAACCCACCATCCGTTCCCGTATCCGTGCCATTGGTCTGATGGCGCTCGCCCCTCTCGCCTTTGCTTTTCCAGCTGCCGCGCAGGATAGCGATGGAGACGCCGCACCGCTGACCAAGGGCGAAGTGAAACTCGCCAAAATGCTCGAAGGGCGCGTGGCGGGCAAACCACAAAGTTGCATCCGCACTTTCCCCAATAGCGATATGACGGTGATCGACAGAACGGCGATCGTCTACGAAGTCGGCAGCACTCTGTACGTCAACATCCCCGCCATTCCTCGATCGCTCGACGATCGTGATACGATGGTGCGGCGCACCTCCTTCGCTTCCCAGCTGTGCAATACCGACATTGTGACGACTATTGATCCAGTGAACGGTTTCTATACCGGCAATATCTTTCTCGGCCAGTTCGTGCCGTATGAGAAGGTGGACTCCTAACCCCGGTCCATGATTATGATAGGGCCCGTTACTTGGAAGCACGTGTTTGGATCCTAACCATAAAGGCGAAAAACCGTATGATTGTTCGCAAACCGTTGAAAATATGGGCCGCCGCCGCTGCGATAATAGCCGCTCCGTCGGCGATGGCGCAGAATGACGCTTCGATGCGACCTACCGCCGGACAGAACGAACTTGCGCAGATGCTCGTCGGACGGATCGCTGAGAAACCGCAGGAATGTATTAACGTCCCGCGTCGTACAAAAATCACGGTCATTGAAAACACCGCAGTCGTATACGAGGTCGATTCCAAGCTGTACGTCAATTTCGCCCAAGGGCTGGACATTCTGACGGACGATGCGACGGTAAACCGACAGTATCGTCGTTCTTTCCAAGAATGCGAAGAATATTTGGTCTTTGCCGGCGGGAACTTCGGTGAGGACAAATTCCAAATCAAACTCGGCGAATTTCACCCATATCGCTTGCCGGACTGACCGACCCGATCAAATGAGCGTCGTTCCGATCCCGTGGATGGCCGACCTGTTGCATGTATGGTTCGACCGGCTGAAGCCATCCGACTGGTTCGGCAGTTCAGAAGACATCGACTTGCTATTGCGGCAGCATTTCGGTGATATCCTGCCCGCGATGAGCCGCCGCCCGGCTACTGCCTTTCTTAGCAGTCCCGACACGGCGATCGCCGCAATTCTGCTATTCGACCAAATTCCGCGCAACATCCATCGCGGCACCAGGCAGGCCTTCGCCTATGACGGTGTGGCCGTGCGTCTGGCGAAAGGCGCGATAGCGCGGGGGTTCGATACTTGGCTGCCCCGCGACTACCGTCAATTCATGGCGATGCCGCTGATGCATAGCGAAGACCGAGCGGATCAGGCGGCAAGTGTCGCCTATTTCGGCAGGCATTTGCCCGGCAACCTGCCATTCGCACGCAGCCATCGCGCGATGATCGCACGGTTCGGGCGGTTTCCTCATCGCAACGCCGTTCTGGGGCGGACGAGCACCCCGGCGGAACGCGCCGCAATCGATGCGGGCTTCCGCTGGTAAGTTGCACGCGCTCAGGCGGCCATGGGGACGTTGTCGTTGTCGAACCGGTCGACATCGATAACATGGCTTTGTTCGATGAAAATGCCATAGACCTGCACGACTTTGCCTGCATCGTTGGTCCGGCACATACCGCGTGAGACGACGATTTTGATCGTGCCGTCTTCGGCCACCAACCGGGCCTTGAATTCGAAACTTTCCCCGCGATCGATGGCGCATTCGACCAAAGCGCCCACCCGTTCGCGATCGGCGGGGTGGTAGTAGTTGATGCTGCTTTCCAGCGGCGGTTCACCCAATCCCGGATCGCGCCGATGGATGATGAACACCTGATCGGACCAGCGCACACTTTGATTGGCGACGTTCAGCACCCATGTGCCGACCCCGCCCATCTTTTCCGCCAGATACAGCGAGTTGGACACCCGTTGCAATTCGCTCGACAATTCCGTGTGGCGTCTCAGCGCAAGGAAGATACAGCCGGCAACAACGCATAACAGCATGACTGCCACGATCAGACCGATGGCCCCGCCCGTGTAAAATGCGGGGAATAGCGCGGCGGAGATGGTCGGCGGTTCCATGACTTCCACCTATCGCGCGGTCGTGGTCGTTTTTCGCTAACGCCGCCCTAGGTGGTTGCGCGTAGGCACCCCGGGCGTCAGGCGGCGATTGCGTTCATGCGTGTACGGATTTCCTCCGCCTCGGCCATGATTCGGTCGATCAGTTCCTGGCAGGTGGGAATATCGTCGATCAGACCCGCAACCATGCCGCAGCTCCACGCGCCTGCATCCATATCGCCTTCCATCATGATGCGCGGATAGACACCGGCGACCTGTTCCACGATGTCTTCGAATTTCAGATCGTCGCCCAGTTCGCGTTCTTTTTCGAGCAATCTTTCGACCGCATCGTTGGTCAGCACGCGTTCGGTGTTGCGCAAGGGGCGCATGACCAGCCGCGTGTCCAGTTCGCTCGCCGCGACGATGGCGGCCTTCACATTGTCGTGCACCGGCGCTTCCTTGGTGGCGATGAAGCGCGTGCCCATGTTCATACCCGCCGCGCCCATCGCGATGCTGGCCATCAGCGACCGGCCATCCGCCATGCCCCCGCTGGAGACGAAGGGAATGTCCAGCTCGTCAGCCGCGCGGGGCAGCAGAATGAAATTGGGCACGTCGTCCTCGCCCGGATGGCCGCCGCATTCGAAACCGTCGACCGACACCGCGTCGCAACCGATCGACTGCGCCTTCATCGCGTGGCGCACGCTGGTGCATTTGTGGATGACCTTGACGCCCGCATCCTTGAAGAAGGGCAGCACCTGCGCGGGGTTGTTGCCCGCCGTTTCCACCGCCTTTACCCCGCCTTCGATGATCGCTTTCACGTAACCGGGGTAATCGGGCGTGTTCACCATGGGCAGGAAAGTGAGGTTCACGCCGAACGGCTTATCCGTCATATCGCGGCATTTGGTGATTTCTTCGGCCAGCAATTCGGGCGTTTTCTGCGTTAGCCCGGTGATGATGCCCAGCCCGCCCGCATTGGACACCGCCGCCGCCATTTCGGCGAACCCGACATAATGCATCCCGCCCTGAATGATCGGGTGCTGGATGTTGAACATTTCGGTGATGGCGGTTTTCATGGGTGCTTCTCTCCGTTGATTTTATCGGCGTCGCGATATTCCACGTACCACAGGCAAAGGTCGGACACGGGGCATTGTTCGCATTTCGGACTGCGCGATACGCAGACCCGCTTGCCGAACTGAATGAGCCAGAAATGCCCGTCCCGCAAGGCCCAGTCCGGCGTGCGTTCCTCAAGCTGCCTTGCCGTCGCGTCGGCGAGTTTGGCGTGCGTCAATCCAATGCGGTTGCAGACACGATGCACATGCGTGTCGACCGCAATGACGTTCTGTCCGAAGGTAAAACTGAGCACGATATCCGCGCATTTGCGCCCTATGCCGGGCAGTGCGAGCAAGCCCGCACGCGTATCGGGAACCACGCCTGCATATTCGCCGATCAGCGTTTCGCAGAATCTGCGGATATTGCGCGTCTTCACATTATACAGCCCGCACGGTTTGATCGCGGCGGCGATGTCGCGGTCGTCCAGCGCCAGCATGGCTTCCGGCGTGGTCGCCAGCGCGAACAGCTGACGCACCGCCTTGCCCGTATTGCGATCGAGCGACTGGGCGGACAGCATGCACGAAATGCACGACCGGAACGCATCCGGCTGCCCCTTCGGCCCCTTGGCACCTTTCGTGCGCCCCGGCATCGCCTCGGCCAGGCGGCGATAGACGGTTTCCACGTCGCTATCATCAATCATGCTATCGTTATTCATCGGCCTGGAACGCTTGACCGAACGCATCGGTTGCATAAGCCAGCACGACAAAGGAGTTATAGATGACCGCCAACCCCCACGGCTTCACCCTCAATCACACGATGCTGCGGGTGAAGGATCCCTCCGCGAGCCTTGCCTTTTATTGCGATGTGTTAGGCATGACGCTGCTGCGCAAGGCGGATATCGAGGCGGGGGAGTTCTCGCTGTATTTCCTCGGCTTTACGGACAGCGCGGACGAGGTGCCGCAGGACGATGCGGCGGCAACGGAGTATGTCTTTTCACGGCAGGGCGTCGTCGAGCTGACCCATAATTGGGGGACCGAGGACGAGGACGGCGCGGTCTATCATGACGGCAATTCGGACCCTAAGGGGTTCGGCCATCTGGCGCTGGACGTCCCCGATCTCGCCAAGGCGGTCGCGCATTTCGACGCGCATGGCGTGCGGTTCCAGAAGCGGCCTGAAGATGGCATGATGAAACACATCGCCTTCATCACCGACCCCGACGGCTACTGGATCGAGATTCTGAGCGCGAAAGCGATGGCAGGCGGCTAACTCGCCTGCCGCGCCCGCCCCGTATTGCATTGGGACGATAGCGGACATTCGCGGCAATACATGACGGACGGGCGGCAGGTCGTCTGTCCGACCCGCTTCACCAGCAGGTGATGCTCGTCGATATCGACGGCGGTCCAGTCCGCTGGTAGGATCGGCATCAACGCATCGTAAGCGCGCGTCGTGTCCGCCTTGGCCGGAACCAGTCCGACACGCTGCATCACCCGGCGATGATGCGTGTCGATCACCAAAGCACGGCGCGCGAATATGCTGGTGTTGGCGATCCCCGCGCTGATCTTGCGCGCGATGCCGGGCAGCGTTTCGAGCCATGCCATGAGGTCGGCGCTATCGAGGTTGGACAGATGCCGCAGGTCGACACAGCCGCGCTGCTCGATGATCGCCCGCAGACATGCCTGCAACCGCCGCGCGGACTGTTCGGGGAAGGTCTGGCTTGCCAGCGCGTCCGTCACTTCCGCCAGCGATGCTTCGGCCACCCCCTCCCATGTTGCAAACCGGTCGAGCAACCGGTCGGTCGCCGCATTCGACGCCTCCGTTTTCGAACGCGCCCCGATCACCCCCTGCACCATGGTCCAAACCGGATCGCGGCGCCGGTCGTCGATACGCGGCATACGCCCGAAGCGATCGATCATGGCACCATGAATACGCCGCAACCGATCGGTCCGCGGATCGGAACCGAACGGGAGCTCCCCGCTCACCAGATTGTTTCGACGGGATATTGCATGATTGCCGAATCGCTCGTCACCAGCGGACATTGCAGATATCGCGCATGGGCGATCAGCATCCGGTCGAACGGATCGCGGTGGATATAGGGCAACGCCTCGGCGTCTTTGTGGCAGGCGAAGGGGAAGTCGAGCCTATAGAACCCGGCAGCCGAGATGACGGTGTCGAACGCGATCGGGAAACGGTCCGGTTGTTTGCGGCGTTTCATCTCATATTCCCACGCCGATATCACGCTTACCGACACGTCGCCTGGATTATCTGATAGCGCCCGCAATACCCTGTCGGTTAAACGCCGTTTGTCGGCGGCCAACCAGACCACCACATGCGTATCGATGAGCAGTCTCATTCGCGCGACAACGGGGCATTTTCAATTTCATCGAATTCTTCGTCGGTAAACGCCGGTTCGGCCGCGTAATCGAGCGCTTCTTCGGAAAACTGACCCGCCATCGACCCGATCCACGCATTACGCTGTTCGCGCAAAGCCTCCTTTGCCAGTTGCACCGCATCCATTTCCGGGACCAGCCGCACGACGGGGCGACCCGCTTTGTTGAGGATCACTTCCTCACCTCGCAATGCGGCGGCGATTAGTTCCGAAAGCCGCGTCTTGGCTTCCCCGATATTGACATGAATGGTCATGATACCGAGCTAGGTTGGCCAAGTAGCTTGGTCAAGCATGCTCACTCCCATTCGATCGTGCCCGGCGGCTTCGACGTGTAGTCGTAGACCACGCGGTTGATGCCCTTCACCTCGTTGACGATGCGGGTCGAAACCTGCGTCAGGAAGCCTGCGTCGAAGGGGTAGACATCCGCCGTCATGCCGTCGGTGCTGGTCACGGCGCGTAAGGCGCAGACGCTGTCATAGGTGCGCGCATCGCCCATCACGCCCACCGTTTTTACCGGCAGCAGCACCGCGAAAGCCTGCCAGATCGCGTCGTACAGGCCCGCCTTGCGGATTTCGTCGAGATAGATCGCGTCCGCCTTGCGCAAAATGTCGCAGCGTTCTTTCGTCACCTCGCCGGGGATGCGGATGGCGAGGCCGGGGCCGGGGAACGGGTGGCGGCCGACGAACACGTCCGGCAGGCCGAGCTCGCGGCCCAGATCGCGGACCTCGTCCTTGAACAATTCGCGCAAGGGTTCGACCAGCGCCATGTCCATGCGTTCGGGCAAGCCGCCGACATTGTGGTGGCTCTTGATGGTCACGCTCGGCCCGCCGGTGAAACTGACGCTCTCGATCACATCGGGGTAGAGCGTGCCTTGAGCGAGGAAATCCGCCCCGCCCACGGCCCGCGCTTCCTTTTCGAACAGGTCGATGAAAGCCCCACCGATGAACTTGCGCTTCTTTTCGGGATCGGTCTCGCCGGCAAGACCGCCGAGGAATTGTTCTTCCGCGTCGACGGCGACAAGCGGGATGTTGTAATGGTCGCGGAACAGGGTCACGACCTCGACGGCCTCGTTCATCCGCATCAGC
>JBASAR010000150.1:0-18592 GCA_049650705.1 Pontixanthobacter sp. | reverse complement strand
GTCGTGACGATGTCCCTCGCACGCTATCGTTCGATGGAAGAAACGGACTATTTGCTATCGAGCCCCGGCGACGCGGAATGCCTTCGCGATGCGCTCGACTAAGTACGGCGCGGTGACGTCGTGACATTCGATGCCAACGAGTTCCCTCCTTCCAAATCGTCAAAATCTTCTTTGCGCGTATGGCCCGGAGTGATTATCGACACGGGCAGTCCAGCGATCTCGCTGTTCGTTCAAAAATCAACGCCTCGATCGGTAAATGTCTCAGGCATCCCATTCGCGAAACCTACAGCGGCGAAGATCAGCAGCTTCACATTCTTCGGTGCCGCTATCATCACGAAAAGACAAGGCGATGACCCGAACCATCTACGTTCTCAACGGTCCCAACCTCAACCTCCTCGGTCTGCGGGAACCCGATATTTACGGGTCCGATACGCTCGATGACATTGCCGGCATGCTGGAGGATCGCGCCCGTTCGCTCGACCTGTCGATCGACATAAGGCAGACCAATCATGAAGGAATGCTGGTCGACTGGCTGCACGAGGCGCAGGCGGAAGGGGCCAAGGCGGTGCTTCTGAATGCCGGTGCCTATACCCATACATCGATCGCCCTTCTCGATGCGATACGCGCAATCGCGACGCCGGTGATAGAGGTGCATCTGTCCGACCCGAAGACGCGCGAACCGTTCCGGCACATATCCTATATCGGCATGGCGGCGGTGCAGACGGTTCAGGGGCATGGCGCGCGCGGATATATTATGGCGCTCGACGCTGCGGCACGGCTGTAGCGGACCGTGATCGCCGCGGTCATAAAACTGCCATAAGCCTTGCCCTCCCCCGCCGGCTTGCCCATAGGCCCGTGGCTGTAAACATTACGAGGGAGGCGGCGATGGCCACCACCAAAGGCGCAGCCGGCAAGACGACCGGCATGAGCGTGGATACCGGGCTGGTTCGCGAACTGGCCGAGATGCTGGGCGAAACGGGCCTCACCGAAATCGAAGTGGAGGATGGCGGCCGCAAGATCCGCGTATCGCGCCAGATGCTGCAGCAGATGGCGGCATCCGCGGCATCACCTATGGGCCAACCGCTCGCCCCGCAGATGGCGGCGCATGGGGCATCGATAGCCGGTTCGAATGCAGGTTCGAATGCTGGCCCCATCGACGGCGGCGGCGATCCGGGCGCCGGCGACGATTACCACGACGCGATGAAGAGCCCGATGGTCGGCACCGCCTATCGCGCGCCGGAACCGGACGCCGCCGATTTCGTCACCATCGGCAGCGCCGTGAAGGAAGGCGACACCGTTCTGATCGTGGAAGCGATGAAGGTCATGAACCCGATCGCGGCCGACCGGTCGGGTACGGTCAAGGCCATATTGGTCGAAAATGCACAGCCGGTCGAATTCGATCAACCGCTGATCGTCATCGGCTGATCGAACCATGGGCATATCACGCATATTGATCGCCAATCGCGGCGAAATCGCGCTTCGTATTCACCGCGCGGCACATGAAATGGGTATCGAAACGGTCGCGGTGCATTCCACCGCAGATGCCGATGCGATGCATGTGCGACTGGCCGATCATGCCGTCTGCATCGGACCCCCGGCAGCCGCCGACAGCTATCTCAACACCGCGGCGATCATTTCCGCCGCCGAGATCGCGCATTGCGATGCGATCCATCCGGGATACGGCTTTTTGTCGGAAAACGCGAAATTCGCCGAGATCGTCGAAGCGCACGACATCAAATGGATCGGCCCCAAACCCGAACATATCCGCACCATGGGCGACAAGGTCATGGCGAAGAAAACCGCCGGTGCGCTGGGACTGCCGCTGGTACCGGGTTCGGACGGCGCGGTCGACGATCCGGATGAAGCCGCACGGATCGCGGCGGACATCGGCTATCCCGTCATCATCAAGGCAGCGAGCGGCGGCGGTGGCCGCGGCATGAAAGTATGCGAAAGCGAAGACAAGCTCGCCGGATTGATGCAGGCGGCCGGAAACGAGGCGAAAGCGGCTTTCGGCGACGCGACCGTCTATCTTGAAAAATATCTCGGCGATCCGCGTCATATCGAATTCCAGGTGTTCGGCGATGGGCGGGGCAAGGCGATTCATTTGGGCGAGCGCGACTGTTCGTTGCAGCGCCGGCATCAGAAAGTTTTCGAAGAGGCACCCAGCCCCGTTCTTTCGTCCGAAGAACGTAACCGTATGGGTCAAATATGCGCCGATGCGATGGCTGATATGGGTTATCGCGGGGCGGGCACGATCGAGTTTCTATGGGAAAACGGTGCGTTCTACTTCATCGAAATGAACACCCGGCTGCAGGTCGAACATCCGGTGACCGAGATGATTACCGGCATGGATCTTGTGCGCGAACAGATCCGGATCGCCGACGGCAAGGATTTGTCCTGCACGCAGGACGAGATTGCGTTCAACGGCCATGCTATCGAATGCCGGATCAATGCCGAAGATCCTTTCACCTTCGCCCCCAGCCCCGGAAAAGTTACCGCCTATCACGCAGCAGGCGGCATGCATGTGCGGGTCGATAGCGGGCTCTACGCCGGATACTCCATCCCACCCTATTACGACAGCATGATCGCGAAACTGATCGTCTACGGCCGGACTCGGGAGAAATGCCTCATGCGCCTTCGCCGGGCGCTGAAGGAAATGGTGGTCGAAGGGGTCAAGACATCCATTCCATTGCACCAGGAACTGATCCGGCAGGACGACGTGTTAAGCGGCGCCTATTCGATCAAATGGCTGGAAAACTGGCTGGAAACGCGCGACAGTTAAGGTCGCAAGACACCGAGTGCGAGCAAGACAAGCCCTGACACGATATTGATGATTCCAAGCCACCGCGTATTCCGGTAGGAACGCAATGGCGCATATGCCTCCGAAGATCGCCGCTCTTCTAAATGATGCTCAACCCCGCCGGTTTTAATCGCGGCCAAGCGAGCTTCGGCACGCTGGCGTTCCGTCGCCGGCAGCGTCGTGTGGTATATTCCGAAAATCAGGAGCGCAGCGCCCATCACGACGGTCAGCCAAACCATATCGAACCTCGTCCACAACTCGCAAACCTTGCGAACCATCAATCGAAGGTGAACCCCGCCGCCTCCGCTTCCGCAATGATTTCCGCGCCGGTCTTGCAGGGGGTTTGCTGCGCCAGATCGTACCAGCCGGGTTTTTGATCGTAGAAGATCTGCTGCTCGATCTCGAATGCGGCAGGAAGGTCGAACAGGCCGGCCAAGAAACTGTAATTGTCGGCGGGCAGGAAGCGGAAATACAGATGGCTTCCGCAATCGCGGCAAAATGCGCGTTCGGCCCAATCACTCGACTGGAAGACACCGACCGCATCCCCGCCCTCGATGTCGAAGGATGCGCCACCGACGCCGCCGAAGTACATACCGTTCCATCGGCGGCACATGTCGCAGTGGCAGATATCGATCGCCGGTTTGGGTTCGCGCAGCGCGACTTGCACGGCGCCGCAAAGGCACGATCCCTCGAGAGTATCCGCCTTGTCGCTCCGTTTCGTCATTCCAGCGGAACGCCGGGTGCGTGTTTCGCCGTACGGATAGTGAGCGAGGTTTTCACGCTGTCGACATTGGGCGCGGGTGTCAGTTTGCTGGTCAGGAATTCCTGGAAACTCTGCAAATCCCGGCTGACGATCTTGAGGATGAAGTCGATCTCGCCGTTCAGCATGTGAACCTCGCGCACTTCGGGCAATGTGTTCATGTGCTCTTCGAATTCGCGCAATGCGCTTTCTGCCTGGCTTTTGAGGCTGACCATGGCGAACACCGTGATGGCGAAGCCCAGCTGAGATGCGTCGAGTTCGGCATGATAGCCCTTGATGACGCCGCTTTCTTCGAGGGTACGGACCCGCCGCAAGCATGGCGGCGCTGTCAGGCCGACGCGCTGCGCCAGTTCGACATTGGTCACCCGCCCCTGATCCTGCAATTCGGCCAGCAGACGCCGATCGATCTCGTCCAGATTGGCCATGGTGCCAGCCTTGCCCCCAATTAGCGAATTATCGCGCAACGATTGCGGTATAACACATCCGCATCGCCTAATATTATTATTCCTGACAGCAATCGTCCCGCTTTGCAACGGCATGTCGCATCCATCGCACGGCAAGGCTCTAAACTGTTAAAAACTCACACACACATAATGTCACTGGCGCGTTTGCGGTGGCATTGGCCCCTCTCCCCGATGCCGATGGATCAAGCACCCGCCTCATGAATTTCGATGATCGCCTTGCCACCGTTCTGCGCCAACGCGCGGCCGGCGAAAATGCGATGGTCACACAGTTTCGCCAGCTACTCGATCTCGTCGGCCGTGCCCCGGCGGATGGATTGGACGAGGATGATCGCCGTGACGTTTTCGCGCGGCTCGACAGGTTGATCGAACGCCTGCCGGAGGCGCGCTGCGTCGCGATTTTACAGTCGCCCGAAACGCGGCTGCGCAATGCGCCGCTTTTGGCGCATCTGTCCGACCATACCCCCGCCATCGCTGCTGCTGCCCTTTCGCACGCGCGGCTGGGGAACGACGATTGGGCGAATCTGATACCGCAATTGCCCGTTCGCGCACGCGGGTTCCTGCGTTTGCGACGCAATTTGCCGGCGGATACCATCCGCGCCCTCGAACGGTTGGGCATCCATGATCGCGGGCTGCCGCGCCCCGCCGGCGCGGTACAATCCGAACAGACCGCGCCGCAGCCAACCAAAGACGTGCCGATTGCCGCGAACGATACGGCCAAGGATGCCGCGAACGACGCCATCAGCATCGGTGCGCTGGTCAAACGGATCGAGAATTTCCGCGCGTCGCGAACCGGCGAGATTCCTACAGAAGCACCGCGGCTGCCCCTGAACGACGCGCCGACGATGGATCGTTCCGTAACCGCCCGCTTCGGTTTTACAACGGATGCGGCGGGGCGGATCGATTGGGCCGAGGGGCGCGTGGCCCCCATGTTGATCGGCACCCGCCTGTCGCGCGGTCCATTGGCGCAGGCGATCAAACGGCGCCAGCCGATCGACGGTGCGACCCTGCCGCTTGGCGGGGCAGCCCTGATCGCCGGCGATTGGATCGTGGACGCGGCGCCGCGTTTTACTGATCATGGCGGGCGGTTCTACGGTTACGCGGGGTTGGCCCGACGCCCGTCGGACGGCGGGCGTATGGCTATGGCCGACGATACCGCCACAACCGAAAGCGATCGCCTGCGCCAGCTGCTGCATGAACTGCGCACACCGATGAACGCGATTCAAGGGTTTGCGGAGATTATCCAGCAACAGACGTTCGGCCCCGCCCCACATGATTACCGCGCCATGGCCGCGACCATCGCCGGCGATAGCGCGCGCATGCTGGCCGGGTTCGACGAACTGGACCGGCTGGCGAAACTCGAAACGGGTGTCATGCCTATCGAAACGGGCGTCAGCGATTTTGCAGCCATAGTCGCGGCACTGGTCGCGAAATTGCAGACCGTGTTGGCGCCCAAAAGCGCGGCGTTCAATCTCGACACCTACGCCGTGGGGATGATCGCATTCAGCCATGACGCGGCGGAGCGGATGGCCTGGCGCCTGCTTGCCAGTGTCGCCAATGCGATGGAGCCGAGCGAACATCTTGGCCTGGAGTTTACTGCGCATGGCGGACAGCTTCATCTCCATGTCGAATTGCCGGCTACGCTGGCCCAGAAAGACGATCTGTTCACCGCATCCGCCCCGCGCAAGGATGAACCGTTGACCACCGGCATGTTCGGCGCGGGTTTTGCTCTGCGGCTGGTTCGTGCCGAAGCGGCGGCGGCGGGCGGCCGGTTGTCGCAGGCGGAGGGCTGGTTGACGCTCAACCTGCCGCTATTGACCGCTGCGTCCACCGAACCTAGCGAAGGTCCCGTCCCGGGCACACGGGAGGCCGAACAGGCCATCTGACGCGTTGCGGAAGCCAGCGTGCCGCTAGGGGGATTGCACAAATCATGTTCCGCCCCCTCACCCTACCTCCGGACATCGCAAGCACGGCGCGGTTCGCACCCGGCTTCGGCCAACGCGCTCTGCTGACGGTCGATACCGAAGAGGAATTCGACTGGAACGCGCCGTTCACCCGCAATCGCCATGGCCTGGTCCATATCCCCCGGCTCGAAAGATTTCAGGTGTTTTGCGAAGGGCTCGGCGTCAGCCCCGTCTATCTGATCGACTGGCCCATCGCGACCTCGCCCGAAGCAGTGGCAATCCTCTCGCAGGCCATGCGGGCGGGCAAGGCGGAGGTCGGCGTCCAGTTGCACCCTTGGGTCAATCCGCCGTTCGACGAGGCAGTCACCGCACATAATTCCTACGCCGGAAACCTTCCCCCGGCCCTCGAAGCGGCGAAATTCCGGGTTCTGCGCGATCGGATCGAAGACGCGTTCGGCACCGCCCCGCTCATCTATCGTGCGGGACGATATGGGCTGGGGCCGAACAGCGCCCATATGCTGCGCGAGGGCGGTATCGCAATCGACAGTTCCGTGCGCGCGCATTTCGATTACAGCGCCGGCGGCGGTCCCGATTACGGCGCGCATCCGCTGCACCCCTATTGGGCGGATGCGGATCGGGCGCTTCTGGAACTGCCGTTGACGACCACGCATTGGGGCCTGCTGCGACGGCAGGGGCCATGGCTGCATCCCCGTTTGCTTCGTGTTCCGCGATTGGGCGGATTGGCGGCGAAGATGGGTCTGTTGGAAAAAATTCCACTGACGCCCGAAGACGTGACGGTGGAGGAGGCGCTGCGCGGGATCGACATCGCGCTGGACGATGGCCTGCCGCTGCTGGTGCTGTCGTTCCACAGTCCATCGCTGCAGCCCGGGCTTGGCCCCTATGTGCATGACGAAGCGGGTCTGAACCGGTTCTACGATTGGTGGCGGCGGGTCTATACCTATCTCGACATGCGCGATGTGCAGCCTACCACCGTGGCGCAAATCCTCGATAAAGTGGTGCGATAGCGACGATTAATGCGATTTTGGGGAAGATGCGGCTTGCGTGCCCGCCGTCCCCCGGCTAGGCGCGCGCTTGCTGTAAAGCATCACGGACCCGGTCCCACGGGCCTGTAGCTCAGTTGGTTAGAGCTGGCCGCTCATAACGGCTAGGTCGGGGGTTCGAATCCCTCCGGGCCCACCGGATGCGGGGACGGTCCAAAGCGTCGGGAAGTGGCGCAGCCTGGTAGCGCACCTGTTTTGGGTACAGGGGGCCGGAGGTTCGAATCCTCTCTTCCCGACCACTTTGGTTTCGTGTCTATGCGCCCCATGCGCGGCACCTTTTCCAGTACTCTGTCACGGCCCGATCGCCGCGCCATCTGGGCCATCGCCCTGCCGGCGATGATCACCAATGTCGCGACCGCTCTGATCGGGCTAGGCGATATGTGGATCGTCGGGCGGTTGGGCGATCCGGCGATACAGGGCGCGGTCGATATCGGCGCGCGCCTGTTCGCGGTGCTGTTCACGGTGATGAATTTTCTAAAGACCGGCACGACCGGATTGGTCGCGCAGGATGGCACGCGGATCGGCACGGCGCAGCAGGCGGCAACGCTGTGGCGGGCGCTGGTCATGGCCATGGTTATCGGGGCATTGCTGCTAATGTTGAAACCGTGGCTACTGCCCCTCGCGCTTGACGGGTTGGGAGCGGAAGGGGCGGTGCTGTCCGCCGCGCGCACTTATGCCGACATACGCTATTGGACCGCGCCTGCAGTCATGGCGAATTTGGCGCTGATCGGCTTTCTCGTCGGGCGGCGGCAGATGACGGCGGTGCTGGTGTTCGAAGTCGCCTATAATGGTTTGAACATCGCCCTTGGACTGTGGTTCGTACTGGAACTGGAGATGGGTATCGCGGGTATCGGCTGGTCCAGTTTCGCGGCGGAGTTTCTCAAACTGGCGGCGGTTCTACTGTTCGTCTTTCGCGGCGAGGTTGGGCATGCTGTCGGGCAGGCTATGCGCGACCGGGCGGTGCTTCGCTGGGCGACATTGCGACCGTTTCTATCGGTCAATCGCGACCTGTTCCTGCGCACACTGGTGCTCGTCATCGCGCTGGCGGCATTGACCCGGTTGAGTGCGGAACGCGGACCGGTGGTGCTGGCAGCGAACGGGATCATCTACCAGATGTTCGTACTGACCGCCCTGTTGCTCGACGGGTTCGAGAATGCGGCTCAGGTCCTCAATGGCGAACGCTATGGGGCGAAGGATCGGGCAGGTTTCACCGCCTATATACGCGCGCTGCTATGGCGCGGGCTGATCTTCGCGGCGGCAGTGGCGGGCCTGTTCGCCGTGCTGGCCGATCCGATCCTTGCCAGTTTCGCCGCAACCGATGCGGTGGCGCGCGCGGCGCAGGCAAGCGCGGTCTGGCTGATCGTCATACCTTTTGCGGGAATGGCAGGCTTCGTGTTCGACGGCGTGTATGTCGGCGCCAGCTGGACCCGCGCGCTGTTCGCCACGATGTTGGGGGCGAGCGCCGTGTATGCGGCGGCGCTGTGGCTGACATGGGATTGGGGCAATGACGGGCTTTGGTTCAGCTTCGCAATGTTTCTGCTGGCGCGGGCGCTGTTTCAGGCCGTGTGGCTACCGCGCCTGATCGCGCGGCATATCTGACGTCTTGCCTTTCAGATCGAGCGCATAATTCGCAAGGATGCCGGCCACTTGCGTCCATACGGCGACGTTTTGGCGCAGTTGTACCGGATCGATCTTGTCGAGCGTATCGTCGGGCGTATGGTGCAGATCGAAATAGCGGGTGCCGTCCTGCTGCAAATCGATGATGGCTGTATTCTGATCGCGGGCGATATTGATGTCCGCGCCCCCGGTGGCCACGATGGTCGAATCCGCAACGCCGAACCGCGCGACCGATTTGGCCAAGCGAGCGTGCATATCCGGGTCCGTATCGCGGAAATTGCTTTCGAAGCGCCAGATGCGATCCGCCCCGAAATCGCTTTCGAAGGCCACGGCGATGGGTTCGTCGAGATGCGCCTTGGAATAGGCGATGCTGCCATACAGTCCGACTTCCTCCGCCCCCGCCATCAGCACGCGAATGGTGCGCAACGGCTGTTCCGCCCGCCCGACATTCAGCGCGGCGGCGGCGGCGATCCCGCATCCCGCCGCATCGTCGAACGCGCCGGGGCTGTTCCACCAACTGTCGAGATGGCAGGCGAGCAGCACCGGCGGCATGTCGGGATATTGTCCGACGATCTCGCCGACCACGTTTCCGCTTTGCTGCATCCCGATGTTCTGCGGTGTCAGGACGAGCTTCATGCGGATCGGCTGCCCTTCGGCGCGATCGAACATGCGTTCCAGGTTCTCCGCATCGGGAATCGACAACGCCCCCGCCGGGATCATCGGATCGACCACCCGGGTGCCGCCGGTATGCGGGTTGCGATGGTAATCCGTGCCGATCGATTTGATGACCGTCGCGACCGCGCCCTTGCCCGCCGCGATGCTCGCCCCGACCCAGCGTGCGGGCCCGGCGAAGCCGTAATGCGACCCGTCCTGCGCGGGCCGCATCGCGTGGCTGATGTAAGCGATCTTGCCATCAAGGCTGCCATCGGGCGCCGCAGTCAATGCTTCGACATTGGCGAATTCGACCACTTCGGCCTCGATCCCATCCGCCCCGGTGGAGGCGCTGCCGCCCAAGGGCGCGATGGCGAAAGGTTGCGGGAATGGTGCGGTGACAGCGGCATAGGCCATGTCGCCGGGCACCCAGGTGTCCATCATGAAGGGTTCGTCCGCGACATTGGCGAAGCCCTGTTCGCGCAGCCAACGCATCGCCCATTCGCGCCCGCGCCGCTCCGCCTCCGTACCAGCCTGCCGCGGACCGACCTCGGTCGTAAGCCCTTCGGTGAAATCGTAGGCGATCGTATCTTCGAGCAATGCACGGTCGGCGATCGCGTCGATCGGCGCGGGACGCATCGCAGGCTGCGCGACTACGGTGGGGGAAACGAACAACGCGGCGACAAGAGCGGGGGCATATTTGATCATGCCGCCCGCGCTATCGCCGTGCGTCATTCTTGTCGAGCCTGCCGAAACGCAGCTCGTGTCAGACGAACACTACCGGCGTTCCCGTCTTGATCGCGCGCGCAAGTTCGGCTGCATCCCAATTGGTCAGACGCACGCAGCCGTGACTGGCGGTCTTGCCGATCAATTGCGGATCCGGCGAACCATGGATGCCGTAACCGTTCTTGCCCAGATCGATCCAGGTGCCCCCGACTGGATTGTTCGGACCGGCGGGGAGTACGAAAGTCTTGTCCGGCCCCCAGTCCTGCGATTCGGGATCGAAGGTGTAATTGGGTTCCGGCGCCACCGCGCTGACCTTCATCGATCCGCTGGGGCTGGGGAAATCGGAACTGCCGATGGTAGCGGGATAGCTGACCAGGATTTTGCCGCTCTTATCCAGTGCTACGACCATATCGTCGCTTTTACGAACCTCGATCTTCGCGATATCTCCCCCGAATTCGCGTTTACCGTGAGACACGATATTCAGTTTTGTCCCCGCCTTTGCGAAATCGGCGTCGGGGTTCAGCGCCTTCAGAAAATCGACGTCCATATGGAACCGTTCGGCCAGCATTTCCTCCGCGCTTTCGTAACCGAGGCTGTCCATTTCCGACATGCCCGGATAATCACTCGGCAATTCTACGAAGTCGTAGGACGCATCCTTCTGCGTCACGGTATAGCTGCGGAATACGTCCCCACCATGCTCTTCGAACAGGGCCTTCTTCAGCTCGGCATCCACTTTCGTGCCGTCCTTCATGCCTTTCGACTTGCGATAATACTGGATCGCGCGGTCGGTGTTGCGGCCGCCCAGGCCATCGATCACGCCGGGCGAATGACGCCCCTTATCGAGCATGACCTGCACTGCGATCATTTCCGGATCGCGCTCGCCAAGCATTTTCGACGTCACGTCATCCGGCATCGTGACCGACAGAACGCCGTCCTTCTCCGTCGCTTCCGCCTGCGCGGCGGAGGCATCGTCGTCATAGCCTCCACGATCGGTGAAATTGTCTGTCTGCGTGTCTTGCGACGCCGTTTCTTCAATGGGTGGTTGCGCCGCGGCATCGTCCCCTCCCGAAGAACAGGCTGCAATAGCGAGTGCGGAAACGGCGAGCGGTGCAAGGATGATCGTTTTCATGTCTCGCGAACGACAGACGCCCCGCCTTGTTCCCTCGACGTGCCGTTGCCGTCCGCACGCAGCTTGCCCCGCCCCGCCCCAACGCCTATCTGCCCAGTCGAACAAATTTCCGAACAAATCCACCCCGACACGCAATTCGAAAGACCCGTCCGATGGCCGCGCAATATGCCTACGTCATGAAGAACATGACCAAGACCTTTCCCGCCACAAAAAAGCCGGTGCTGGAGAACATCAACCTGCAATTCTACCAAGGTGCGAAGATCGGCATCGTCGGCCCCAACGGCGCGGGCAAATCGACGCTGATCAAGATCATGGCAGGCATCGACACCGACTTTACCGGCGAGGCATGGGCGGGCGAGAACATCACCGTCGGCTATCTGGCGCAGGAGCCGGAGCTGGACGAGAGCAAGACGGTGCTCGAAAACGTGAAGGATGGCGCGCGGGAAACCGCCGATCTGGTCGAACAGTTCAACGCCGTATCCGCGCAGATGGCCGAGCCGGACGCGGATTTCGATGCGCTGGGCGACCAGATGGCGGAATTGCAGGGCAAGATCGATGCGGTCGATGGCTGGACGCTCGACAACCAGCTGGAGATCGCGATGGAAGCGCTGCGCTGTCCGCCCTCCGATGCGTCGGTCGAAAACCTGTCGGGCGGGGAACGCCGGCGGGTCGCCTTGACCCGATTGCTCATTCAAAAGCCGGGCATCCTGCTGCTGGACGAGCCGACCAACCATCTGGACGCCGAATCCGTCGAATGGTTGGAAAACCATTTGAAGGAATATGCCGGCGCGGTGCTGATGATCACCCATGACCGCTACTTCCTCGACAATGTGGTCGAATGGATTTTGGAATTGGATCGCGGATCGTACTATCCCTACGAAGGCAATTATTCGACCTATCTCGACAAGAAGTCGAAGCGCATGGCGCAGGAAGACCGCGAGGATTCCGGCCGCCAGAAAGCGCTGTCGGAAGAACTCGAATGGATCCGTCAGGGCACCAAGGGACGCCAGACGAAATCGAAGGCGCGTATCCGCAAGTTCGAGGAATTGCAGGACGCACAAAGCGACCGCAAGCCGGGCAAGGCACAGATCGTCATTCAGGTGCCCGAACGGCTCGGCAGCAAGGTGATCGAAGCCAAGGGCCTGACCAAGGCGTTCGGCGACAAGCTGTTGTTCGAAGATTTGTCCTTCATGCTGCCGCCGGGCGGGATCGTCGGCGTGATCGGCCCCAACGGCGCGGGTAAATCGACCCTGTTCAAGATGATCACGGGGCAGGAAGAACCCGATAGCGGTACCATCGAAATCGGCGACACGGTGCATTTGGGCTTCGTCGACCAAAGCCGCGCGGATTTGGACCCCAAGAAGAACGTCTGGCAGGAAGTTAGCGACGAACTCGACTACATGAAGGTCAACGGCCACGACATGTCGACGCGCGCGTATGTGGGCGCGTTCAACTTCAAGGGCGCGGACCAGCAGAAAGTCGTCGGCAAGCTTTCGGGCGGCGAACGCAATCGCGTCCACATGGCCAAGATGTTGAAAGAAGGCGGCAACGTGCTGCTGCTGGACGAACCGACCAACGACCTCGACGTGGAAACCCTGCGCGCGCTGGAAGACGCGATCGAGAACTTCGCTGGCTGCGCCGTGGTCATTTCGCATGACCGGTTCTTCCTGGACCGGCTCGCCACGCATATTCTTGCGTTCGAGGGCGACAGCCATGTCGAATGGTTCGAGGGGAACTTCGAAGCGTATGAGGAGGACAAGCGTCGGAGATTGGGCGATGCCGCGGACCGGCCTACCAGGTTGGCATATAAGAAACTGACGCGGTGATCGAAGCGGAAAAACAAGCACTGAAATGGATCGCTGAAAACGACGATATTGTTAGATTGCGACAATTGGCGACAAATGCGAAAGTCGGGGCCACGGAAGTTGAGCGGGCCGCTTTGCGTCGCTTAGCCATCGTGTAATCGCAAGACATCGACGATCCAGTCGCCAAGGATTGCTGGACGATGATTTTGGCGATTGAGGAAGTGCGCAGCCAAGCGCGCGGGCGACGATCAGCAATGAACAGGTTGCGGCCATCGATCAAAAAGAAGGGAGAACGTGCCGCCTTGGAAGCCTCGGCCCTTCACGAAAGCGACGGCTTTCAAGAAGTTCTCGATTACGGGCTGGACCCTGATGTTTTGTCCCAACGAGCTATGGTGGTATAGCGTAACGACCGTAGCCCCGGACTTGATCCGGGGTCCCTTTTTTTCGGACAGGAAGCCGAAAGGAAGCGGGATTCCGGGTTAAGTCCGGGATGACGGCGGGATGGTGGGTTTGCAGGATTAAGTGGAACAGCCCGCTTGTTCTAAGGCGTTGACCGGTTCGAGCTTTGCGCTGTCCTACACCTTCACGGTTCGTTACGCTGTTAACATGAACCCTGCCCTTCTCCATCCAACAGAGCCACACACTCTACCCAACCAGCCAAACCGCGAAGGTTACACGGCGCGCTTTCGATCCCGTCTTCAAACCCGCACAAGCCTTCATCAAACCCGGCAAACTGCGCCGGTGCTTCCACCCCGTTTCAGCGTCACATCCTACGGCACCAGCCACTCCAGCGACGCCCCGCCTTGCGTCCCCACCGTTACGCCTGCCCGGCGATGGCCATCGTTCGACAGATACAGCCAATCGTAATGCGTCACCTGCACCATCAACACCGCGAAGTTCGGGCGTCCGGGGGCGACTTGCTCCTCGGTCGGCTGCAACCCTTCGGCCCATTTTGGCAGCCCGGATGTCGGTTCGGGCGAAGAACCGCTCGGCGCGGTGTGCGCCAGGTAACAGCGGCGCGCGAAGGTCGTGCTGTCCGCCCATAGTGCATCGACCCGCGGCGTGTCCGTTTCCACTTTGCCGGTTCCGCGTATCCGTATCTGCACCTTCGCCTCCGCATCGTAGGCAAGAATATTGACCGCGCCGTCACTGTCGATCGCCGCTACCTTCGGACTGCGCGCGTCGGTGTGAAAACGCAGTTGATGGCGATCGGCATCATATTCGCGCAGCACCATGACCCGCAGATCGCCATCGGCGGTGCCGACCACCGGCGTATGCATCGGCGACTTACGCGAGGTTGCGCCGCGGGCGAGATGGTCGCGTATATCGCGCATGACGGTGACGGCATCGAGTTGCATATATGTGCCTAGCCACGGGGTTGCGACGCGTGTCAATCGCTACCGATACGACGGACCGCAATGCCGGCTGAAGCTTTCCATCCGTTCAGTTTGAAGTCACTTGAGCTGAACTAGACCGAGGATACGATATGGATCGCGTAAAGGTGGAAGCGGTCGAAACAGCGATACGCCAAGGAACGCCGATGATGGCGGGCGCCACCAGGAGAGCCACGATGAACCTTATGAAACTGCTTACCGCCGGAAGCGCGACGGCCCTTGCCACGATGATTGCCTTCGCCATGCCGATCTCCAGCGCGCAAGCCGCTGCGGCCACCGAAACCGCCGCCGATACGCAGCGTCAGGATCGTGCCCAGCGCCGTGCGAACCGGCAACAGGACCGCCGCCAGATGCGCCGTGAACAGCGCACGAACCGTCAACAGGCGCGCCAAGTGCAATCGCGCAATGGCGACCGTCAGCAACGTCGCGTAGACCGCCGCGAACGCAACCAACAACGCAGCGAACGCAATCGCGGGTTCGGTTCGCAGATCTCCAACGAACAGGCGCAGCGCATCCGCGATCGGCGGGAACGGCGTACCGAACGAAGGAACGATCGTCGAACGGAGCGTACGGCCGAACGTACTGGCGAACGCAGGGCAGACCGGCGCGCAGACCGCATTGTCGAACGGCGCCGTGATCGCAGAACCGAACGCCGCGCTGATCGTCGGGAGGATCGTCGTGCAGACCGACGCGCGGAACGCCGGATCGAACGCCGCCGGGACCGGCGAGCCGACCGGCGCGATTACCGCCGCAACGATTATCGCAACGCACGGGATAATCGCAACGCCCGCAATTACCGCCGCTGGGACCGCCGCAACTGGCGCGCGAACAATCGTTATAATTGGCGCAATCATCGCCGCGTCAATCGCCGCGCCTATAATCTCGGCCGCTATTACGCCCCCTATCGCAATTACAATTACCGGCGGTTGAGCATCGGTTTCCGCCTGGACAATCTATTTTTTGGCAACCGCTACCGTATCAACGATCCGTGGCGCTATCGCCTGCCCGAAGTTTACGGCCCCTATCGCTGGGTCCGCTATTACGACGATGTCGTGCTGGTGAACCAGTATAGCGGCGAAGTGGTCGATGTGATCTACGACTTCTTCTGGTAGAACGGACGTGCATCCGGTCGAGCCGCGGCTCCGCCCTGGACGAATTGGGGGGCCGAGCCGCTTTGCCTTGGCTGGCCGGCCTGCTAATCGAACGACATGGCAACGCAAACGATTACTCCGGACAAGGACGCCCTCAAACGCGTAGGCGCTCGGGTCCGAACAGCGCTCGATGCACATCCGAATGCGCTGAAACTGCCAACCGACGGCGCCGAGATCTATGCCGTCAGTCGCTTTCTCGATCCGCAGGAATGCCAGCGTTTTATCATGATGATCGAAGCCACCGCCCGGCCGAGCGAAGCGTATGAAACCGAATATGCCAGCGGGTTCCGCACATCCTATTCGGGCAATGTCGATCCGCACGATGCTTTCGTGAAAGACATCTCCGCCCGCATCGACGAGACGCTGGGATTGAAAGCGCCGCTGGGCGAAAGCATTCAGGGGCAGCGTTACCATCCCGGGCAGCAGTTCAAGCCGCATCAGGATTATTTCCATACCTCGCAGGAATATTGGAAGAACGAGCGCAAGATGGGTGGTCAGCGAAGCTGGACCGCGATGGCGTTCCTGAATTCGGTGACCAAGGGCGGCGCGACGGAGTTTACCGATCTGAAGCTGAAGGTCGCGCCGCAGCCGGGCGCGCTGCTGATCTGGAACAACGCGCTGCCCGACGGTACGCCGAACGAACGCACGATGCATGCGGGCCGCCCGGTGGAGGAAGGTGTGAAATACGTGATCACGAAATGGTATCGCACCCGCAAATGGGGGCACTGACGCTTATTGTTCGGGCAGCAATCTGGGCAGTCGTTCCAGCGGGAACATCAACGTTGCCTTCAAACCGCTCTCTTTGAATTCACGTTCGAACCTGCCATCGATCGCGCGAAGCATTTTGTCGGACAGCCGCGATCCGGTGCCATCTTTTCGCGGCGATTTGAGGTCGATAGCCGGCCCGCCATTCTCCACCCATTCTATTTCCAGCTGGCCCCCCTCCAATTGCCAATCGACTTGCACAAGGCCGTCCTGCACCCCCAGGGCACCATATTTAACGGCATTGGTCGCAAGTTCATGCAGGGCGAGTCCGACGGGGGTAATGGCGTATTCCGGTACGCTGGCCACTTCTCCGACCATTTTGATCCGGCGGTCCCCTTCGTCCTGATAGGGTTCGAGTATCTCGTTCATCAAGGTACGCAGATCGACCGTTTCGTCTTCGTCGGTACCCACCCGCAAGGATACGCGATGGGCGGCACCCAGCGCTTCGATCCGGCCGGAGATGCGGTCGGCAAGCGCCTTCGCATCGGTCATTCCGCGCGCCGACAGGCGGACGATTGCCGAAAGAATGGCAAAGAGATTGCGGCTGCGATGCTGCATTTCCTCGGCTATACGGGCCTGTTCCAAGGCCTTCTCGCGGCTCGACAGCATTTCGGTCACATCCCATTGCGACCCGTAATAATATCGCAGTTCGCCCTTATCGTCGAAGATCGGGCCGATATGCAGGGCGTTCCAGAATGGGGTTCCGTCCTTACGATAATTAAGCAATTCGATGACGCGCACTTCGTTACTTTCCAGCCCTTCCCGAATACGACGCACCGCATCGGGCGATGTATCGGGACCTTGCAGAAACCGGCAGTTTCGTCCGACGATTTCTTCGCGTGGATAGCCCGTCAGTTTGACGAACGCCTCGTTCACATAGACGATCGGAGCATCGGGTTTGCGCGGATCGGACATGCACAGCGCCATGCGCGTCTGTTCGGTTGCCTGTATGAACAATTGACCGGGATCGATTTCGAGCGAGCCTGTGCGTTCCGGGGAACGATCGGTCTCGTGGGGTTGTATTTCGTAATTCGACTGGTCTTCGGCACTGGCCTTGGCTTTTGTAGATTTAGTCTTGTCACCCGCCATCGTTCCGCCCTTCAAACCTTTTTCAACGCTTCTTCGATGAGTTTGCAGGTGTTTGCAATACCATACAGGGCGATGAAGCTGCCCATGCGCGGCCCCTGATCGCTGCCGAGCAGCGTTTGGTAAAGCGCGCGGAACCAGTCGCGCAGATTGTCGAAGCCGAAGCGTTCCTGCTTGCCGATTTCGTACACCTTCGTCTGTAAATCTTCGGCGGCCATGTCGTCTGGCGCTTCTTCCAGCACACACAGCAGTGCACGCAGCGCGTCCGCCTCTCTCGCGTCGGGTGCCCGCTTGCGAAGTGTCGGGGCTACGTAATCCCGGTTATAGGCGAGCGCGGCAGTGACCATCCGGTCGACATCGGGATGCTGCGCCGGGTCGGCATCGTCGATGTAATTGGCAAGGTAGGACCAGACCTGATTTCGATCCGCCTCCGCCCCCAATACTCCCGCCAAATTGAGGAGCAGGCCGAAGCTGACCGGCACCGTGTCCCCCGCCCCCGGTGCCTCTGCCCCATCGACACGGCGGTTCGCCCGCAGCAGATGCCACACCGGATTGCCCAACTGCTTGTCGAGCGGCTGATCCGCCAACCGTTCGCGGAACTGCCAGTAATCGTCCACCGCGCGCGGGATGACGCCGACATGCAATTGCTTGGCGCTTTTGGGGTTGGGGAAGATATAGAAGCCCAGGCTCTCCTGCGTCCCGTATTCCAGCCATTGTTCGATGGTCAGGCCGTTGCCCTTCGACTTGGAAATCTTTTCGCCATTTTCGTCCAGGAACAGCTCGTAGATCAGCCCGTCCGGTTTGCGGCCGCCCAACACCTTGGCGATCTTGCCGGACTGGATGCCGGTATCGGTCAGATCCTTGCCGTACATTTCGTAGTCGACCCCTTGCGCGACCCAGCGCATTGCGAAATCGACTTTCCATTGCAGCTTGGCCTGACCGCCGAGCGCGCTTTGTTCGACCGTAGTGCCGTCGCTGTCAGTGAAGCGGATGATGCCGGCATCGGCGTCCACGACTTCGACCGGAACCTGCAAGACGACGCCGGTGGTCGCACTGATCGGCATGATCGGCGAATAGGTCGCCGCCCGTTCAGCGCGCAGCGTCGGCAGCATGATGTCCATGATCGACTGATTGTTGCGCAGGACATTGCGCAGCGCATCGTCGAACGCGCCCGATTGATACCGGTCCGATCCGGCGACGAATTCATAGTCGAAGCCGAAGCGGTCGAGGAATTCGCGTAACATCGCGTTGTTGTGCGCGGCAAAACTCTCATGCGTGCCGA
>JBASAR010000149.1:0-2851 GCA_049650705.1 Pontixanthobacter sp. | reverse complement strand
TGATAGAAAGCCGACAGTGCACCGACGACGCCGCACATGATCGCCATTGGATGCGCATCACGTCGGAAACCTTGCAGAAACTGGCGCAGTTGATCGTGAAGCATCGTGTGCCGCGTGATCGTATCGTCGAAAGTGGCAAGCTCGTCCTGGCTCGGGAGTTCGCCATTGAGCAGCAGGTAGGCAACTTCCATGAAGCTCGACTGTTCGGCCAGTTGTCCGATCGGGTAACCACGGTGCAGCAGCACACCTTCGTTACCGTCGATGTAGGTCAGCGCACTTTCGCAGCTTGCGGTCGACTTATACCCGGGATCGAAGGTAAACGCGCCGGTTTGCCCATAAAGCTTACGAATATCGATGACTTCCGGACCGACGGTGCCTTTCAGGACCGGATAATCATGCGTCTCACCATTGATTTCGAGCTGGGCGTGTTTATCGGCCAAAATAGGTCTCCTTGACGTGTTCATTGCGATTGCGAAGTCTGTGCGTGCGCATCGATACGCGCCAGCGCTTCTTCCCGTCCGAGAAGAACCAGAACATCGAAAATTCCAGGGGAAATCGTCGTTCCGGTCAAGGCGGCGCGCATTGGTTGCGCAAGTTTTCCGAGACCCAAATCGAGCCGTTCCGCAAGCGATTTTGTAGTGGCTTCCAGAGCCTCCATTGTCCAGTTTTTTTCCGCCGACAACGCGGTGGAAACCTGCGAAAGATGCACCCGAGCAGCTGGGTCCAGTAGCTTTTGCGCCTTTTCGGTAAGGGTCAGCGGGCGCGTCACCCACAAGAACGCAGCCGTTTCGATTAAATCCGCCACGTTTTTCGCACGAACCTTCAGCACCGGCATCGCTCGTAACAGCAAAGCCGGGTCGATGCTGCGTTCCGCGTCGTCCATTTGCGATATTACCAAATCAACCAGGTAAGCATCATCGGCTACGCGGATATAATGGGCGTTGAGATTTTCCAATTTCTTGAGATCGAAGCGGGAGGGGCTCTTTCCCACACCGTCCAAATCGAACAGAGCGACCGCTTCATCGCGCGTAATTTCTTCCCGATCGCCATGACCCCATCCCAAGCGAAGGAGATAGTTAAATAGCGCATCGGGGAGAACGCCCATCTCGTCACGATAGGCCTCCACCCCAAGCGCGCCGTGCCGTTTGGACAGTTTCGCGCCGTCGCTGCCATGTATCAACGGGATGTGCGCGTATTGCGGGCTGGGCCATCCGCCCTCGATCGCATCCATCGCCTGATAGATCGGAAGCTGACGAAAGGCGTTGTTCAAATGATCGTCGCCGCGGATCACATGGGTGCAGCCCATGTCGTGATCGTCCACCACAACAGCGAGCATGTAGGTCGGCGAACCATCGGCACGTAAGATAATGTAATCGTCGATCTCGCTGTTTCGTACCGACACCGGTCCCTGAACCAGATCGTCGACCGTCGTTTGGCCATCCTCCGGCGTTTTCAGTCTGATGGTGAAAGGCGCATCGCGCGCCCCGTCTGCGGGGTTGCGATCCCGCCAGCGATTATCATAGCGCATGGGCTGCTTGGCAGCGCGCTGATCCGCGCGCATCGTTTCCAGTTCTTCCGGCGTGGCATAACATCGATAGGCATGGCCCGCGTCGAGTAGAATGTGCGCGACTTCCGCATGACGGTCCGCCCGTTGCGATTGGAACAACGGGTCTTCGTCGTAATCCAAACCTAGCCAATCGAGACCATCGATGATCGCATCAATGGCATCCTGGCTGGACCGCTTCGCATCGGTATCCTCGATACGAAGCAGCGCCTTGCCATTATGATGCCGTGCGAACAGCCAGTTGAATAACGCCGTGCGTGCGCCGCCGATATGCAGATACCCGGTCGGCGATGGCGCAAAACGCGTGACGACCGGACCACTAGTGCTTGCCATGCCGGGAAGTTTCCTTTTCATATCGGCCCATGCCGGCGAAACCACCGTACGACCCATTCGCCGATGAAAACGACACAGGGACCGGGGCGGGCGTTCGCCAATCGGCAAAGAACGCCCGAATTGGTGCGTTGCAGCACTCTTGGCGTCATGTTTTGGCGTTGTCCAGTTGCCGTCACGCGGTATTGGGCCGCATAGATGCATTTCTGGGTGCGGCCGAGTTCGACAAGGGTCCCTGGCTAGTCATCGCATTCGCATTCGGCATAGCCGTCTGGTTTATACTCGATACGCCGGCCGCATGGATCACGACGATCTTGATGGCGTTTCTGGGTGCAAGCATGGCCTATTTGCGTCCGCGCGGTGATCGCTCGTTAGCCAATCTGCGGATGGCCGTAATCGGTCTGACGGTCATGTTCGCACTCGGCGTAAGTCTGATCTGGCTTCGGTCCGAAACCGTGGGTGCCCCCGCGATAGATCGTCCTTCCGTTACCGTTTTCGATGCGCGTATTTTAATGCGCGACGAACAGCCGGCGCGTGATCGGGTGAGATTGATCCTGGCGATGCGCAATGAAGATACGAATGAAGCCGAAAAAGTTCGGGTGAATGTGCCATGGGAACAGGCGAAACCCGATCTGGTCGAAGGTGCGGTCATTCGTTTGCGTGCCCGCCTAATGCCTCCTGCGCCGTCCATGCTTCCAGGCGGCTATGACTTTGCACGAACCGCTTGGTTTCAAGGGTATTCGGCAACCGGTTCGGTTCTGGGAGATATCGAGATGTTGGAGCCTTCGCAACATAGCGAGCTGCTGGCCGATACACAGCGCAGATTGTCCGCCCATGTTCGCGGGCAGTTGGATGGTTCGGCCGGCGCGATTGCCGCCGCTTTGGCAAGCGGCGACCGCGGTGGGATCAGCGATGCCGATGAAGACGCGATGCGGGATTCAGGATTGACCCATCTTC
>JBASAR010000148.1:0-2121 GCA_049650705.1 Pontixanthobacter sp. | reverse complement strand
GCTCGCCGCCGATGTCGGCTTTTGAAAACAGGGCGACGTAACGATTCACGGTTTGGGCGTTGGCGTTGGGATCGCCGTCGATGTCGACCGGGCCAGCAAAGTGCCGCCTTCGTCGAACAATTCGCCTTCCAGAAACGTCACCCGCTTCCCGCGTTTCACCACACGACCTTTGCCTATCAACGGCCCCGCCATGACAGGGCGCAGCAACGTCATCGTGATATCGAGATTGAGTGGCGCCTCGGCATGGTCCGTCGCCCAGACATGCGCCCACCCCATGACCTCGTCGAGAAACCCGGCCACGAGCCCACCCTGGACACTGCCGCGCGGGGTCACGAAGCTGTCCGGCGCGGTGAAACGCAACGTGATTTCCTCCCGCTCCGGATCGAAGCGGTCGAAAGATACGTCCATCAGATCGGCGTGAGCCGCGTTCAGATTATGGGGACGTGTGCCCATACGTTCCTACCGTTCGACCGTTCAGAGTACCCGTTCGCGTTCCTCGACTTCGAACACTTCGAGATTGTCGCCTGCCTGAACGTCGTTCGTGTCTTCCAGCACGACGCCGCATTCGAGGCCGGAGCGCACTTCGTCCACATCGTCCTTGAACCGCCGCAACGATGCGATGGTAGTGGCCGACACGATGACATCGTCGCGGGTGAGGCGTGCGTGCAACCCCTTGCGGATGATGCCTTCCACGACCAGCAGACCGGCCGCCTTGTCCTTCTTGCCCGACTTGAAGACGTCCTTGACTTCGGCCCGGCCGACGACGTTCTCGATCTTTTCGGGGCCCAGTTCGCCGGCCATTTCCTTCGCGATCTCGTCCGTCAGGTGATAGATCACGTCGAAATATTTCATTGTCACGCCATCGCGCTTCACCAGTTCGCGCGCCTTGGGATTGGGCCGCACGTTGAAACCGATGATCGGCGCCTTGGAGGCCGCCGCCAGCGTCACGTCGCTTTCGGTGATCGCGCCTACTCCGGCATGCAACACGCGGACCTTGATGAGGTCGTTGCCCAGATTGTGCAGCGCGGTGTTGATTGCCTCGACCGAACCCTGAACGTCGGCCTTCACCAGCACGGGAAATTCGACGAGATTGCTCTGCAGATTGCTGAACATCGTGTCGAAGCTGGTCGGGGCGAGCGCCGTACGCTGTGCCGTCGCCTTTTCGCGTCGATATTGCGCTACTTCACGGGCCCGCTGTTCGTTTTCCACAACGGTCAGCTTCTCGCCCGAACCGGGCACACCGCCCAGGCCGAGGACTTCGACCGGCATCGACGGGCCGGCTTCCTTGATCTGCTTGCCTGCATCGTTGACCACCGCGCGCACCTTGCCGCTTTCAGTGCCGACCACGAAGGTGTCGCCGCGCCGCAACGTGCCGCGCGTGACCAGTACGGTCGCCACAGGCCCGCGGCCCTTGTCCAACTGCGCCTCGATCACGGTGGCATCGGCCGGGCGGTCGGGGTTGGCTTTCAGTTCCAGCAATTCGGCCTGTAGCGCGATCTTGTCGAGCAAGTCGTCGAGCCCGGTGCCCTTGGTCGCGGAAACTTCCACATCCTGCACATCGCCCGACATCGCTTCCACGATGACTTCGTGTTCGAGCAGCCGTTCGCGTATTTTTTGTGCATTGGCCTCCGGCTTATCGATCTTGTTGATCGCCACGATCATCGGGACACCGGCGGCCTTGGTATGTTTGATCGCCTCGATCGTCTGCGGCATGATGCCGTCATCGGCCGCGACCACCAGCACCACGATATCGGTGACATTGGCCCCGCGCTGCCGCATCTCGGTAAAGGCGGCATGGCCGGGCGTGTCGAGGAAGGTGATCTTCGACTTGTCCTTCGTGGTCACCTGATAGCTGCCGATATGCTGCGTGATACCGCCGGCTTCGCCCTTCGTCACGTTGGTGCCGCGCAGCGCATCCAGCAGGCTGGTCTTGCCATGATCGACATGACCCATGATCGTGACCACGGGTGGACGGGGCTTCAGCGTATCTTCGGGATCCTTGTCGACCTCCTCCTGAATATCGACATCGGCTTCGGATACGCGTTTGATCGTGTGGCCGAACTGTTCGACCAGCAATTCCGCGGTGTCCTGATCGATCGTCTGGTTGACGGTGACCATCAT
>JBASAR010000147.1:0-14295 GCA_049650705.1 Pontixanthobacter sp. | reverse complement strand
CAGTCGAGCGGGTCCAACTGGTCATTGAACACCTATACCCCCATGCCCGGCGTCGGCTCCGCCAGCCCCGCCGACAAGGATTATCAAGGCGGCTTCGCAACTGCGTTGATGCTGAAGGATCTGCGCCTTGCGATGGAAGCGGCGGAGAATTCCGACAGTCCGGTACCGCTGAGCGCGCGCGCTGCTTCGCTTTACGAAGATTTCAGCGGCGCAGGGAACGGCACCCTCGATTTTTCGGCGATCATCAAGACCTACCGATAAGGTCGATCACCCCCGCCAGCCAGTCGCGCGGAGCCTTGCGCCGCCCGATATCGGCGACGAATTCCTGCCCGTTGCCGACACGGTAGAGCATGGCCGGCTCGGGCCAGTTTTCAGGTTTGGGAAAATAGGTCAGTCCGCCGGGTTTGAGCCATTTCGGGCGGTGCCATTTGGAGGCCGGCCCGCCTGACACCGTCAGTCGCAATTCGGGCCAATCGCGCTGCGCCACGCCGCCCTGCCCGGCATAAAGCGTGTCGTTTTTCCCGTGCATTCCGATAAAATGCGGATGATTCGCGGCGATTGCCTTTGCACAAACAGGGTCGTCGCGATCTGCCGACGCCACGTCGCGCACGCCGTCCACCTCCATGAAGCCGAAGATGCGGTGATGTCGTTCCCCTGTCGCCTCGTCTGCGAAAAGGCCGAAGAACAGGAACACGTCTCTAGGGCCCACCCCCTGATTGGCGAGATGCCCCTGCGACCCGCTACACTGGCCAAGCATCGCGGTGCCGTCGTCCAAAAACATGGGATCGTAATGGCAAAGAGCGCCCGCGTCGTACTTTCCGCGACTGGCCGCCTTTGCAAATTCGCCGAACCCCAGATCGCCGTATTTGGTCGCGGACAACTCGCCATAGGCCGGTATTGGCAGGCTGATCGGTCGGCCATTCACGATCGGCGAGGGCCCGCCGCCCGCCACGCTGTCGAACCCCTTGCGGCTGAAGATTATACGCATGGTTCTGATCTGGCCCCGTCCCGCCCGCGCGACAAGTCTTGCACAAAATGGCATGCCGGTTAGGACCTGCAACCATGACAGTCACCGCCATTATCCTTGCCGGCAAACGGTCCGGCGCGCTCGATCCATTGGCCGCGAAGGCCGGGGTGGCGCAGAAGTGTGTGGTGCCGGTATTGGGCGTGCCTATGGTGGAGCGGGTCGTGCGCGAAGTCGCGGGCTGCGACCGGATCGGCGCCATCCGCATCGTGGCGCATGAACCGGACGAGATCGTGGCCCTGCCCGCTGTCGCCGCGCTGATCGCGGAAGGCCGTCTGGCTATGCGACCCGGCGCGCATAATCTGGTCGACAGCGTGTTTGCAGGCGCGGAAGGCGCGGACTTCCCCATCCTCATCACCACTGCCGACAATTGCCTGGTGACGAGCGAAGGCTACGCCGAATTCATCGACAAGGCGCTGGCGGCAAAGGCGGGTGCGGCGGCAGCTTTGGCGCGCAAGGAAGACGTGATCGCCGCCGATCCCGTCGGGCAAAAGAAGTTCTACGAATTTCGCGATGGCGGCTATTCCAACTGCAACACCTATTGGATCGGATCGGCCGAGGCACTAGGGGCGGCGGAAATCATGCGTGGCGGCGGACAGTTCGTGAAATTTCCCATGCGCATCGCCAAGGCGTTCGGCGTGTCGAACCTCATCCGGTTTCACCTCGGCACCAGCACGAAGGAAAAATTCTTCGCCCAGGTGTCGAAGCGGTTCGGTTTCCACATGGAGCCCATCGTCATGTCGCGCGGCGAATACGCCGTCGATGTCGACAACCAACGGACCTTCGATGTGACCGAGCGGCTGCTGCGCAAACGCGGAGAGCACGCGGCCTGACTGGCTGACGCGGTTCGCCCATGCAGCGTCTGATGAAGAATATCGGTTGGCTCCTGACCGGACGCGGGCTGAATGCGGTGTTGAGCCTCGTCTATCTGGCGTTGGCGACACGCGCGCTGGGGCTCGATGGGTTCGGCCATTTCGCAATTATCGTGGCGCTGGGGCAAACGGTGACCGGCATCGCCAATTTCCAGACGTGGCAGTTCGTGGTTCGCTGGGGGTCGGGCGACGGCGGACCGGCGGAGGCGACGGGGTTCGCCATCGCGCTCGATCTGGTGTCGGTGGTGCTCGGCACTCTGCTCGCCGTCGTGCTGGTCGGCACGGCGCAATTCTGGCTGCCGCTGCCGGACGATCTGTTGTGGGTCGCGTTCGGCTATTGCATGGTGTCGTTGCTGGCGATCCGATCCACCCCTACCGGCCTGTTGCGGCTGCGGTTCAAATATGCGCTGGCGACGGCGGCGGATGCGGTACAGCCGATCGTGCGGGCGGCGGGCGCGGTTCTTGCGTGGTTCCTGATGCCAGACGTGACCGGCTTCATTCTGGCTTGGGCTGCATCCGAAGTGGCGGTAGCGGCGGCATATTGGATTGTCGCCGCCCGCAGCGCGAGGATCGATCTGAGCCGCATCGGCCTGCGCGCGATCCCCGCCGAACATCGCGATGCCTGGCGCTTCGTCGTTTCGACCAACCTGTCGGGTAGCCTGTCGGTCGGTGGCAAGCAGGTTATGATATTATTGGTCGGCGCGATCGGGGGGGAGGCGTTCGCCGGCGGTTTCCGGGTCGCATCCCAATTGGGGCAGGCGCTGGTGCAACTGGCGCAGACGGTGTCGAAAGCGATCTATCCCGAACTGGTTCACGCCAAGGAGGCGGCGCACGACATGGCGCGGCGGATGGCGAATATCGCGTTGATCGGGGGCGTCTTGGCGGTGGCGTTCGCCGTGCTGTTCGGGCGCTGGGGGCTGGAGACGATCGCAGGGAAAGAATTCGGCGTCGTTTATTGGGCCATGGTCATTTTAGCGATTTCCGGCGCGATCGAGATGGTCGGGGCAAGTCTGGAATCGCTGCTGGTATCGGCGGGCAAGGCGGGCACGGCATTTATCGTGCGCGCGCTGCCCACGCTGTTCGCCTTCGCCATGTTAAGCACCGCGATGGACTGGAACGGGCTTAAAGGCGCGGCCTTTGCAATAATGGGGGCCAGCGCGATGTCGGTGATCGGGTTTTGGGTCGCGATCCTGTCGCTGCGGCAGATCCGTATCACCGTGGAAGAGCCGCCCGCAAATGGTTAGCGGGTGGTCCGTTTTCTATACGTCCTCGACATCCAGAAAGCTGAGCTGCGGTTTGCGCGCGGCCATCGTTTCATCGAGCCGGCTGCGCGGGGCGTAGTGCGGCGCGGTTTTCAGGCTTTCATCACCCGCTTTCGCCCGCTCGACCACGCTGCGGAATGCGGTAATGAACTGGTCGATTGCCGCCTTGCTTTCCGTTTCCGTCGGCTCGACCAGCATCGCGCCATGAACCACCAGTGGGAAATACATGGTCATAGGATGGTAGCCTTCGTCGATCAGCCCCTTCGCCAAATCCATCGTCGATAGGCCTTCCGCGAACCCCTTATCGCCGAATAGCGCCTCGTGCATGCAGGGGCCGCTATGCGCGTAGGGTGCGTGCAGAACATCCTCCATACCGCGCAGAATATAATTGGCGTTGAGCACGGCGTCTTCGGCCACCTGCTTCAATCCATCCGCCCCGTGGCTGAGCATGTAAGTAAGCGCGCGTGTGTACATGCCCATCTGCCCATGGAAGGCGGTCATACGCCCGAATGCTTCGGTATGGTCGTAGTCGCCAGCATTCTCCTCCTCGACCAAATGGACATAACCATCGTCGGATTTGACCGCATAGGGAAGCGGTCCGAACGGGGCCAGCGCTTCCGAAAGCACTACCGGTCCGCTGCCCGGCCCGCCGCCGCCATGGGGGGTGGAGAATGTCTTGTGCAGATTGATATGCATCGCATCCACGCCGAGATCGCCGGGGCGCACCCGTCCGACGATGGCGTTGAAGTTCGCGCCATCGCAATAGACGAAGCCGCCCGCTTCATGAACGGCATCGGAGATCGCGCGCATGTCGGGTTCGAACAGACCGCAAGTGTTGGGGTTGGTAATCATCACTGCGGCGACGTCCGGACCGAGGCGCTTTTTTAGCGCGTCCAGATCGACGCGGCCATCGGCATTGGCGGGTATGTCCTCAACCTTGTACCCGGCGAAGGCGGCGGTGGCGGGGTTGGTGCCATGGGCACTTTCGGGCACCAGCACGACTTCGCGGGCATCGCCGCGCGCTGTCAATGCAGCACGGATACAGAGGATGCCGCACAATTCGCCATGCGCGCCAGCTTTCGGGCTCATGGCGACGCCGTGCATTCCGGTCAGCGTGATGAGCCAATGCGCCAGTTCGTCGATCACGCCCAATGCGCCCTGCACCGTATCGGTCGGCTGCAGGGGATGCACATCGGCGAAACCGGGCATCCGCGCGACTTTTTCATTGAGGCGCGGATTATGCTTCATGGTGCAGGAACCCAGGGGAAAGAACCCCAGATCGATCCCGTAATTCTGGCGGCTTAGGCGGGTGTAATGACGGACCGTTTCCGGCTCCGATAATCCGGGCAGGCCGATTGCAGCGCCGCGTTCCATGCCGCCCAACCGGTTCTTCGCGGACACATCTGCTTCCGGCAGATCGACGCCGGTGGTTTCGGTGGTGCCGATATCGAAGATCAGCGCCTCTTCCAGCATCAGCGCGTAACTGCCGGTGGTGGTGGCGGGCGCGCCATGCTTGCCCGCGCCCTGCGCCGGGGTCGTAGGCTTCCAGCCGGATGCATTCGGGGCGTTCATGTCAGCTTCTCCTTGAGCGCGGCGCACAGTGTATCGATGTCGTCCTCGCCGGTGGTTTCGGTCACGGCGACCAGCATTGCGTTTGCGAGGTCGGGCTGTTCTGGATAAAGCCGGCCGAGCGCAACGCCCGCGAGGATGTCGTCCTTCGCCAGTTCGCGAACGAGTTGCCGCGCGTCGGACGGCAACGTCACCGTGAATTCGTTGAAGAAGCTGTCGTTCAGCACCTCGACCCCCGGTATCGACGCCAGCCTATCCGCTGCGATGCAGGCCAGCCGGTGGTTCTCCGCCGCCAACTGCCGCAGACCCTTCTCGCCGAGCAATGTCATATGCACGCTGAAGGCCAGCGCGCAGAGGCCGGAATTGGTGCAGATATTGCTGGTCGCCTTTTCGCGCCGGATATGCTGTTCGCGCGTCGACAGGGTGAGGACGAAACCACGCTTCCCGTCCGCATCCACCGTTTCGCCGCAGAGCCGGCCCGGCATCTGGCGCACCAGTTTCTGATCGCGCACGGCAAATAGGCCGAGATATGGCCCGCCGAATTGCAGGCCGACGCCGATCGCCTGACCCTCGCCCACCACAATATCGGCGCCCAGTTCGCCCGGCGACAGGATCGCGCCCAAGGCCACCGGTTCGGTGTTGACCGCGATCAGCAAGGCCTTTTTCGCGTGCGTCGCCTCGGCGATTTTCGCAAGGTCGGGAATGCGCCCCAAAATGTCGGGATACTGCACCACGACGCAGCTGGTGTCGTCGTCAATTTGTGCGATGAGTGCGTCCTCATCGTAATCCGCTTCGAGGCGCGGCCAGTCGCTGGCGATCGTGTCGCCGGTGAATTGCGCCATCGTCTCGGCGACCTTGACGTAATGCGGATGCAGCCCACGGCTGAGCAGGGCGCGCCGTTTTTTCGTGACCCGCGCCGCCATGCTGATCGCTTCCCAGCATGCGGTGGAGCCATCATACATCGACGCATTCGCCACCGCGCAGCCATAGAGGCGCGCGACCTGGCTTTGGAATTCGAACAGCATCTGCAGCGTGCCCTGCGCAATTTCGGGCTGATAGGGTGTATAGGCAGTCAGGAACTCGCCCCGCTGAATGACCGTATCGACGCTGGCCGGGACATGGTGGCGATAGGCCCCCGCCCCCAGAAAAAACGCCGCATCCGCCGCCGCGAGGTTCTTCTTGGACAGACGCCGCATATGCTGCTCGACCGCCATTTCACCCGCATGCATCGGCAGGTCGCGGATCGGCCCGTCGAGCCGCGCAATTTCGGGCACGTCGACGAACAGATCGTCTATCGAGGCCGCGCCAACGGCCTTCAGCATATCGCCGCGATCGGATGGGGTCAGGGGTAGGTAACGCATATTTCTTCGATCCTTATCCCCTCCTCATTGGAAAAGAGGCAGTGAAATTTACCGAGCATCGCGAGGTCAGTCGCAACGGGTGGTGCGGTCTGCGTGAACGACGCTTGCGCGTCGCGGCCACGGCCGACCCCTCTTTCAAACAGGAGGGGCGTAATCGTTCTACAACTCCGCGCAAAATGCCTCATACGCTTTGGCGTCCATCAGGCCTTCCAGTTCCGCCTTGTCGCCGATGGTCATCTTGAAGAACCAGCCATCCTCTTCGGGTGAAGTGTTCACCAGCGCGGGGTCTTCCTCCAGCGCCGGATTGCCTTCCATGATCTCGCCGCTGATGGGGGCGTAGACGTCGCTCGCTGCCTTTACGGACTCGACCACGGCGGCGTCCCCGCCCTTGTCCACGTTCGATCCGACTTCGGGCAGTTCGACGAACACGATATCGCCAAGCTGTTCCTGCGCGTAATCGGTGATGCCGACGGTGGCGGTGTCGCCTTCCACGTCGATCCATTCATGTTCATCGGTGAAGTAACGGGCCATCGATCATTCTCCTCGGTAGTAGTTCTGTGGCACGAAGGGCATTGGCGCGACGGTTGCGTCCAACCGTTTGCCGCGCACCTCGATCTGCAATTCGGTGCCCTTTTTGGCGTGTGCGCTGTCGACATAAGCCATCGCGATCGGATGGCCGAGCGTGGGCGAGAACCCGCCGCTGGTGATAGTGCCGATCTTGGTATCGCCGGCAAACACGTCCGACCCTTCACGCGCGGGCAAGCGTCCGTCGAGCGTCAGGCCGATGCGTTTGCTTTGCGATCCGGCGGTCAGTTTTTCCGCGACGTGCCGGTGCCCCATCCAGCCGCCCGTCTCGCGCCGCGATTTGGTCAGCGCGAACAGCAGGCCGGCAGATACGGGGTCGGTCGTATCGTTCAAATCATGGCCATAAAGCGGCAGCCCCGCCTCCAGCCGCAAACTGTCGCGCGCGCCCAGCCCGGCGGGTTCCACGCGGTCGTCCAACAACAGCGCATCGGCAAGCCGTTCGGCCTTGTCGGCGGCAACGGAGATTTCGAACCCGTCTTCACCGGTGTAGCCTGCGCGGCTGACCCACAAAGGCACGCCGTTCCATTCGAACGCGCCGGCCGTCATGAATACCAGCCTGCCCGTTCCGGGAACCAGTTCGTCCAGCACCGCGCCGGCCTTCGGTCCCTGCAAGGCAAGCAGCGCCAAATCGGCATGGTGGGTAAGTGTCACCTCGTCAGGGAGGTGCTCACGCAAATGGGCGATGTCGTCCCATTTGACCGCCCCGTTCACGACCAGCGCAAGATGGCTGCCGACATTCGTCACGATCAGATCATCGAGGATACCGCCATCATCGTTCAATAACAGCGAATAGCGCATCCGCCCTTCGCCCAAATTCGCGATATCGCCAGGCAGCAGCGCCTCGAGCGCCTCGGCAGCATTCGCGCCTTCCAGCGTCAATTGCCCCATATGGCTCACATCGAACAGGCTGGCGGAATTGCGCGTCCAATTGTGCTCCGCTACGATGCCGCCCCCATGCGAACTCCCGTCGCCGCTATACTGGATCGGCATGTCGTAACCGGCGAACGGCACCATCTTGCCGCCGTGCGCCCGGTGCCAGGCATCCAATGGCAGCACCTGCTTTTCAGGCAAATCGTCGGGGTGGGTGTCGTTGGCGGCTTCGGTCATGCTCATATCCCGTCAGTGGTGCGAACGCGCCGCTTTACAGCGTGGTTCCTCGCACCCCCTCTGTCGGGAAAACCTGAGAGCGTTGCTCCTTCGGTGGCGTCCATTTGCATGAAACGCGCTTTCCAGAGTGTCTGCCGGTGCGCGGTCCTGTGTACCTGAGAGTTTCCGGGGCGGTTGCTCCTTCGGTGCCGTTCGGGGCGCAAACCCCGTCCGATCTCTCCCGCGCATCGGCCATGGAATCACTCCCATGGCGACGCTGCAATCTTTGCGCGATTCAGCCACGCCGGTCAATCGAGATTGGGTCTCAACCAGCGTTCGGCCACGGAAAGTTCGACACCGCGCCGATGCGCGTAATCATCCAACTGATCGCGACCGATGCGCGAAACGCCGAAATAGGCCGCTTCCGGATGGCCGAAATAGAACCCGCTGACCGCAGCCGTAGGCCACATGGCGAAACTTTCGGTAAGCGTCAGACCCGCATGTTTCGGCGCGTCGAGCAGGTCGAACAATAGCGGTTTGAGGCTGTGATCGGGGCATGCGGGATAGCCGGGGGCGGGGCGAATGCCGCGATATTGTTCCTTGATCAGCGCGGCGTTCGTCAACTGCTCGCCGGGCGCATAGCCCCACAGGTCGGTGCGAACGTGCTGGTGCAATCGCTCGGCAAAGGCTTCGGCGAAGCGGTCCGCGAGCGATTTGAGAAGGATATCCGAATAGTCGTCGTTCTCCGCCTTGAAGCGGGCGATATGCGGGTCGATGCCGTGAATGCCGACCGCGAACCCGCCGAGCCAGTCGCCCGACGGATCGATGAAATCGGCAAGGCACATATTGGCCCGTTCGCGCGATTTCTTCACCTGTTGGCGCAGCATGGGAAGGACAACGTGTTCCTCGTCCTGCGGATGCACGGTGATGTCGTCGCCGTCCCTCGCGCATGGCCACAATCCGCACACACCCTTCGCAGTCAGCCATTCCTCGTCCACGATCCGGTCGAGCATCGCCTGCGCATCGTCCCACAGGCTGCGCGCGCTTTCCCCCACCACATCGTCCTGCAGGATCGCGGGATAGTTGCCATGCAATTCCCACGCGCGGAAGAACGGCGTCCAGTCGATGCATTCCCGCAGATCGGCGAGCGACCAGTCGTCGAACACATGTAACCCCGGTTTGGTGGGCATGGCGGGTTTTTCGGCGTAGACCGGGTCGTAGAAATTCGCTCGCGCATCTTCCAAACTCAGCAGCGCACTTTGCCCCTTGCCCGCACGAACATCGCGGACATGGGCGTAGTCCGACGCGGTGTCGGTCACGAAATCGTCGCGCAGCGTGTCGGACAGCAGCTTGCTCGCCACGCCGACCGCGCGGCTTGCGTCGAGCACATGGATGACCGGCCCCTTATACGCTTCGTCGATGCGCAACGCGGTGTGGACCTTGCTGGTGGTCGCGCCGCCGATCAGCAGGGGCATGGACATCTCCGCGCGCTGCATTTCCTCGGCCACGGTGACCATTTCATCCAGGGAGGGCGTTATCAGACCCGACAACCCGATCATGTCGACTTGCCGCTCCTTCGCGGTATCGAGGATGGTCGACCACGGCACCATCACGCCCAGATCGACGACTTCGTAACCGTTGCACTGCAGCACCACGCCGACGATGTTCTTGCCGATATCGTGCACGTCGCCCTTCACGGTCGCCATGATGATCGTGCCCTTGGCTTTGGTCTTCGCGCCCTTCTCCGCCTCGATATAGGGGATCAGATGCGCGACGGCCTTCTTCATCACCCGCGCGGATTTGACCACTTGGGGCAGGAACATCTTGCCGCTGCCGAACAGGTCGCCAACCACGTTCATTCCATCCATCAACGGGCCTTCGATTACCTCGATCGGACGGCCCCCGGCGGTTTCGGTGGCGGCGCGCATTTCCTCGGTATCGGAGACGATATCGGCATCGATGCCTTTGACCAGCGCGTGTTCCAGCCGCCGCTCCACCGGCCAGCCGCGCCATTCGGCGGCTTCCTTCTCGGCGCGTGGATCCTTGCCTTTGTAACTTTCAGCCAGAGCGATCAGTCGTTCGGTCGCGGATACGTCGCTATCGACGGGGCGCATCAGGATCACATCCTCGCACGCATCGCGCAGCGTCGGGTCGATCTGGTCGTACACGTCCAGTTGCCCGGCATTGACGATCGCCATGTCTAGCCCGGCGGGGATCGCATGATACAGGAACACCGAATGCATCGCGCGGCGGACCGTCTCGTTGCCGCGAAAACTGAAGGAGAGGTTGGACAGCCCACCGCTGGTTTTCGCATGCGGACAGGCCGCCTTGATTTCGCGCACTGCTTCCAGAAAATCGAGGCCGTAGCGGTCGTGATCCTCGATCCCCGTCGCCACCGCGAAAATGTTGGGGTCGAAAATGATGTCTTCGGGCGGGAAGCCGATGCCGATCAGCAGATCGTAGGCGCGCTTGCAGATTTCGACCTTGCGCGCCTTCGTATCCGCTTGGCCCGTTTCGTCGAACGCCATCACGACGGTCGCCGCGCCGTATGCCATGCACAGCCGCGCCTGTTCAAGGAACTGCGCCTCGCCCTCCTTCATGGAGATGGAATTGACGATCGGTTTGCCGCTCACGCATTTGAGCCCCGCCTCGATCACCTCCCATTTGGAACTGTCGACCATCACCGGCACGCGTGCGATGTCGGGTTCGGCGGCGATCAGTTTGAGGAAGGTGGTCATGGCATGGACCGCGTCCAGCAGCCCTTCGTCCATATTGACGTCGATGATCTGCGCGCCGTTCTCCACCTGATCGCGCGCGACTTCGACGGCGGTCGCGTAATCATCCGCCATGATGAGCTTCTTGAACCGGGCGGAACCGGTTACGTTGGTACGCTCGCCGATATTGACGAATTGGGCGGTGGTGCGTGTGGGGGTGTCCGTCATAAAACTTTCGTCATCCCCGCGCACGCGGGGCTCCAGTGTTGGTCGGAGCAGCATGTAACCCTGGGTTCTCGCTTTCGCGGGAATGAAGGGGAGATAGATTCAGAGCCAGCACTTCATCGTCATACAGATTGCCGCCCACATCGAACTGTCGTGTGCAGATGGTCTCAAACCCGCGCTTGCGGTAGAACGCCAACGCGCGGTGGTTTTGCGCATAGACGCCCAGCACCAGCCGCCGGAAACCGTTTGCGCGGGCGATCACCGCGTCCATCAGCGCACCGCCCAATCCCGTGCCGTGAAAGCGCGACAGCGTATAAATGCGTTTCAACTCCAGATCGCCATCGCGCGCCGCCTCAAGATCGGGCGGCCCGACCAGCGTAAAACCCACCGGCGCATGGCCCGGCTCGGCCTCCGCCAGCAAAGCCTGCCCACCATTCGCCAACGCCGCGCGGTAGGCATCCGCCGAATGTTTCGCGGCGCAATGCCGGACGATCGCTTCTGCTTCCAAAACCCCGGCAAACGCATCGAGGAACGTGGCAGCCCCGATGAGCGCCAGCCTGTCGGCGTCGTCCGCCGATGCTTCCCGGATGGTCCGGTCGTTCACGCAGCAATGGTGAAGGGTTCGAGACCGGCGAGGCGCATCTTGGTGTCGCGGTTCGGCATCGTGCGGGGATTCAAACCCTTCACCGCCTCGGCGATGGCGGCGATATGGTCGGGCGTCGATCCACAGCAGCCCCCCAGAATGTTGACTTGGCCCCGTTCCGCCCATTCGCGCACCAGCGCGGCGGTGGTTTCGGGCGCTTCGTCATATTCGCCCAGCTCGTTGGGGAGGCCCGCATTGGGATAGGCCATCAGCAACGTATCCGCGATCTTGCTCAGCATCTGCACATGCGGGCGCAGCTGCTCCGCGCCGAAACTGCAATTCAGCCCGATAGACACGGGGTTCGCGTGTTGCACGGCATACCAGAACGCCTCCACCGTATGGCCCGACAGATTGCGGCCCGACAAATCGGTCAGCGTCATCGACAGCATCAGCGGCACATCGCGACCCAGCTCGTTCGCCAGCTGCGTTACCGCCATGACCCCGGCCTTGGCATTCAGCGTGTCGAAGATAGTCTCGATCAGGATGAAGTCCGCCCCGCCCTCGACCAACGCTGTCGCCTGTTCGCGATAGACTTGGGTCAGATAATCGAAGGTAATCTCGCGAAAACCGGGATCTTCGACGTCGGGCGACAGCGACAGGGTCTTGTTGGTCGGCCCGATCGCGCCGGCCACGAAACGGGGGCGGCCGTCCTTGGCCGCAAACGTATCAGCCAGATCGCGCGCGATTTTGGCCGAAGCAAGATTGATGGCGCGAACCTGATCTTCCGCCGCGTAATCGGCCTGGCTGATGACGTTGGCACTGAACGTGTTGGTCGATACGACATCCGCGCCCGCTTCCAAATAGGCGCGGGTGATGTCGGTGATGACATCGGGGCGGGTCAGCGCGAGAATATCGTTATTGCCCTTCTGATCGGCCTTCAGCCCCAACGAACCGGCATAATCCGCTTCCGTCAGCTTGCGGTTCTGGATCTGCGTGCCGAACGCACCGTCGAAAACCAGCACGCGCTTGGCCGCTTCGGCATTCAGGCGTTCGCGAGGGCTCATGCTTTCTCTCCCGCTGGGCGCATCCCCAGCATGTGACAGATGGCATAGGCCAGATCGGCGCGGTTGAGTGTGTAGAAGTGAAACTCCCGCTCCCCGCCCGCATACAGACGGCGGCACAGTTCGGCAGCAACGGTCGCGGCGACCAGCTGACGCGCGGCGGGGCGTTCGTCCAGCCCTTCGAACAGACCATCCATCCACGCCGGTATCTTGGCCCCGCATGCCCCCGCGAATTTCCGCGCCTGCGCGACATTGGTCACGGGCAGGATGCCGGGCAGGACAGGCGCGTCGATGCCGGCTTTCTCGCAATTCTCGCGAAACTGGAAGAACGTCTCGGCGGAAAAGAAGAACTGGCTGATCGCGCGCGTGGCGCCGGCATCCAGCTTGCGTTTCAGATTGTCGAGATCGGCCTGCGGGCAGTCCGCATCGGGATGCGTTTCGGGATAGGCGGCGACCGAAATTTCGAAATTGGCGATGTCCTTCAGCCCCGCGACCAGATCGGCGGCGCTGGCATAACCGTGTGGATGCGGTTCGAACGGGGCGCCCGGTTCTCCCGCGTCGCCGCGCAGTGCCACGATGTGGCGCACGCCCGCCTCCCAGTAATTTTCGGCGACCTCGCGAATTTCCGCTTTGCTTGCGCCGACGCAGGTGAGATGCGCGGCGGCGGGCAGTTTCGCTTCGGCGATGATGCGTGCGACAGTGTTGTGCGTGCGCTCACGCGTCGATCCGCCCGCGCCATAGGTGACGGATACGAAGCTTGGCTCGAGCGGGGCGAGTTCCTGCACCGCGCACCATAGCTTTTCCTCCATCTTCTCGGTCTTGGGCGGAAAGAATTCGAACGAAGCCGTAACATCGCCGGGCAGGCCCGAAAACAAAGGCTGGTCGTGCGCCGTCTGCGCCTCGTGCGATGGACTGAGCGGTTGTTTCGGTAGCGCATTCATGCCGATTTTCTCCGGGCCGTTTTCTTTACATCCGTCGCCGCCGGGCCGCCTTCGCGCAGTCCGATCCATATTTTTACCGTCAATTCACCCTCGTCGCAGGCGATCGTTTCTCGCAGCGTGAAGCCTGCCTGCCGAAGCAGATCGGCGATCGCGCCATCGGTGAAGCCGAGCCTCGCATGGGCATGGCGATCGCGCAGTTCTTCCCGATCATGGGCCGCGAAATCGACGATCGCGATACGGCCGCCGGGGCGTGTGACACGCGCAGCTTCCGCCATGGCAGCCCCCGGCGCCTGTGCGAAATGGAGCACCTGATGCAGCATTACGGTGTCGAACCGATGCGCGGCGAACGGCAACGCGGCGAAATCGCCCTGCACCAGTTCGACGGCATCGGCGGGCAGGTTCTGTAATTTGGCCCGCGCGACGCGCAGCATATCGAGGCTCTTGTCGAGCGCGACGATATGATCGGCACGGTTCGCGAAAATTTCGGCCATCCGCCCGCTGCCGGTCCCGATATCCAACATCTGCCCCAGTACACCACCGTCGAGAGCGGCGATCAGCCGCGCTTCTACGATGTCGTCCGCACTGTGGAGCGCGCGCAATTCATCCCAATCATCGGCATGGCGGGCAAAATATTCCGCTGCGGATTGTTCGCGCGCATCACGAATATTCGCCAGCTGCCGCCGGTCGTCGCCGCATCGGGTGGCGAAATCGCCATCCTGCCGCTCCGCAATGGCAAGAAGGCGGTCCACGGCCTCTCCGATCGGATCGCCATTGGTGCGCGCCCGCAGGAACACCCAGCTGCCTTCGCGGTGCCTTTCCGCCAGCCCGGCATCGCACAGGATCGCCACATGGCGCGATACGCGCGGCTGGCTCTGCCCCAGCACTTGCGCCAGTTCGCCCACCGCCAATTCCATCGCGGACAGCAGCCGCATGATCCGCAGCCGGGTCGAATCCGCCAATGCGCGCATGAGGGTTTCGGTGTGCATGGATGTCGGCATATAAAGATATCGTT
>JBASAR010000146.1:0-5801 GCA_049650705.1 Pontixanthobacter sp. | reverse complement strand
ACCGCGAGGCCCGAACCGTTCAGCGTATGCGGGAATACGGTCGCCTTCTCCCCCTCCGGCTTGAAGCGGGTGTTCATCCGCCGCGCCTGGAAATCGCCGGTGTTGGAGCAGGAGGATATTTCGCGATAAGCGTTCTGCCCCGGCAGCCAGACCTCCAGATCGTAGGTCTTGCGCGCGCCGAACCCGATATCGCCCGCGCAAAGCAGCATGGTGCGATAGGGCAGTTCCAATGCTTCCAGAATGCCGGTCGCGCATTGCGTCATCCGCTCATGCTCCGCCTCGCTGTCTTCGGGCCGAACGATGCTGACCAGCTCGCATTTCTCGAACTGGTGCTGGCGGATGAAGCCGCGCGTATCCTTGCCTGCCGATCCCGCTTCGGAGCGGAAACACTGGGTGAGGGCGGTCAGGCGAATGGGGAAGGCGGATGCGTCGAGGATCTGGTCTTGCACCGATGCGGTCAGGCTGACCTCTGCGGTGGGGATCAGCCAGCGGTCGTCGGTGGTGCGAAAACTGTCATCGGCGAATTTGGGCAGCTTGTCGGTCCCATACATCGCCGCGTCGCGCACCAACACGGGCGGCGCGCATTCGGTGTAGCCGTTCTCCTGCACCTGCCGGTCGATCATGAACTGGCCGAGTGCGCGGTGAAGGCGGGCCATGTTGCCGCGCAGGAAGGTGAAGCGAGCGCCCGACAGCGCCGCGCCGGTTTCGAAATCCATGCCCAGCGGCGGTCCGATATCGGCATGTTCGGCGGGTTCGAAGTCGAATTGCGGTATGTCGCCCCAGCGCGCGATCTCGACATTGTCGTCCTCGCTTACGCCATCGGGGACATCGTCGGCGAGCAGATTGGGCAGGCGGGCGAGGGCGTCGCGCAGGGCTTCCGCGGTGTCCCGGTCGGCTTCTTCCAAAGCAGGCATCGTTTGCTTCAATTGGGCGACCTCGGCCTTCAGCGCTTCGGCCTTGTCCTTATCGCCCGCGCCCATCGCCTGACCGATCGCCTTGGACGCGCCGTTGCGCTTCGCCTGTGCGTCCTGCATAGCGCCGGCGGCTTTCCGGCGCGCCTCGTCCAGCGCGACGATCTGCGCCGCGACGGGTTCGTGCCCCCGCCGGGCCAGCGCTGCATCGAAAGCCTTCGGATCGCCCCGAATTATACGTATGTCGTGCATGGGGAGGCGCTATGAACCGGAATTGCGCCAGCCTCAAGACACTGGCCTCAAGACACTGGCCATCGAACAGCACCACGCTAGACACGGATGCGATGCGCGCAATGATCCATTTCATCGGATTTCGGGACGACCGCTACTGGAATGCGGTGCGCGTGTTCGGGGCGCCCGACTACATCCACGAAGCGTGGGATACTTATGCGGCCAACGACATCGCGCCCGGCGATATGGTGGTGTTCGCCGAAGGGGAGGCGAACCGCGAACCGCGTAGTTTCACCGTCGAAGCTGCGCAGTCCAAAGCGGCGCGGAAAGCGAAACGCCGGACGGGCGGTCCGTCGTAGCGGGCGGTTCGCGTATCACGGCGCACGCGTCCACCCGTCACATCGTCAACCGGCGGGTCGGCGAACCGGTTTCGAACGCACTGCTCCACGCCGGGCATTTCGCGGTGACATTTTGCGGAACCAAGCGCGTGTTCGGGCCGTTCATTTTGCATAATCACTTCAAATAAACGGAACAACCGACATGATTGGCAAGATTATCGGCGCATTCGCCGGAAACCAGATCGCAAAATCGACCCGCGGCGGCGTGGGCGGACCGGCAGGCGCCGCACTCGGCTTCGCTGCGCCTATGATCCTTCGCCGGATCAGCCTTCCCACCCTCGCACTTCTTGGCGCAGGCGGGTATTTCGCCAAGAAGTTCTTCGATGAGAAGGATGGCACATCGAAAAAGGCGCTAAAGTTAACATCGACGACCAGCGCGCCCGACACATATGAGCAGCCCGTCGTAGGTACCGGGACGCCCGGAACCCCCGGAACGCCCGGCTTGAAATAACGCGAGGTCGCCATACGATTCAAAAAGGGGCGCGACAGCAAGGTCTGTCGCGCCCCTTTTTTTGGGCCATAGATCTGCATCGTACACATTTTCCAGCACAGCGAAAACGGCCCGGAGGTTAGCTCCAAAGCGTGCGCATTCGGGGGCAGCGCTATTTTAGCATGTATGCCCTCAATACATCGATCCATCCGCCATTGACCTTCGGCATCGGTTTACTCACCGACGATGCAGGACATTCGAGGCAGTAGGCCTGCAAGTTTTGCGACGTCATCAAATAGTCGAAATCCGTTCGCGCACGTTCCATCAAACGCTGTTGACGCCCCGCCACCATCGCGAACATATCTCCGTTCGGCGAACCTGCAGTCTGGCCGGCGAACATATCGCGCAGGAAGGCGTCGAACGGGTCCGCCATATCACTGAGATAGCGTACGTGCCATTCCCCGTCGGCCAATTCGGCGCGCGATGCGGCGTAGGCGATGGCGTCCTCGATACCGCCATAGCGGTCGACCAGTCCGATCTGTCGTGCGGTGCCGCCATCCCAGACGCGTCCCTGACCGACCGCATCGGCCTGCGCCAAAGTCATATCGCGCGATGCAGCAACCCGGCGAAGGAAATCGCGATAGCCGTTTTCGACCGAGCTTTGCAGAATCGCATCGATTTCCGGCGTGAAACCGGAAATCAGATCGGGCTGTCCCGACAGGGGCGTGGTCTGCACCCCGTCCGAATTGATCCCCAATTCCTGCGATGCGCGTTCGAAGGTGGGAATGACCGCGAAGATGCCGATCGACCCCGTGACGGTTTCAGGTTCTGCAAATATCTGCTCCGCCGGTGTCGCCACCCAATAACCGCCGCTGGCCGCGACGTTGGCCATCGACACCACGATCGGTATGCCTTTCGCCTTGTGCCGCAGGATCGCCTGGCGAATTTCCTCCGATGCCAGCACCGATCCACCGGGCGAGTCCACTCTGACCACCAAGGCTTTCAGATCGTCGGAAAGGGCATTGTCGAGCAGTGCGGCGATCCGGTCGCCGCCGGCAACGCCCGGACCTTCTTCCCCATCGACAATCTGACCGGCGATCGTGACGACACCGATCGCGTCGCCGACGGATTCAATGGGATTGTCCGCCAACCAAACATCGAATTGCGTGAATGCGAAGGTTCCGGGCAGATCGTCGAACGGATCCTCGCCGGCGACCTCCGCCACCCGTGCGCCGAACTGTTCGCGCGTGCCCAATTTGTCGACCAGCCCGGCGGCCAGCGCCGCCTCCGCCAGATCGCCGTCGGCCGCCGCGACCCATTCGGCCGGCGTGTTGGTCACCCGGGCAAGATCGGCACCAGGGCGCGCCTTGCGGACATTCGCCTGCCATTCTTCCCAGAGCGCGCCATAAAGCGCCGCGGCGTTCTCGCGCGCTTCGGGCGACATGTCGGTGCGGGTGTAGGGTTCGACCGCGGATTTATACGACCCGACCTTGTATACGCGCGCATTCACATTCAGCTTCTCGATCAAGCCGCCGAAATACAGGCGCGATCCACCGGGTCCTGTAACCACCGCGCCGCCCAGCGGGTCGAGCCACACTTCGCTCGCATGCGCGGCCAGCATCATGCCGCTGTCGGCGTAACCGATGGCGTAGGCGAAGACCGGCTTGTCCGCCGCGCGCACGCGATCCATCGCCTCCCCGATGGTTTGCAGATGCACCTGACCGCCGCCCAGGAACCGCGAAAGGTCGAGGACGACAGAATTGATCCGCGGGTCCGCCGCCGCCGTTTCCAAAGCATGGACGACGTCGCGTGCAGTGTATTCGCCCACCGGTGCCTGTCCGCCCACAAGCAATGCGAACGGATCGACGGCGGAGCGTTCTTCTACGATCACACCGTCCAGATCGATCAGCAGCGCGCCTTCGCGCACTTGTGCAGGGCTGGGCCGGGCCGACAGGGCGCCGAACAGCAGGGCGAAGAACAACAGGAGGAACAGCAGGCTCAAGCCGTCCTTGATGCCGACCAGTAATCGCCAAACCTTGCCTGCAAACGCCATATAATTCCCGTTCCGAACCCGTCCAATATCGCGCGCCCTGTTACCGGCAGTACGCATAATGTTCCAGCCGAAACCGCTTGAGCGGCCGACAGCGTTCGACTAACGGCGTGTCTTTAATGACATCGTCGTCCATTTCATCCGGCCAAACGGCCAGAACGCAACGGGACTACCCCCCCGGCCGCGCCGCATTCCCCCATCGCGACCTGCGCGGTATCGCCCAGCTCGAACGGCACGAAATCCTGTATCTGCTGGACGAGGCGGAACAGTGGGTCGCACTCAACCGCCAAAGCGCCAAGCATACCGATGCGCTGGCCGGGCTGACCATCATCAATGCGTTCTTCGAAAGTTCCACGCGGACGCTGCTCAGCTTCGAGATCGCGGGCAAGCGGCTGGGTGCGGACGTCGTCAACATGCATGCCGCCCAATCGAGCGTGAAGAAGGGCGAAACGCTGATCGACACGGCGATCACGTTGAATGCGATGCGCGCCGATGCGATCGTGATCCGTCATGGCAGCAGCGGCGCGGTCGATCTGATCGCGGACAAGGTCGACTGCCCTGTGCTGAATGCAGGCGACGGTGCACACGAACACCCGACGCAGGCGCTGCTCGATGCCTTGGCCCTGCGCGAGGCGCTACGCGAACGCGGCCAGAATGCCGACGATTTCACCGGGCAGACAATCGTCATCTGCGGCGATATCCTGCATAGCCGGGTCGCGCGATCGAACATATTATGCCTGACCGCGCTAGGCGCCGATGTGCGTGTCTGTGCGCCGCCGGCGCTGATGCCGGCGCAGATCGACGCAATGGGCGCAACGCCGATGCATGATTTCGATGAGGCGCTACACGGCGTGGATGTGGTCATGATGCTGCGGCTGCAGAACGAACGGATGGCGGGGCAATTCATCCCCTCGGCCCGCGAATATCACCATCTGTTCGGGCTGACGAAGCGTCGGCTCGAAAATGCCGCGCCCGGTGCGCTGGTGATGCATCCCGGTCCGATGAACCGGGGGGTGGAGATCGATAGCGAAGTGGCCGACATGATCGACCGGTCCATCATCACCCGCCAGGTCGAAATGGGCGTTGCGATCCGCATGGCGGTGCTCGACATATTGACCCGGCGTGCGCGAGGCATGCCCGGCTGGGCAAAGCAGGATATGACCGCGCCGGAACGTTGGGCATGAAGCAGCAGCGACCGCTCGCGATCGTCAACGGCAAGGTGGTTCGGCCGGACGGGATCGCATCCGGCGGTGTGCGCTGCGTCGATGGGGCGATCGTCGATATCGGCGATATCGGAGCACAGGACGGCGACCACGTTCTCGATGTGCGTGGCAAGCTGATCGCGCCGGGGATCGTCGATTTCGGCGTATTCGCGATCGACAAGCCCGCCTTTCATTTCGGCGGTATTACGCGTGCGGCGGTCATGCCGGACCAGAACCCGCCGCTCGATTATCCCTCGCGCATCCGGCTGGTCGCGCAAAGCGGGAAGCCCGACCTGTGGGTGCATCCGCTGGCTGCTGCGACCCGCGGACTGGAAGGGCGCGAACTGGCGGAAATCGCCCTGATGCAGGCGGCGGGTGCCCGGGGTATCGCCACCGGGCGGCAATGGATCGGTGATAGCGGCATGATGCTGCGACTGCTGCAATATGCGGCGATGCGCGACATGGTGATCGTCAGCCACGCGGAAGATGGTGGTCTGACCGCCAGTGCGGTTGCCACCGCGGGCGACATGGCGACCCGGCTCGGCTTGCCTGCCGCACCGGCGCAGGCCGAAGCGTTGG
>JBASAR010000145.1:0-1894 GCA_049650705.1 Pontixanthobacter sp. | reverse complement strand
ATGGCGGTATGCGGGGTCCCTGCCATCAGCGCGACCCGTAAAGGAGGTTGGACACCGCCTGTTCGGCCAGACGATAGCCGGAACGGATTTGGCTTGCCGGCATCGCGGCATCGACGCGTGTCGAGGTTTCGGCGACCGGCGGATGGTCCGTATAGGTTGCACTGTCGACGCCCGCCATGCGGGCAATACCGTTGCAGAAATGTTCGAACCGGCCTGTGATGATCCGATTGATCCGCCGCCGATCCCGGCTCAACAATTCGAAGCTGTGCGACACCACGGTGAAGGACGCAGCGGCGATGTCGCGCGCATGACGCAGCCCGGCAAGCATTTCCCAACTGGTCACGGCGGTAATCTGCGCATGGCGCCTACGCCCGCCGAATGTCGTGACGCAGCCGATCGGCACTTCGACGATGCCGCGATGCGCGACCGGTGCGCAGTCCGCATCGGTCAACGTGATATTGCACGGACTGTTTGCGATGCCAGGCGCATGGCTGGTGTCGTAGCGCATGCCAAGCAAGGCGAGGGCGCGCAACGTATCGTCGTTCGCGCCGTAATTGCCCGCCCGAAAGGCGACCGGCGGCGGCGCGCCCGCAGCGACCAAGGTCTCGCGCGCGAACGCAATAACGCGGCATTGATCGTCGAAGGACAATTCACCGATATTACCGGCGGTCTTGCCGGGGAAGGGGTTAGCCGGTCCGGCGATCTGCAGCCATTCGGCATGGCAATGCAGTTGCACGTCGTGACCCCTCGCCACGATCGGCCGGACTATGTCGGCGATCGCGGCGGTGCCCCATAGCAGGGCGGGCATCGGATCGACGAAGAACACCCCCTTCAACCCATGACGATCGAGAACATCCATCTGATAATGGATCCCGACTCCGCCCCCGCGGGTGAAGCAGGCGATCGAACGGTTGTAATTCTCGGCGCGCCCTGCCGCGGCCATGCCCGCTGAATATTCGGTGTCGATGGTGATGTAGATGCGCGTCATCGATATGGCGGTGCCCGCATGTTCCTTGATCTATGGCCCGAACGACCGCCATGCTTGGGTAGCGGCAGATGCTTAATCAATCGTACACGCTATGCCGTCCGGAAAGGTTTGCCGGTTGATGCGTTGATACCGCATACTCTTTGATTGAAGGACGACATGCCATGGATCTTTGGCCGATTGTGACTATCGTGGGCCCCGCGCTGCTATTGGCGGCCATCCTGTATGCTTGGTGGAAGAACAAGCAGGCACCGGCATCCAATTATCGCGAGGCTGAACGCGGCGCGAAGAGTTTGCAGGACGAGATCGCGACCGATCCCGAACATGACGATAGCGCGAAAGGCTAGATACCGCCGGCGTTTACGTCATAACCCTGTTCGGCCAAGCCATGGCGCAGGGCTTCAAGACATTGTTGCAAATCGTCCGCCTGGGTCGAACGGATGACGAAGTTCGATCCCACCCGCCCCTCGCGGAAAAAGGGGTAGCTGCCGATCTGGCAGTTGCGGTGGTCCTGTTCGGTCGATCGAAGCAGAACCGCCACTTCGCTTTCGGGGATCCAACCGCCGATCGTTTCGCTTAGTAAGATCGCACCGCCTTCAAGAGTGCCGGTAAGCGCGTCGAGCATCCCCGCCGTGATATGCGGTACACCAGCCATCATGTAGATATTCTCGATCCTGATCCCCGGCGCGCCCGATTTGCGATTGGCGATCAGTTCGGCGCCATCGGGTGCCCGCGCCATGCGCAGCCGCCCTTCGTTCACGCCGCCTTTATCGGCGTAATAACGTTCGAGGATGGCGCGCGCCTGCGGATGGACGATGACGTCGACATTCAGCGCCGCTGCAATGGCATCGACGGTGATATCGTCATGCGTCGGCCCGATGCCGCCGGTCGTGAAGAGATAGTCGTTGC
>JBASAR010000144.1:0-14213 GCA_049650705.1 Pontixanthobacter sp. | reverse complement strand
CGCCGCCGCCACGGCCCGATCCGACCGGACGCAAGACATGATGCCCAGCATCCTATTACGCCCGTTTGACCGCCATGCGATCCCAGAACCGCAATTTGCCGCATCGGTCGATAAAGGCGGCAGCCTGCTCGCCGTCCGACACGTCGACGAAGCCGTCATCCATTTTCTGCGCAACGCCGACCGCCTCGAACAACGGCTTCACGGCGGGCACGTAAGCGATGAATTTGGCATGGGCGAAAGCGTCCGATACAAAATCCTGGCTCGGCTTGTCATCCGCGAACCGGGCGGCGGCATCGGCCCCCATCACGATGGCGACGGCATCGAACAGGACCGACGGGCCACCATCGATTTTCTCGTTCGCTTCCATCATCGTGCCATCGTTCAACTTCGCGCCGGAGACATGCGGGGCAACGATCCCTACGGTCGCGCCGACATCCTCGGCTGCGCTTTTGAGAGCGTTTACCACCATCGCATCGGCACCTTCGGCAATGTAGATACCCAGCTTTCGCCCCTTGAAACTGTTGGGTCCGTTTTTCAGGATCGACAACGCATCACTGGGCGGAAGATCATCGATCGGGGTGCGAATGGCGGGTACCGTATCGGGCAGTTGGGGCAAGCCGATGCCGTCGCTGACTTCCTGCGCCAATCCGGCATCGATATTGCGCAAATGGCCGACCATCCGTTTGCGAATGCTCACGCGTCCGACCTTCGACAATTCGAAAGTCAGCGCATTGGCGATATGCGTTCGTTCGACATCGGTCTGCGAGATGTAGAACTGCCGCGCTTGACTGAAATGATCGGCGAAGGTTTCGCTTCGCACCCGCATTTTGGGCCCCGATACCGGTGCTTCGTAGCTGGTGAAACCGTTCATCGGGCAGGCGCGTGGGCCGCGATCTTCGTCCGCCCCGTCGCCATCGCCCCAACTGTTGGGTTCGTAATTCACCCGCCCCTTGGGATTCGTCATCGCCATATGTCCGTCCTGCTGGAAATTGCGAACGGGGCATTTGGGCGCGTTGATCGGAATATGGGTGAAGTTCGGACCGCCCAAACGCTTCAACTGCGTATCGAGATAGCTAAAATTACGCCCCTGCAACAATGGATCGTCGGAATGGTCGATGCCCGGTACGAGGTTTTGCGTACAGAACGCCACCTGCTCCGTTTCGGCAAAGAAATTATCGACATTGTTGTTCAGCGTCATCGTGCCGACGATACGGACCGGGACCTGTTCTTCGGGAATGAGTTTGGTCGAATCTAAAACGTCGAATTCGAAGCTATCCGCGAATTCCTCGTCGAATACCTGCACGCCCAGATCCCATTGCGGATAATCGCCGGCATCGATCGAATCCCACATATCGCGGCGATGGAAATCGGGGTCCGCGCCGTTGACCTTCAATGCCTCGTTCCAAACAACCGACTGTAGGCCCTGTTTGGGCTTCCAGTGAAATTTGACGAAACTGCTTTGGCCTTCTTCGTTCACGAAACGAAAGGTGTGGATGCCGAACCCTTCCATGAAACGGAAGCTGCGCGGTATCGTCCGGTCGGACATCTGCCACATGACCATGTGCATGGCTTCGGGCGAGAGCGAGATGAAGTCCCAGAAATTGTCATGCGCGCTTTGCGCCTGGGGGAAACCGCGATCGGGCGCGGGCTTTACGGCATGGATAAGGTCGGGAAACTTGATCGCGTCCTGGATGAAGAACACCGGAATGTTGTTGCCCACGATATCCCAATTGCCCTCGTCGGTGTAGAATTTGACTGCGAAACCGCGCACATCGCGGGCGAGGTCGGGGGAGCCTTTATTTCCTGCAACCGTCGAGAAACGGCAGAACACCGGTGTTTTCTTGCCCTTATCCCCGGCAAGCACCTTGGCTCTGGTCAGTTCGGGGATGGGATCGGTCAGTTCGAATTCGCCATGCACGCCATACCCCCGCGCATGGACGACGCGTTCTGGAATACGCTCATGATCGAAATGGAAAATCTTCTCGCGCGCGATCTGATCTTCCAGAAGCTGCGGCCCGCGCGGCCCGGCGGTCAGCCAGTTCTGATCGTCCGCGATGGGCATACCTTGCGCGGTGGTCAGCACATCGTCGCCCTGTACTTCCTGATGATTGGCGCCACCTTTCGAAAAATTCATGGGATCGGTCATTGCATCGGTTCCTTTGTGAATATGACATGCTTAACGCCGCTCGCCCCGGATCGGCCATCAAACTAACCTTTCCATATCCCGTCCGGCGTGCGACTCTCGCCATCGCAATCAAAAGGAAACTGCCCATGACCACGACCGCCATCGCCATCAATTGTTCGCTCAAGAAAACGTCGGACGATGCGAGTTCGACCGATGCGATGATCGCCGTTCTGGAAAAACAGTTTGCGGAACAGGGCGTCACCCTCGCGGAAACCATTCGCATCGCCGATCATCACGTGCCGCCCGGCGTCACGTCGGACGAAGGAGATGGTGACGATTGGCCTGCCATTCGCGCGAAAATCCTGGCGCACGACATTCTGATTTTCGGGGGCCCGATATGGATGGGACAGATCGGTTCGGTCGCCAAAAGGGTGCTGGAACGGATGGATGCCTTTCTGAGCGAGACAGACGATCAGGGCCGCATGCCGAGCTACGGCAAGGTCGCCGTTGCCGCCATCGTGGGCAATGAAGACGGCGCGCATTGGAGTTCGGCGCAGCTGTTCCAATCGTTGAACGATACGGGCTGGACCATTCCCGCCGTCGCCGCATGCTATTGGGTCGGCGAGGCGATGAAGGGTATCGATTTCAAGGATTTGGACGACGTGCCCGAAGCGGTCGCGAAGACGGCCACCATGTGCGCGACGAATGCGGTGCATCTGGCCGGCCTGCTGAAGAACGATACCTACCCCGGTATCGGTTGATCGAAAACGATGAACCACAGGAAATTGCCACAATGCCAAACATGAAAACTGCGCGCGTGCATCGCATGGTTATGTCCGACCATACCTGCCCCTATGGATTGAAGGCGATCGATCTTTTGCAACGCGAAGGATTTACGATCGACGATCGTCCGCTGAAAACCCGCGACCAGACGGATGCATTCAAGGCCGAATACGATGTAAAGACGACGCCGCAAATCTTTATCGGCGACCGCCGGATCGGCGGCTACGACGATCTGCGCGCCCATCTCGGCAAATCCGTGCCGCAGGAAGGCGCGACGAGCTATCAACCGGTAATCGCGATCTTCGGCGTCGCCTTCCTGCTGGGAATGGCGATCAGCTGGTATGTCTTCGAAAACCCGTTTACCATCCGCGCTATCGAATGGTTCGTGAGCCTGTCCATGGCGCTGCTCGCGGTTCAGAAATTGCAGGATATCCGCAGTTTTTCGACCATGTTCCTCAATTACGACCTGCTGGCGCGCCGCTGGGTGCGTTACGGTTTCGTCTATCCGTTCGCCGAAGGGTTGGCGGCGGTTCTGATGGTGGCAGGGGCGCTGCCGATCGTTTCGGTTCCGGTCGCCCTGTTCATCGGCACGATCGGCGCGGTCAGCGTGATCAAGGCGGTTTATATCGATCGCCGGGAATTGAAATGCGCGTGTGTCGGTGGGGGCTCGAACGTGCCGCTCGGTTTCGTGTCGCTCACCGAAAACCTGTTCATGATCGGCATGGCCTTATGGATGGGCGCGCAGGCGATCGGGTGGCTGAATGTCTGACCGGCGACAGACCGTTCGACATGGGAACAGCCTACAGAAGATCGCTTAATAATCGCATGCTGTTTTCCGCAGTTTTGGATAAGAGCCAGCGCGCCTTCCACCGGTCCAGATCGACGGTTTCGCTGCGTGCGATGAACGCATTCTCGACATTCTCCAGATCGCAAATGGCGTCCCTGTCATAAAGCAGCAGGCTGATCTCGGCATTCAGTTCGAAGGACCGCATGTCCATGTTGCTGGATCCGATCAGTGCCGCGGCACGATCGATCCGCATATGTTTGGCGTGCAAGAAATCGGGTTGAAACAGGACGATGCGAATGCCCGCTTCCAGCAATTCGGTATAATAGGACCGCTGGGCATAGCACACGATCCGGCTGTCGAGCCGTTGCGACAAGATCAGCGTTACCTCCACCCCCCGCGCGGCGGCGGTTTTGAGCGCCTGCGACAAAGCCTCGTTCGGAATGAAATAGGGCGTGGCGATCACGACCTGTTCGCGCGCGGCGTAGATCATTTCGGTGAATACCATGTCGATACGCCCTGTATCGTAATCGGGCCCCGTAGGCAGGACCTGCAACGCCGTGTCGCCAGCCCCGCGTTCGATCGCGAACAGTTCGTCGCCGTCCAGTTCCTGCTGGGTTTCCAGATACCAATCGCCCAGAAAGACCATCTGCAGCGCCCCGACGATCGGGCCACGCACCCGGCACATCAGTTCCTGATGCGCGAAACCTTTGGACACTTGCGCATCGACGACATTCTGCGATCCGGTGTACCCGATACGCCCGTCGATGACCGCAATCTTGCGATGGTTGCGCAGATCGATGCGCGATGCGTTCCAACGGCGGGTGAGCGGCAGGATGCGTTCTACCTCGACCCCCGCCGCTTCCAGATTGCGTTCGGTTTTGCGCGAGAAACCGAACGAACCCATGGCGTCGATCAGCACGCGGCATTCGACCCCCCGTAGCTCGGCGCGGGACAGGGCGGCCATGACGGCCTGCCCGGTCGCATCGCTGGCAAAGATATAGAATTGCAGGTGAACGTGGTGCGCCGCGTCGTCGATATCCGCGACCAGCCGGTCGATCACGGCCTGATAATCGGGCAGCAGCTCGATCGCATTCCCCGGTAGCGCCGGTAGCGAGGCGAGGCCTGATGCGAGATCGGCGATACCGTCGGCTTTCGCAGGGACCTCGGTATCGAAACGCCCGGCAGACAGCCCCAACAGGACGGCAGCGCGTTCGAGAACCTGCGGAAGATCGTCGAACAAGGCCTGCCGCTTCTTGGAATGTTCCGGACGGCCGATGGCCAGATAGATCAGCATTGCCGGTACCGGCGCGACGAAAAACGCCAGCAACCACGTGCGCGCCTCCGCCGCCGAACGGCGAAATGGCACGATCAGCAGGGCACCGATGCGGATCGCCCATGACACGGCGCCCAACGCATTTTCCCAGAACAGGGATGTCAGCCATTCCATCGGTAATGCGCCCCCCGTTCCGTTCCTGCCGCGATACAAGGAAGCAGAGGCATATCGGCGTGGCTACCCATTATGGAAAACCCCCGGCCTGCGCCAATTTGGATGGCAAGGTCTTACCCATGACGCCGGCCAGCCATGCCGATGCCTTCAGCAGTCGCGCGCTGTCGAGACCGGTGGCGATCCCGGATCGCGCAAACATATAAACAGCATCTTCCGTCGCGACGTTCCCGGCCGCTCCCGGCGCGAAGGGACAGCCGCCCAACCCGCCCAGTGATGCATCGATCGTATCGGCTCCGGCCCCGACAGCCGCCCATATGTTCGCGATACCCGTGTTGCGGGTGTCGTGGAAATGGCCGCGCATCTTGATATGCGCTGGCAGAACATCGCGCAGCCGTTCGAACAGTGCTGCCACCTGCGCCGGCACCGCCACCCCGATCGTATCGGCCAAAGCGATCTCGACCGGTCCGTCCGCCAGGCAGTCTTCGGCGATAGCCAAGACGGTAGAAGGCGCGACTTCCCCTTCGAACGGGCAGCCGAAAGCCACGGCGATGGTGGCCTGCGCCGCGATACCTTCCGCCCGCGCCAGTTTCAGCATGGTGCGCGTTTCGGCCACGCTCTCGGCAATCGTCTGCCCCTGATTTCTGCGGCCGAACGCATCGCTGGCGACGGTTACGCAGCCGATCTGATCGACGCCCCGCGCACCGCCCTCACGCGTCGCCAATGCGCGCAACAGACCCCGTGTGTTGAGGCACAGGCCGATATAGGTCGCATTGTCGTCATTGGGCAGGCCCGCCACTACCGCCTCCGCATCGGCCATCTGCGGAACGCGCTCTGGGTGCACGAAGCTGGCGACTTCGATCCGGCGAACGCCGGCATCCAACGCATGTTGGACAAGCGCGACCTTGACTGCTGTCGAGATCAGCGTGTCTTCATTCTGCAATCCGTCGCGCGGACCGACCTCCACGATCTCGATCGTATCCGGACGCCCAACCGATCCCATCATCGCGACACCCGCCTGTTATGCCCATTCGACCGCGACACCATCGCCCCCTTCCGTTCGGCGATTACAGACATGCGCGTTGCCGAAGGTCCGAACGGTACATGGCCCCCTGCCCGCCTGCAATATCGGCGCGTTACGGCATTGCCGGGCCCGCCCTGTCGCCAAAGCGGTCGGCGCGATGTAGCAGGATACACAAGGGAGAGATGAATATGGATGTATCGAAACTGATGTTCCGCGAAGGATTGATGGCGGGCCAACGCATTCTGGTGACTGGTGGCGGCACCGGTCTGGGCCGGGAGATGGCCGAAGCATTCCTCAAACTGGGGGCGGAGATCCACATTTGCGGTCGCCGGAAGAACAAGCTGGACGATACGGCGCATGCGTTGATGGAACGCTACGGCGGCACGGTAACCGGCCATCCATGCGACATTCGCGACCCGGATGCGATACACGCCATGGTCGACGACATCTGGAGTGGCGGCGCGCTGACCGGGGTGGTCAACAATGCGGCGGGTAATTTCATCAGCCGGACGGAAGACCTGTCGGTGAACGGCTTCAACGCGATATCGGACATCGTGTTTCGCGGCACGTTCTACGTCACGCTCGATATCGGGAAGCGGCTGATCGCCGAAGGCAAACGCGCCAATTTTCTGTCGATCCTCACCACCTGGGTTTGGAACGGATCGGCCTTCACCGTGCCGTCCGCCATGTCCAAGGCCGGCATCAACGTCATGACGCAAAGCCTGGCGACCGAATGGGGGCGGTACGGTCTTCGCTTCAACGCGATCGCGCCCGGAGCCTTCCCGACCGACGGTATGAGCGCACGCCTGTCGCCCGGGACGAATAATGGCGGGGGTGAAGGGCAATCGAGCAAGGCCGGTAATCCGATGGGGCGAACCGGCGAAATGCATGAGATCGCCAATCTCGCTGCGTTCCTGATGGCGCCGGGCGCGGATTACGTGAACGGTCAGACCATCGCCATCGATGGTGCAGGCTTTCAGGCGAATGGCGGCAATTTCTGGGCCGCCCTGTCGCCGTTGGGCGATGCGGAGTGGGACGAGATGCGCGCCATGATCAAGGGCACCAATGCGCGCGACAAGGCGGATCGAACCGCCTGATTGTATGACGACAAAGCCGACCTAGACCAGCGAAGCCAGCACCGCCTTCAGATCGGCGAACACGAAGCCGACCGAACTGTCGGCGATGCCATAGGGTATGAACAAACGGTCGCCGCAGCGCATGGCACCGCAGCTGTAGACCACATTGGGTACGTATCCATCGCGATGTTCCTCCGCCGCCGACAGGATCGGTTTGGCGGTCCGGCCCAGCACGCGCGACGGATCGGACTTGTCCAGCAATGCCGCGCCGATCGAATAGCGGCGCATGGCCCCAACGCCATGGGTCAGCACCAGCCATCCTTCATCGAGTTCGATGGGCGGGCCGCAATTGCCGATCTGGACCAGCTCCCAGGGAAATTTGGGACTGAGAATGCGAACCCCTTCGGACCATTCGAGGGGGTCGGGGCTTTTGATGAAGTACAGGTTCTCCCCATCCTGCCGCGCGATCATGGCATATTGCCCGTCGATCTTTCTGGGAAACAGCGCCATCCCCTTGTTACGGGCAGCATCGCCGCGCATAGGCGTGAGATCGAACGTCTTGAAATCGCGCGTGACCAGCATTTCGGACTGGATATCGTGCCCGCTGTAAGCGGTGTAGGTGCCCATCCAGCAGAAGCTGCCATCATCTTCCATCAGCCGTGTGATGCGCAGATCCTCCATCCCCCCCGCCTGCGCGGATGTCATGGGGAAGATCACCGTTTCGGACAGCGAGCAGGAGGCGGGCCGGGCGATGCCGATGCCCTCGTTCGGCTGGTCCTGCGCCCCGCGGATAAAGCTGGCGGCGGTCGAGACGTCGGGATCGGGTTGCAAGGTGAACGTACCACAATCGTCAACCATCCCTTCCCGAAAGGCGATCGAACTGATGTGCCCTTCCCCCACCGTCCGCATCGCGATCAAGACGCGTTGCTGCCCGGCCGACAAGCCCGTCTGATCGGGGTGCAGCGTCACGCTGGGATTGGTGACCGCAGCCGACGCGTAGCTGTATTCCTGACAGAAATACGAACCCAACAGCTCCACCGTGGTCGTATCCCAGTCGGTAATGTCGAGCTCGGCGCGTTCCGCAATCTCAGCGGCGCGGCGCAGGAAGATGTCGCGCACGTGATCGTGACGCCCTTCGAAGTCGCGATGCACACGGTAGATTGCAATCTGCACCTCGTCGGGCGTCAACGCCATGATCTGTGCGATCAGCCGTTCGGTGCGGCTGGGTTCGTCATTGTTGGATTCCCAGGCCAGATCGAATGGCCGAAGCAGCACCTTGGTGGGGTCCGCATGGAGCAGGATGTCACTGTCTTGTAGGGAAAGAGGCATGGGATACCCTTGGGCGCCGGGGGTGAATTCGCAAACGCGCCCTCAACAACTATCGGCTAACAAATGTCAAGCCGCCGAAGAACCTCTATCCGCCGCTGCGCGAATTGCCACGCCAGCACCGATTCCGCGCCCATATTGCGATTGACGCCCTGCGCGCCGATCCCGTCGAAGCATTCGCCGATTGCCGAGTTCGCGATGGGTGAGCGCGCATCGTTCGTGCCAGTGAACCAGGCAAAGGCGGCCTCCGCATGGTCGATCCAGCGCTTGTCGGGGCGCGCACGTTGTACGGCGATGGCAGCATCTATTGCCGCCCACGCTTCGATGGGTTGCTGATCATAGAGGGCGGGCGGCGCATGGATGACGCCGAACTCCTCGGTCGCTACCGGGCGAAATACCCCGCTCGGTCCGGTCTGCCGTGCGATCAACCAGGACAGTGCTTCGCAGCCCGTCTCTATCCATTGCGATCGATCCAACAGGGTGCCGGCGGCAATCAGCGCTTCGGGCAGTCGGTAATTGTCGTATGAAAGATAGGGTTCGAACCACTGCCAGCCGGGTGCGGCATGGTGTTCGAACAATCCGTGCAAATACTTTCCGCAACGCGCGACCAGTGTCGGAGCAATCGCATTGTCGCCGCGTGCGGACGCATTTTGCTCCATCGCCAAAATCAGGAACGCGGCGGTTCGTGGTGATGTCTCCGGATCGACCCGCCGGACGACCTGGTCGAATAATGTGGCCGCCCAATCGCGTACGCCCTTATCGGGAAAGCGGGTTTCCGCCGTTGCCAAAGCCCACAGGGTGCGACCGTTGCTGTCGAGCGATCCCGTATCTTCGAGCCAACGGCGATCCCAACCCATGAAGTTTCGGAACGCGCCAGTCGTGTCGTTCCATCCATGTTGGACGAACGCCGCGTAGATCAGCCCATATCGGACGCATACTTCCGCCGGTAGATCGTCGGCGATTGCCACCAGCATAAGCGCGCGGGCATTGTCGTCGATGCAATATCCATGGTTCCGGTCCAACACGGCAAACCGGCTATGCTGAACGATCCCCGTATCGTCGGTCAGCCGGTCCATCGCCGCCCAGCCCCGCCCCCCATCGGTGGTCATGCCATGCGGGCTGCCGTTGTGTTGCCCGCCGCCATTTGTGTGTCTTGGATTACCCGAATACGCTCAAGTAGTGCATCGGCACAGCGATCCCATACCATTCTGCGCCCGCGGGCATAGGCGGTGCGGGCCATCGCGTTCCGGCGATAATCGTCGCGCAACAGACCACCGATGACCTGCGCCAGAGCTGCTTCGTCTTGGAACGGGACGATAATTCCGTTGCCTTCGGTCAACAATTCGCTCGCATGGATATAGGGGGTCGAGACAACCGGTTTTCCCATGCCGACGGCATAGGACAAGGTGCCCGAAGTGATCTGCATCGGGTTGAGATAGGGCGTCACATATACATCGGCAGCGCGGAGATAGGCGATGAGTTCGTCCGTCTCTACAAAAGCATCGATCCAGCGAATATGATCCTGCATCCCCAAATCCTGCGCGCGTTCCTGCAGTGCCGTACGCAGTGTTTCACCCTCCCGCGCCTTCAGATTGGGATGCGTCGCGCCGAGCACGATATACAGCGCATCGGGATTTTCGCGTACGATCGACGGCATGGCTTCTACCATGCGGTCGATGCCCTTGTCCGGCGACAGAAGGCCGAAAGTCAGAATTACCTGACGCCCTTCGAGGGCAAGCGCAGGTTTCGCCGCATCGGGGGTTTGGTAATCGAAATCGGGAATGCCGTGCGGGATGACCGCGATCATCCCCTCGGGCACGCCGTAATGGCTCTGCAGAACGGCCCGGCCATATTCAGCCATTACGATCAGGACATCGCTCGCCGCGATGATACGGCGCATGACCTCGGCCTGCCCAGCGGATGGTTCTTTCAAGATCGTGTGCAGGGTTACCGCGACGGGCACATCGACCGCTTCGATCAGGTCGCAGAGGTAGGCGCCGTCGTCTCCGCCGTAGATACCGAATTCGTGCTGGACCAGAACCCTGTCCGCGCCGCTCGCCATGATACGCCGCGCCGCCTTGCGATAGGCCGACCGGTCGCCCCGTCGCATCAAATGGGTTATGTCGTCAGCATAGACGCAATCATCGTCGTCGCGCAGGATATAAGTGTCCACACGGGGCGCACTTTCGTGCTGGTCCAAAGCCTGTCTGGTATCCGCGGTAAAGGTCGCCAGACCGCAGCGTTGCGGCGGATAATTGCCGATGAGCGCGATATGCAACGGCGCCTCAGACGGTTGCGATGGGCGTATGAAATCGAATACGCCCGGCCGGGATTGCGCGACGCGACTGGAAAGACGATGATGCGGCGCGATCGTCGCCATAATCGGGTACCTTGATGTTTGCGTTATATAAATGTCGATCTACCAACGCGAGCGCCCGGCTTCGGATGCAAGATTCACCTTTGATAGGTGTATTCAATAGGGGCCGTCGATGAAGATTGCCATGCTTGCCCCGATCGCCTGGCGTACGCCGCCGCGCGCCTATGGCCCGTGGGAACTCGTCACCAGCCTGCTGACCGAAGCATTGGTTGCACGCGGTGTCGATGTAACCCTGTTCGCGACATGCGACAGCCGAACCGATGCGCACCTGTCCGCCGTGGTGCCGGCACCGTATAATGACGATCCCGCCATCGACGCGAAGGTATGGGAGTTTCGGCATCTCGCCCATTGTTTCGGCCGCGCGGACGCATTCGACATCATTCACAATCAGGCGGATTTTCCGGCCCATGCCTTTGCCGGAATGGTCGATACGCCTATCGTGACCACCGTCCACGGCCTATCGTCCGACCGCATTCTGCCGATGTATGTGCCTTTCAACGGACAGGTTCATTACGTCGCGATCAGCGATGCCGACCGGCACCCCCGCCTCGATTACGCCGCGACGATCCATCACGGTATCGACGTGGAAACTTTCCCGTTCGATCGCGAAGGGGCGGAAGGCCTGCTGTTTTTCGGCCGCATCCATCCCGACAAAGGCGCGGCGGAAGCGATTGCCGCCGCGCACGCAAGCGGCCGGGAACTGGATCTGTACGGATTGGTGCAAGACGAAGCCTACCACCGGAAGCATGTCGAGCCCGCCTGCGCCGATCCCGCCATCCGGTTTCACGGACCTGTGGGCGGGGAAAGCCGCCTGACGGCTTTGGGCCATGCGCGGGCGCTCCTTCATCTTATAAATTTCGACGAGCCGTTCGGCCTTTCGGTGGTGGAGGCCATGGCTTGCGGCACCCCCGTAATCGCGAATGCGCGCGGTTCGATGCCGGAAATCATCGAGGATGGCGTTACCGGTTTTCTGGTCCATAATATGCGCGACGCCGTCGTTGCGATCGAACGCGCCGAGACGCTGGACCGTGCCCGAATTCGCCAGACCGTGTCGGACCGTTTTTCGGTTCGACGCATGGCGGACGATTACATTGCCCTGTACCGCCGAATATTGGGCCAATGACCGCATACGAAACAATTGGCGCCGCTTATGTATTGCGAGTATAAAAACCCGCGTAAGCACATGTTAATACAGGATCGTTCCAAAGGGCCCCCGATCATGCAGAAGGGTTTGGGTGAATATGTGGCGAACGGTTTCGATGGCCTTTCTGGCGTTCTCGATGCAGTCTTCCTGCGTGGGTAACGACGGGATGGTCGACCGGTCGGCTGACTGCACCATTCGGGGCGCGGAATATCTCGCTGGAAGCGGTTCGAAAACGCAGATGTGCGACGATTTTCGCGCGCGGATCGCTGCCGTGTTGAACGAAGCAGGAATGCAAGGCCGTGCCGACGATATCGCGATGGCGATCGAGGTACAGAAAGGGCGTTCGCTGACCGCCCGCGTCTCCCAAACCGGCGTCGACACTGGAACCGACTTTCCCGTGGTGGCGATCGATGTGATGGATTGTCCGCTTCGAAGTTCCGATCTCGACCGGCTGGCCGATGCGGTCGGGCGGATGCTCATAAACTTGAATTAACGTTGTCAGCGTATTTCGGGTTTTCTTCTTTACTCCACGATTGAACGGGGCGGACAATAATGATTTTCGAACGCATGTCGCGTGATACCGACGGTTTCGGCGCCTATCTGGTGCCAGACGATTTGGTCGGTTCGCAATCGGGCAGTTCGCAACTGTCCGATGGCGGCAGCCCGACCAAGAGCAATTACCACATCGATGGCTGCAGCTGCATGGCCTGTCATGCGCACGATGACGATGGCAAAGTGTATCAGCCCGGTGGTACGGGCACCGATGCGGAAGACACAATTGCAGGCGGCACGTCGACCATCGCGCGCCTTACGCCCGAACCCCCGCTGTGGGCGCAATCGACACGGCGGGCGACAGCGATTGGTTTCGCATTACATTGGCCGCCGGTGAAACCTACACGTTCACGACCTATCTACCCGGCGGCGGTCTGTCCGACAGCATTCTGACCCTGCGCGATTCGTCGGGCCGCGCAATCGCGACGAACGATGATGCGAACACCGCAGCGCAACTGCTGTATTCCGAAATCACCTTCACCGCGGCGGCGGCGGGCACCTATTTCCTCGACGTGACCGGTTACCAATCCGCGATCGGCGCCTTCTTCCTTTCCAGTTCCCGCCCCGTGCGTGACGATGTGGCGGGCAGCACGGCGACCACCGCCAGCCTGACCGTCGGCGCGAATCCGGTGCAAAGCACGTTGAGTGTAGCGGGCGACCGTGATTGGTACGCCGTCACACTGACGGCCGGCGAAACCTACAATTTCACCACCGGCGCGACGGGCGGATCGAATGATTTCGACACCACGCTGACGCTGCGGGACGCGTCGGGCAATGTGCTGGCGTTCAACGACGACAATGCCGGTACATATTCCGGGGTGCGGTTCACCGCCTCGGCCAGCGGCACCTATTACGTCGATGTCGGTAGCTACGTCGATAGCGAGGCTGGCGATTACCGGTTGACTGCCAGCGTTGCGGAACCGTTGGCCGTATTCACGAACGATCAGATCGCCGATCAGCTCGTCAACGGCTTCTGGGGTGGACCGGACGACAGCCGTGCATTCGCGGTTCGGACCGGCGGGGTGCTGGCCGTGAATGTGTCGGGACTGACCGATCAGGGGCGGTTCCTGGCACGCAACGCACTGGAATTATGGGGCGACGCGCTGGGTATTCGTTTCTTCGAGGTGGAAACCGGTGGGCGGATCATATTCGATGATAATGAAGACGGCGCTTTTTCGTCGTCCGAACGGGTGGACAACATCATCACCAGTTCGCGCGTGAACATATCGACCGGATGGCTGGCCAGCCAGGGCACCACGCTGGATAGCTATTCGTTCCAGACCTATTTGCACGAAATCGGCCATGCCCTTGGCCTCGGCCATGCGGGCAATTACAACAGCAATGCGAATTACGGACAGGATGCGCAGTACCTGAACGATTCCTGGGCAACCACGGTCATGTCCTATTTCGATCAGCGGGAGAACAGTTTCTTCAACGATCAGGGTTTTGACCGGGCGTTCGTCATCACCCCCATGGTGGCGGATATTCTCGCGCTGCAAACGCTCTACGGCGCGACGACCACGACGCGTATCGGCGACGATATCTATGGCGTCGGCAATACGACCGGCCGTGTCG
>JBASAR010000143.1:0-15016 GCA_049650705.1 Pontixanthobacter sp. | reverse complement strand
AGCCATAGTTCGCGACAACAATCGCCGTGTATCCGGCGAGCACGATCCATAGGGCGATTAAAACGAGGCGTAGTGCAATCATGACGTTCTAGGTGCCATGCCGTGCGAACGTCTGCAATTGGGTCGTAAGCTGACGCTACCCGGTATGGGTCCATGTCGGCCAACATAAGTCGGGATTGAGCCTCCCCAACCGTCCACCCCCCTCCCCCCGATGTTTACTTTTCGTTCCCCCCTTCCCATAGCATTCCGCAGTGCCGCAGCCGTTTCCCCTTCCCGCCTTGCACGCCAGCCATGCGGGTATCTGGCTGCGTGGCTTGGGTGAGGGGCCGAACGGCGATACGCAGACCATTGCGAAGGGCGCGGCGGTTACCGCGGCGTCGGATACGCCGGTGCTGCTGCTGAATGCGCCGCTGGTAGCGAACAGGCTGGGGTATGCCGATCTGTCGGGGCTGGACCTCCTCGAACTGTTCGCGTTCGTGTATCCCGCGCGGTTCTGCGTGCCGACGCCCAAGGGGCTGGCGGAGGCGCTCGATCTTGCCGTGCCGATCAGCGACGATGCGGTGCCCGAATTGCTGCAACTGGCGACGGGCGCGATGCTGGAGCATTGCGAAAGCAAGAACTGGACGCAGCGCGAGGGGGCATGGTCCGCGCTGCAATCGCTCGCCAAGCTGCGCTGGCCGTGGGCGCAATTTCTCGCTGCGCATGTCGAAAAGCCCGACCGCGCGGAGAAATGGCTGTTTTCCAAGCTGCCCGAATGGGAGGAAGCACCCGAACGCCCGCAGCCCGCGCAGATCGCGATCCTCGACGCGGACGTCACCGCGCAGCTCGATCATCTCACCGGAGATGCCGCCGAAAAGCGCGAGGGGCAGCAATCCTACGCCAAGGCCACCGCCAACATGTTCGCCCCGCGCGACCGTGAAAAGCGTCCGCATGTCTTGCTGGCACAGGCCGGCACCGGCATCGGCAAGACGCTGGGTTATCTCGCGCCTGCATCCTTGTGGGCCGGGACGGCCAAGGGGACGGTGTGGGTGTCGACCTTCACCAAGAATTTGCAACGTCAGCTGCGCACCGAAAGCGCGCGCGCCTGGCCCGAAACCCGCGCCGACGGGACGCAGCCGGTGGTGGTGCGCAAGGGGCGGGAGAATTATCTCTGCCTCCTCAATCTGGAAGATGCGATGCAGGGCGGCTTCGGCGGGCGGCCCGCCATTCTGGCGCAACTGGTCGCGCGCTGGGCGGCGTTTTCGCGCGATGGCGACATGGTCGGCGGGGATCTGCCCGGCTGGCTCGGCACGCTGTTTCGCAAACGCGGCATCGCGGCACTGACCGACCAGCGGGGCGAATGCGTCTATGCGGGATGCCCGCATTACCGCAAATGCTTCATCGAACGCGCCGCGCGCGCCTCCGCCCAGGCCGATCTAGTCATCGCCAACCATGCACTGGTGATGATCAATGCCGCAAGGGGAAGGGATCATGCGCAGCGCCCGACGCGCATCATCTTCGACGAAGGGCATCATGTCTTTCAGGCCGCCGACAGCACCTTTGCCGCCGCGTTGACCGGGCAGGAGGCGATCGAGCTGCGCCGCTGGATCGTCGGGCCGGAACGCAATGCGAAGGGGCGCCGCCGTGGCCTCGCCGCGCGCCTTGCCGATATCGCGAGCTATGACGAGGGCGGCAGCGAAGCGATCGACGCGGCGACACACGCGGCTCTGGCGCTCCCCTCCGATGGCTGGCTGCAACGGCTCAACGAAAACGCCGCCTACGGTCCGCTCGAAACCCTGTTCGCGGCTGTGCGCGCGACCACTTACGCCCGCGATGAAAGCGGCGGGCAGGAAGCGGGCTACGGCATCGAGACGGAGATGGCCGATCTTCCCGGCGATCTGGTCGAAGCGGCGGGGCAGGCGCAATCCGCCATGGCCGCGATCCGCCATCCGCTGGTCAAGCTGGCCGTGCGGTTGGAAGCGATCGTGGAAGATGCGCCCGACTGGCTCGATGCGCAGGGTCGCGCGCGGATCGAAGGGGCACGCCATTCGCTCGCCTGGCGGATCGATCTGATCGCGGCGTGGGAGGCGTTGCTCGACCGGATAGGCGGCGTAGATGGCGATAATCCGGGCGATCCGCAATTCGTGGATTGGATGGCGGTCGACCGGTCCGATGCGCGCGAATTCGACATCGGCATCCACCGCCGCTGGCTCGACCCGATGAAACCGTTCGCCAAGGTCGTGCTGGAACCGTCGCACGGTGTCATGTTGACCAGCGCCACCCTGACCGACCGAACCGCCACGGGGGAGGACTGGGAACACGCGATCGATGCCAGCGGCGCACCGCATATCGACGTCGCCCCGCAGATTTCGCATGCAACCAGCCCGTTCGATTACGCCAACCGCGCCGAGGTGCTGATCGTGACCGACATCAAACGCGGCGATCTGTCCGCGCTGGCCGGTGCCTATGCCCGTATGATCGAGGCCGCGGGCGGCGGCGTGCTGGGCCTGTTCACCGCCATCCGCCGCCTGCGCGTGGTCTATGGGCGCATCGCCGATCGGCTGGCGCGCGCAGGTTTGCCGTTGTTCGCGCAGCATGTCGACCCGATCGATACCGGTACGCTGGTGGACATCTTTCGCGACGATCCCAAGGCGTCCCTGCTCGGCACCGATGCCCTGCGCGATGGGGTCGATGTAACGGGCCGGTCGCTGCGCTGCGTGGTGATGGAGGGGGTGCCCTGGCCCAAGCCCAATATTCTCCACCGCGCCCGGCGTGCCGCCAATAACGGCAGCGGCGGGGCCTATGACGACCGGATCATCCGCGCCCGGCTGGCACAGGCGTTCGGGCGGCTGATACGCACGGCCAATGATCGCGGGCATTTCGTGGTTCTATCGGCCGCGTTTCCCAGCCGGCTGCTTTCCGCCTTCCCACCCGGCACGCCGGTTATCCGCTTGACGCTGGAAGAGGCTTTACAACGCGTCGCCAACGGTGTTTGCGATACACCGCCCGCTGCCGAACCGGCGCTGCAACTGGACGAGGATCACATACCCTTTTGACCAAGATACTGGGCCTATTGCGACACGCCAAATCCGATTGGGACGATGTCGGCACACGCGACTTCGACCGGGGTCTGAACGATCGCGGGCGTCGCGGTGCCACGCTGATCGGGCAGCATATTCTCGATTACGACACGCGGTGGGACATGGTGCTGGCCAGCACGGCGGAACGCGTGCAACAGACGTTGGCCGCCGCCCTTCCCGATGTACAGACCGTGGGCGACAAACGGCTGTATCTCGCCAATGTCGATACCATCGTCGAAACGGTACAGGATCATGCCGGCCATGCCGACGCGGTGCTGGTCGCCGGCCATAATCCGGGCCTGCAGGAATTGCTGTTCGCGCTGACCTCCCCCGCGAACGAGAATGCCCTGTTCGATGCGGCGGCGACGAAATATCCGACCGCCAGTTTCGCCGTGTTCGAACTGGCGATCGACGATTGGTCGCAACTCGCACCCGATTGCGGCGCGCTCATACATTTCACCCGGCCGCGCGATCTCGATCCCACGCTGGGGCCGGAAGGGTGGTAGCCTTATTGGTAGGTAACGATCAGGTCGAAAGTGCCGCTATAGCGACCCGGCGCCTGATCGCTGGCCACCCGCAGTCGTCCGCCGAGCCCGACTTCCATTTCGCCGGTGCGGCCCAAACGAAAGGTTTGCGGTAAATTCCGCTGGCCGCCATTGTTCCGGTTCACCATGATACGGTCGACCCGCATCGGGGCGCCGGGGCCGTTCAATGCAATCACCGGTGTGGATGTCGTCAGATTGACGAACGTGCGCGGCTCGCCGGTCACGGTAAAGACGGCGCGATCGAAACCGTCGCCACCGATTTCGGTGATATTCGCATTCACCCGCCGTGCGCCCGTTCGCGCATGGATCCGTACCCGGCCCACGCCTGTGCCGTTGGGGATCAGCGTACCGAAATCGAGATCGCTGACCTTTGCGATGCGGATCGGTTCCACGATCCGTGCGGCGGAACTGCCATCGGCGGTTTCCTGCGCCGCGATTGGGGAAGCGCCGGCGAACACGGTGGCCATGGCGATGGCGGCGACAGGGCTGGTCCGATGGAAATACATGCCACCGCGTTAGGGCGCATTCGACAAGACAGCGTATGCGTGGATAGTTAACCCCGCCCTACCCGTCGCGTTTTCGGCCCCGTTCCCGGGCCCATTTTTGATCCGTGCGATCGATGCCAAGCGGACCATCCCACCCGCGACACAGATCGAACGCCGCCGCCGGTTCGCCCCCGGTCCAGCAGGCGAAATCATCGCGGTGCAGCATTACCGGCATTCGTGAATGCACCTCCGCCGCCGGCCCGACCGCGTCGGTCATCACCATCGCATAGCTATCGCCCCATTCGTCCGACGATCGCCAAATGCCGGCGAGCGCGAACACCGGCCGATCGGGCACGAAAAACCAGCTGCGGGTCATCGCGCCCTTCTTGCCCTCCGCCTCCGCCCATCCGCTTGCCGGGATGAGGCAGCGGCGTTGTTCGAAACTGTCGCGCCAGAAGAACGATTTCAGCTTGTCGGTCCTGGCATTGTTGATGGGTTTGGGTTTCAACGCCTGCCCTTTCGCGCCGGTACGTTGCAAAGGGAATCCCCAATTCATCACCCGCACCCGCCCGTCCGCCACCACCGTGCCGGGATAGCCGGGATAGATTTCACTGCCGAAATTAGCGCCGCCCGCGTCGTTCACCGCGTCGAACCATGCCGCGACTTCGTCCACCGACTGCGTCATGCGATATAGGTTGCACATATACTCTCAGCTCCCCGCATTGCCGGTCACGAAACAGGCCGCCGCCATCAACGCCCCGGCCCAGCGATTGGCGCGGAATCGCTCCAGCGCATTGCCCGGCGCATCGATGTCCAGCGTCGCGACCTGCCACCCCAGATGCAAAGCGACGGGTAAAAGCGTCATAAGCGCGATCCAGTCCGCCCGCAGCCACCAAAATGCCAAGGCCCAGGACAGGATCGCGGCACTATAGAAAAGCGAAACACCCGCTTTCACATGGCCGCCCAATCGCAAAGCCGACGATTTGATGCCGACCAGCGCATCGTCCTCCCGGTCCTGCAACGCGTAGATCGTGTCGTAGCCAACGACCCACAGCGCGGTGCCGGCATACAGCGCCGCCAGCGCGTCCCAATGATCGGCCCGCATGGCGAACCAACCGACCGGCACGCCCCAGCTGAACACCAGCCCCAGCCACAATTGCGGCCACCAGGTGATGCGTTTCATGAACGGATAGGCCGCGACCAGCGCAAGGCTTGCGAGTGCGACCAGCTGTGCCTCCCACCGCAATTGCAGCAGCACCAGCAGACCGATCAGGCTCAAAAAGACGAGCCAGCCGAAGGCCAGCTTGCGCCCGATCCGCCCGCTTGCCACCGGGCGCGACGCGGTGCGGGCGACTTTCCGGTCGAGATCGGCATCCACGATATCGTTATAGACGCAGCCCGCCCCGCGCATGGCGATGGCACCCGCGACGAACCATGCGGCCAGCGCCCATTGCACCCCGCCCCCCGCCAGCCACAATCCCCACAGGCAGGGCCACAGCAGCAGCCACCATCCGATCGGGCGGTCGAACCGCGCGAGCTGAGCCAGATCGCGCGCGCGCGCCGGCAATCTTGCGACCAAACCGCCGTGCTGACTGTCGGGCACGACCGCGCCGGTATGCGAAGGTGAGGAGGGGGTGGCGGCGGGTGTGGCGGCGGGGTCGACCATGCTTGCCTCCTACCGCGCGAAACGCCTAGTGCAAAGCGGATGACCGCCACCCCTGCCTGGCCCCCCAAAAGCGCGCCGCGTTTGTTCGTGACCCCGGAAATCCAGGAGGGCGCCGGCATTACGGTCACGGGCGGGCAAGCGCATTATCTGGCGAAAGTCATGCGCGGACAGGCAGGCGACACGGTCATCCTGTGCGACGACGTCACCGGCGAATGGGCGGCGGAGATCGACAGCGCGACGAAGCGCGCGGTGACCCTCAACCCCCTTCGATTGCTGCGTCCACGCGAACAGGTGCCCGATTTCTGGCTATGTCCCGCCTTGCTGAAGAAGGATCGCTACGACCTGGTGCTCGCAAAAGCGACCGAGCTCGGCGTGCGCCGCATCGTGCCCGTGGCGACCCGCCGATGCGTCGCCGACAGGCTGAACCCCGCACGCGCCGCCACGATCGTGATGGAGGCGGCGGAACAATGCGCGCGCACCGCATTGCCGGAAATTGCCGAACCCGTAAAACTGACCGCGCTGCTGTCGGATTGGCCCGATGGGCGGACGCTGTTCTTCTGCGACGAGTCCGGTGGCGAACCGGCGGCGGAAATTTTCACCCGCCATTCCGGCCCCGCCGCGCTGCTGACCGGGCCGGAAGGCGGCTTCGACGATGCCGAACGGCGCGCGCTTGTCGCCCACCCCGCCGTTATTACCATCACGCTGGGCCCGCGTATCCTGCGCGGCGAAACGGCGGCGATCGCGGCTTGCGCCTTATGGATGGGAACGGCGGGCGACTGGGCGTCCGCGCATAGTGCGGCGGGTTGAGGAAATGACTGGCAAACCGCCCCTCCCGCGATTACCGCGCCAGTCATGAGCACGCGCCAGGACAACGCATCGGACGATCCCGTCATCGAGCACCGCGACCAGCTGATCGCCCCGATGCAGCAGGGCGAAAAGGCGAAAGCCGATTGGCGCATCGGTACCGAACACGAAAAGCTGGTCTACAAGATCGACGATCACCGGGCGCCCAGCTACGATGAAGATGGCGGCATCCGCGACATCTTGCGCGATATGGAGCGGTTCGGCTGGGAACCGGTCGCCGAAAACGGGAAGATCATCGCGCTGAAAGGCGAAGACGGCGCGGTCAGTCTGGAACCGGCGGGACAGCTGGAACTGTCGGGTGCGCCGTTGGACAGCCTGCACGAAACCTGCAACGAAACCGGCCGGCACCTCACACAGGTGAAGGAAGTGGGCGAAGCCTGCGGCGTCGGCTTCCTGGGCCTGGGCATGTGGCCCGACAAGACTCGCGACGAACTGCCGATGATGCCAAAGGGCCGCTACGACATCATGCGCCGGCACATGCCGCGCGTCGGCACACTGGGCCTCGACATGATGCTGCGAACCTGCACCATCCAGGTCAATCTCGATTACTCATCCGAAGCCGACATGGTGAAGAAATTCCGCGTCGGCCTGGCGCTGCAGCCGCTCGCGACCGCCCTGTTCGCCAACTCGCCGTTCACCGAAGGCAAGCCCAACGGATATCTGTCCTATCGCAGCCATATCTGGTCCGACACCGATCCGCACCGCACCGGCATGCTGCCCTTCGTGTTCGAAGACGGTTTCGGCTATGAACGCTGGACCGATTACATGCTCGACGTACCGATGTATTTCATCTTTCGCGATGGCCAATACATCGATGCGGCGGGGTTGAGCTTCCGCGATTTTCTCGACGGCAATCTTTCGGTCCTGCCGGGCGAGAAACCACGGCAGAGCGATTGGTGGGACCACCTGTCCACCGCCTTCCCCGAAGTGCGCCTGAAAAGCTTCCTCGAAATGCGCGGTGCCGATGGTGGCCCGTGGAGCCGCATCTGCGCTTTGCCGGCATTTTGGGTCGGCCTGATGTACGATTCCGCCGCGCTCGATGCGGCGTGGGATCTGGTCAAGGATTGGACGATGGAAGAGCGCGAGGCGTTGCGGAGCGACGTACCGAAACTGGCGCTCGATGCGGCGATACCGGGCGGCGGTACATTGCGGGACCTTGGGGCCGAGGTGCTGAAGATCGCACGGGCCGGGCTATCCGCGCGCGCCCGGCTGGGTCAGGGCGGCGACAATGAAACCGGCTTCCTCGAAACGCTGGACGAAATCGTCGCCAGCGGAAAAGTCCCCGCCCAGCGATTGCTCGACCGGTATCATAACGAATGGGGCGGCGATGTGTCGCGCGTCTACCGATACAGTTTTTAACCGCGGTTCTATTCGGCAGGTAGCGCGCTGTCCCGCGGGTGGCGCACATACCGAACCAATCTCGCAAGGCGGCTGGTGACGACCCCATGGCGCGCCATCCATGCGTGATAGGCACGATAGCGCGCATCCCTGCGCAGCAGATGCGCCTCCTCCGTCCGCGCGCGCCAATAATAAATGGCGCTGACGCAGCCTAGGAAGAATACGTTGCGAACGATGTCGACCATCGAATTGCCGGTGACGAGAAACGGCAGCGTCGCGCACCACCAGAACAGGTTTTTCGCCAGATAGGCCGGATGCCGGGTGTAGCGATACGGCCCATTCGTGATGACGCCGCGATAGGTCAGATTGGAGAAGCGGATGCCGAACACGACCGTCGCCCAGGCATATATGCCGGTCAGGACGATCAGCCATCCCGCCCACATCCACAGCATCGCGCCGCTGCCCGCGAACCAATGGGTCCAGCCGGCGGTATTGACCTCATACGCGATCATTCCGTTCGTCCCCATGAATGCGAAAACCAGCGGGGGGTAGCAGATAAGCGCCGCCAGCCAGCCCGACAGAAACGGATTGCCGCTGCGTATGTGGGCATCGAGCGGTCGCAAGGTCAAAAGGTAGCCGACGGTGCCGATCTGCACGTCGATCACGAACAGCAATGCAATCATCGTGAGGCCGAAGCGCACCGGATCGCGTGTCACATCGGCCAGATCGGCATCGACGACGGCGGCGAACCCGGCGGGCAGGATCGAGATCATGAAGGCGCCGAAGAACCCCTTGATAATCCAGGCGCGCCAGTGCGTCTTCACCGCTTCGATGTCGTGCGGCCTCCCCAGCAGCATCGCACCGAAATGCCAGGCATGGTCGCGCGGGTCGATCATGACGCGGTCGACCCACAGGACATAGGGCAGCGACAGGATGACGAGCGGTATCGCCGCGAACCCGATGACCTCCATCGCGAACAGATACTGCCCGCTCCAGTACCAGCGTGCCACGCAATAAAGGAAACCTAGGATCGCCCAGGTGGCCCACAGGCCAAGGATCTTCACCTTCGATATGGGGAGGATTTCGCCGATGGGCCGGGGGTTCGACCAGTCGATGCCGGTCGATGCGCGGCGGTGCACCTTGTCGGCGATGACCGACCACGCCACCATCGGCACGCTTGTGAACAGCAATGCGGCGAGCGCTGCATAAGGCCCGCTCATCCGTTCGCGCGGGCCCGCCCAATCGAACAGTTCGGCGAACTGGGGATAGGACCGGCAGATGAGGACCCACGCCGCCAGCCCAGCCAATCCGACCAGCCCGATCGCCCCCGAAACGTCGCTAGTCGGCGGTGGTCCGGCGCGTGACTGCGAGGGCGTGGGCCGATGAGGGGGCTGGCGCGCATCCATGCAGGCCGCTTATTCGTAAAGGGTTAAGAGCCGGGTAAGCTCCACCGCGCGCCGACCGTCCAAACCCCTATCGAAAGGCGTGGATCGTACCGTCGTCGTCGAGAATATACAGCGTTTGGTTGGCGACGATGGGGGCAAGCGAAACCGACGCGTCCAGATCGCGATAGAGGCTGGCCGTGCCCTCCCCCACGCTGATCTTGTACACCGCGCCGCGCGTGCTCGCGACCCACAGGTTATTGCCGGCCAGCACCGGCCCGGTCCAAAAGATCGCGCCTTCCTTATCCTCGACATCGCGGAACTGCTGCAGCTGCGTGATCCAGCGTATCTTGCCGGTGGATCGCGCGATGGCGAGCAGCCGGGCATCGTCGGTCAGCGCGAAAATCCATTCGCCCGCGATCGCCGGGGTAGAGATGCCGGCGACCGGAATTTCCCAGATCCGCTGCCCCGTCACCAATTCGTATGCCGCCATCCGGCCGCCCTGCCCCAACGCATAGACACGGCCCTGATCGATGATCGGGTCGGCATCGATATCGGTGAGTGCGCCGACCTCGGTCGAGATGGAAGTGCGCGCCAGGGCGTCCGACCACAATACGCGCCCGTTTTCATACCGGTAGGCGACCAGTTCGCCCGAGCTGTAGCCTGCGACGACGGAACCCTGCCCCGCCGCCGGGGCCGCCACGCCGAATACGCCGGCCTGTGCCGTCGCACCCGATTCCTGCCATTGGGTCGTGCCATCCGTCGCGTCGAGCGAATAGATCTGATTATCCTGCGTCATCACGAACACCGAATTGAACGCCACCGTCGGCGATCCGCGCAGCGGGCCGGCGGGTTTCGCCGTCCATATCTCCGCCCCGGTCGCGGCGTCCAGAGCGACCACGTCGCCGATACCGTTGGTCGCGTAGACGCGGCCGCTATCGAAAGTCGCACCGCCGCCGAATGCGGAGCTGCGCAACCCGTCATCGACCTGCATCCGGTGAGTCCAGCTGCGTGCCCCGCTCTGCGCGTCGAACGCCTGGACTACGCCTGCGGTATCCACGCTGAACAATTTGCCGCCGCCCACCACGGGGGCCGCCGCCAGACGCCGGCGGTTGGTGGAGCCCGCAATGCGCGCAGTCCATACTTTCGCCGGATTGTCCGCAAGCGCCAGATGTCCGGTCGATTTGCTCGCGCTGCCGCCGGTCTGCGCCCAGTCCGTATTGGCGCTGGCAGGGGGAAGTATCACCGATGTGCCGATCAACGCGGGATCGACCGTAACTCCGCTTTCGATACGCGACAGAACCGGCTTGCGTTCGCCCAGCGTCGGTGTGGTCTTGGCATCGCTGCCCCCGAACAGACCGCCATTGCAGGCCGCCAGACTGCCGAGCAGCGTTCCTGCAAGAAGAAGCCGCGTCGCCTTGATCGTTATGCTACCGCTCATCGGATCACTCCATCCTCATATCAGGTTTGCCGCGTGCATCCGCAGCGGTTTATCGTGTTGCCGAACCGGGGGCCGAACCGGGGTCCGAACCGGGGGCCGTTGCCGGGGCCGCAGCAGGGGGCGGGCCCCCTTGCGGATTGCCAGGGCGCGCCGTTTTCTGCGCCACTTCGGCCAGAACCTCGTCGACATCCACGATCGCGTCCACGCCCAACAGGCCGGCCATGCGCCGACTACGCGAACGCAGGCTTTCGGAAACATCGTCCGCCTTCGCGATCTGCGCGAACAGGTCGCCCGCCTCCTGCCGTTTGCCCTGTTCGAGGTAGGCCATGGCCACCATTTCGCCTGCGCTTCCGAAAAACGGATTGGCGGGGTCCAGCAACGGCTGCAGCCGCGCGATGATGTCGGCCGGTTTACGCGTATCGAACGTCGCAGCGACTTCGCGCACGATTGCCAGATCGCGGAAGCCGACGGGCGTATCGCCATCGTTCGCCACTATGCCGAACAATTCGGCGGCACGTTCGGCATCGCCGCGTTCCTGCGCGATACCGGCCTGCAACATCAAGGCGGCCGCACGCGCACCGCCGGTGCCATCCTGCGCGATCGGATCCAGGGCCGTGCTGCCGCTTTCCAGATCGCCCGCCTCGATCTGGTCGAGCGCGCCGATGATGGTTTCGGACTGGCGTTCCAACGCCGCTTCCTGCCGGGAATTCCAGAACAGATAGGCCGCCAGCGCGATCAATGCGAGAACCACTCCAGCCAAAACGGGCTTGCCGTAGCGGCCCATCATGTCCGACATCTGATCCTGCCGCACCGCCTCGTCCACCTCGCGCGCCAGAACATCGTCGGCGGCAGCGGCCCGCTCGCGTTTCTTGTCGGACTTTACCGGAATTTTGGTCGGGGTGTTAGAAGGTGTTCGGGCCACGGGGGCGCTTCCCATTGTCGCTGCGTGAAGGGGGCTCGTGCGGGTCTTTAGCCGATGGCGGCGGCGATGCAATTGCGCTGTCGCCCTATGTCCCCGGACTGCCGCCCATGCCGTGAACGCGTGATGAAGCATCGGCCGCCTCCATCGCGCCCCAATATTGCCGCCGATATTGCGCGGTCATCTGCGCTTCACCGAACTCGGCGGCGGCCTTGTGCCGGTTATCGCGGCCGATAATCGCGCGCAATTCGCCGTCGATGGCGAGGTGCGACAAGGCCGCCGACAGCGCATCGTCGACCCCGCGTGGAACGATGAACGGCACGTTCGTATCGCCGACCATGTCGGGCACATCGCCCACGGCAGGCGACACGATGGGGAGCCCGGCGGCCATCGCCTCCGCCACGCAGATCGGAAACTGTTCCGTATCGGACGACAGCGCAAAGATATCGAACGCACCGACATATCGTGCCGGATCGGCATGGAAGCCGGGCAAATGCACCCGGTCCGACACGCCCGCACGCTCCGCTGCGTATCGGATCGCTTCCTCCTCCGGCCCCTCGCCCAAGATGACCAACTTCCAGTTTGCCGGGAGGCAGGCAAAGGCACGAACCAGACGCGGGAGGTTCTTGACCTTCCTCAACCCGGCAAGCGTGCCCACCCAATATTCGCCTTCGCGTTTGGCAGGCAAGGGCAGGATGCCCGGCTGCGGCGGCTGCATGAACGCATCGACGGCGATGCCATTGCCGATGCGCGCGAGCCGTTCGTCGGGTTGCCGCCATACATCGCGCGCCACCGCCGCCAACGTGCGCGACGGCACAATGAGACGGTGCGCAGTTTTGAGCGCAATCCGCCGATACCAGTTGCGGCGGCGTTTCAGTTTGAGAAATTCGTCTTCGTTGAAGCCGTCTTCGTGATGGATCAGCGGCGGCAGGCCATATCGGGTGGCGAAAATACGATGGGCCATCACCGCATCCATCGCACCCCAATTATAGGTGCAGACGAGATCGTAATCGGCCATCGCGCGCGCTATCGCGGCCAGCCGCCGCAACCCGGGTCGCCCCCGAAGCGATGGGAAGTTCGTAATATAAGCCACTGTTACATCTTGTGAAATTAGACGCGCCGCTTCCATACGTGCCGGGTCGGCGGACACTATGGCATGGTCGGCCGACTGCCCGAACGCGTTGATGAGCTGCACGGATCGCAATTCCTTGCCGCCCGCGGCGAAGGTCGAATGCAGATGGAGAATTGTGGGAACCGGCGCCGCTGGCACCATCATGCAAGTTTGCGGAGAAACGCGTCGATCGCCGATACGGCGTCCGCTTCCGTCAATAATGGCGCATGACCGACTTCGGGAATGGTCGCCATGACCGATCCGGGCAGGCGACGGTGCATATCCTCCATCGTCGATGGCGAGAACAGGTCGGACAATGCCCCACGTATCAGCAGCACGGGACGACCCGCCAGAGCTTCCAGCGCGGGCCATAGATCGGGCGGGGCGGCGCCGTCGGCGGTATTGAACGGTTCGGCGATACTCATGTCGTAATCGAAACCGATCCGCCCGTTCTGCTGCACCGACATGTTGCGTTTCGCCATCGCCAGCCAGTCGTCGATCGTGAAAGTCGGATGCGACGGCTGGTGCACATCCATCAGCGCGCGCGCCGCGTGCATCCAGGACGGGTAACTGCGGCTCTGACCGACGTAATTCTTGATCCTGTCGAGACCCGCCGGATCGATTTCCGGCCCGATATCGTTGAGCACCGCGCCCGCGATACGATCCGCGTCGATCATCGCCAGCATCATGGTCATCAATCCGCCCATCGATGTGCCGATGGCGACGAACCGGTCGATCCCTTCCTGTTCGAGCAAGGCTTCCACATCCTGCACGTAGACCAGCGGGTTATAGGTCGCGGCATCGTCCGCATAATCGCTTTCGCCCCGCCCACGCATGTCGGGCACGATCACCCGCCATTCCCCCGCCAGCCGCTCCGCCAATTCGGCGAAGTCGCGGGCATTGCGGGTGAGCCCGTGCATACAGATGATCGGGGGCCGGTCGGTGACCGCGCCGCCCGCATAGTCGCGGAAATACAGCGTCAGCCCGTCCGGGCTTTGCCAGGTACGATCGGTCCAGCCCTGTGCGTTCGTATCGGTATCGGTGTCGATCGTATGTCCCCTCGTCTCGATGACGGCTTGACGGAACTTGCAACTGATCCGGCCCGTGGCCACTATCGCGCGATGCCGCCCAAATCACAAGACGCCCCGCACGATACACCGCACATTCGGACATCCGACATTGCCTACCGCCCCGACCCCGCCATCGCGCCGTTGGCCGAATGGATGGGGGTCGAGGTGGAGGCCGCGTCCTTCCCTGAAACGACGCTGCGGTTTCGCAACGATCGCGCGGCGCACACCATCGGGCTGGCGGATTGCGACGATGCGCAATGGATACGGCATTTCGGCCGGTTCGCGCCCCTGCCCGACAATTTGCCGCACCCGCTCGCCCTTAAATATCACGGCCATCAGTTCCGCCATTACAACCCCGATATCGGCGACGGTCGCGGGTTCCTGTTCGCCCAAATGCGGGATGGCACGGGGCGGTTGCTCGATTGCGGCACGAAAGGGTCGGGCCGGACACCGTTCAGCCGGGCGGGCGATGGCCGGCTGACGCTGAAAGGCGCGGTGCGCGAGATACTCGCAACCGAATTCCTGGAAGCGCTGGGCGTCGATACATCGCGCACCCTGTCGGTGATCGAAACCGGGGAGGCCCTGACCCGAGGGGACGAACCGTCGCCCACCCGGTCCGCCGTGATGGTTCGTTTGAGCCACGGGCATATACGTATCGGTACCTTCCAGCGTTTGCTCGCCTTGGAAGAGGCCGATCGCATGGGGCAGCTGATCGATTACTGTCTCGATCAGTTTCCCGGACCAGAAGCGCCGGTCGATGCACCCGGACGCGAACAGCCCGCAGCGCGGCTGATGCATCAGGTCGTCGAACGGATGGCCGATCTCGCTGCGAGTTATATGGTCGCAGGCTTCGTCCACGGGGTGCTCAATACCGACAACATGAATGTCAGCGGGGAGAGTTTCGATTACGGCCCCTGGCGGTGGCTGCCGCGCTGGGACGCGACGTTTACCGCCGCCTATTTCGACCATGGTGGACTCTACGCCTTCGGTCGGCAGCCCGAAGCCTTGCACTGGAATTGCTCACAGCTCGCGGTCGCGTTGCGGCTCGGCTGCGATGCGCCGCCGCTGATCGCCGCGCTCGATCGGTTCGGCCCACTTTATATGCAGGCCATTGCCCGTCGCTGGTGCTGGCGTTT
>JBASAR010000142.1:0-11556 GCA_049650705.1 Pontixanthobacter sp. | reverse complement strand
AGTTTCGCGGTGGAAGCCGGCGAAATCTACGGCTTCCTGGGCGGGAACGGTGCCGGCAAAACCACGACGTTGCGCATGGTGCTGGATATTATTCGTCCAACCAGCGGCACCATCACTGTGCTGGGCGACACGCCGGATCGCGACAATGCGGCCGGTATCGGTTTTCTGCCGGAAGAGCGCGGGCTCTACGGCAATATGAGCGCGATCGACACGATCGTCTATTTCGCGCGGTTGAAGGGGGTGGAAAAAACCGCTGCCCGCAAAACCGGGATCGAACTGCTCGAACGATTTGGTCTGGGCGACCGTGCCAAATCGAATATTTCCGATATGTCCAAAGGTATGGCGCAAAAGGTTCAGCTGGCCACGGCGCTGGTCAATCGGCCCCGCCTTCTGCTGCTCGACGAACCGTTTTCGGGACTGGATCCGGTCAATCAGGGATTGCTCGAAAACGAGATCCTGCGCGTTTCGGGCGAAGGCGCGGCTGTGGTGTTCTCCACCCATGTCATGCAACATGCCGAGCGATTGTGCGACCGATTGCTGCTGATCAGCAAGGGCAAGAAGCGGTTCGAAGGCACGCTTGACGATGCGCGCAACCGCCTGCCCTCGCGCATATCGGTCGTGGCGGGGGACGGCATCGAAAGCGTTGCCGGCGTGGCAACCGCCAGACATGTCGAAACCCTGGACGAGGGATGGCGCAGCTGGGAACTGGAGCTTGCTGCGGACACCTCCGCCGGTACGGTCCTCGAACGGTGCACGGCGCAGGGTCTGCCTTTGCGGCGTTTCGAAGAACAGCGCGCAAGCCTTCACGAAGTGTTCGTCCGACTGGTCGGCGACGAAGGGGTCGAAGCATGAACAACATCCTGATCGTCGCCGCCCGGGAATTCCGGCAGATCGTTTCGATGAAGAGCTTCTGGCTCACACTGCTCCTCATACCGTTCGCCCTTCTGGTCGGACCGCTTTTTGCCGACACGCTCGACGATGACGACGCGACGAAAGTCATGATCGTCGATCGTGCGAACGGAGGGACGGCCGATGCGATCGCCCGAAAATTCGCCATCGAGCAGGACCGCGCCAACCTGTCGAGTTTTGCAAAATACGTCCGTCGCCACGATCTCGAACGGGCCGATCCCGATGCACCCTGGGCGCAGTTCGATCGCTGGTACACCGATGCCGACGTCGCCGCCTTTCGCGAAGCCGGCGGGATAGACGCCGCGCGTGAACGCATCGCCGGAATTGTCGAAGACGGCACGCCCGAATACGAGCTGCCGCCGGTGAATTATAAATTCATCGAACCCCCCGCCGCCTTGGCACAGGCGCAGGACAGCGATTGGGAAACGCAAGTCGATGCGGCCATCGATCCCGACGAGGGCGAAGCGCTCGCCGATTACGTGGTTCTGATCGGCGCGGATTATGCGCAGCAGGCGGTGGTGCGCCTATGGTCCAACGATACCCCGCGATTGAGCTTCGTCGAGACGTTGCAGGACGTGCTGACGGTCGATTTGCGCAATCGTCTGCTTGCGGACCAAGGGGTATCCGCGGATGCCAGTGCGGCCGTCCAGACGGCGCAGCCTGCGATCGCGGTAACCACCCCGCCGCCCGGCGATGGTGCGAGGGAAGCGTTGCTGGTCCGGTCCATCATTCCGCTTGCCTTGGCGTATATCCTGATGATGAGTCTGGTGCTTTCGGGAAGCTGGATGCTGCAAAGTTCGGTGGAAGAACGGTCGAACAAGCTCATCGAATCGCTGCTCGCCTGCGTGCGGGCGGACCAGTTGATGTGGGGCAAGCTGATCGGAACGGTCGCCGTCGGCCTGTCCATGATCCTGTTCTGGGCGATCTGCGCCGGGATCATCGTGTTCACTACCCAGGGCATGGTCGCCGATTATATCCGACCTGCGTTGGAGCCGATTTCCGATCCGGGGATCATATTGGCGATCATCTATTTCTTCATCGCCGGCTATATCGCCGTTTCGATCATATTCCTGGCGATCGGATCGATGAGCGATACCATGAACGAGGCGCAGGGTTTCCTGATGCCGATCCTGTTCGCGATCCTGCTGCCCGTCACTCTGGTGCTGCAGGCGATCCTGTTGGATAATACGGGGCCCCTGGTTCACGTGCTGACCTGGATACCGCTTTGGACACCGTTCACCGTGCTGGCCCGTTTGGGGGCGGGGATCGAAGCGTGGGAACTGATCGGTTCGGGTCTGATGCTGGCCGGTTTCATCGTGCTGGAGTTCGTGTATCTCGGGCGCCTGTTCCGGGCCAGCTTGCTAGCGACGGGTCAGAAAGCGGGGTTCAAGACGATGATCGCGCGATTGAAAGGCTGATCGCCGATCGGTTGCCATCGGCGGTTGGTCGATGCGATGCTTCGTCTCTTCATAAGAACCTTATGATTGAGGCGTGAACGTAACGCCGTATGGCTGTGCGTCGTGGGTTGGAGGGGATCGAGAGTGCGGTTGGGGAGCATGCGACAAAGGCGGGGCGGCCGCCTGCTTGGATCGGCGGCAATCGCGACCCTGTTGAGTGGTTGCGCGGCGTTGCCGGGGCAGATCGAACCGATTGCCGCACCCAGCGTGTCCGTGCCGCCCGAATGGTCGGTTCCGTCCGCAGGCACGTCCGCCGACATATCCGATTATTGGCGGTTGCTGAACGATCCGCTGCTCACCGAATTCATTGTGCAGGCGCAGGCCGGCAATCTCGATCTGGCGGAGGCTGCGGCGCGGCTGGACCGGGCGCGGGCGGGCGTTGCGGCGGCGCGGGCCGGATTGCTGCCCAGCATATCGGGAACAGGCGGCTTGCGCCGCGATTTCGGCGATTTCGCGGATGATGATTTCAATGTGACGGTGGGCGCCGATGCGGATTGGGAAGTCGATCTGTTCGGCCGCATCGGCGCATCGGTCGATGCCGCACGCGCCGACCTGGCGGCGGCCGGCTATTCCCTCGCCGATCTGCAGCGTCTGATCGTGGGCAACGTCGCCAGCTCGACCATATCCGCCCGCAGCATCGCGCAACAGATCGCGATTGCCCGCGACACGCTGGCCAATCAGGACGACAATCTGCAGATCGCGCGGTGGCGGTTGCAGGCGGGGCTCGTTTCCAGTCTGGATGTCGAACAGGCGCGGGTGCAGCGCGCGCAGACCGCCGCCAGTATTCCCGCCCTGCAAAGCGATCTTGCGGCGACGGCCAACACGATCTCCACCCTGATCGGGGAGCCTCCCGGCCGCGTGCTGGCACTGCTGACCCCGCCCGCCGCCATCCCCGATCCGCCCCGCGATCTGGGATTTGCCGTGCCTGCCGCCATTATTCAGCGCCGCCCGGACGTGCGCGGGGCGGAGGCCATCCTGGCCGCCGACCTTGCCCGCATCGGCGTGGCGCGCGCGCAATTGCTGCCCGCGCTGCGATTGAACGGCACGATCGGCACCGGCGGGCTGGGCGTCGGCACCTTGTTCGACATCATCACCGGCAATCTGTTCGCCGGTATTTCGCAACTGATCTTCGACGGTGAGCGAACGCGCGCGCAGATTGCCAGCGCGCAGGCCCAGGCGGACGGTTCGCTCGCCGCCTATCGCGGGACCATTCTTCAGGTGTTGGAAGAGGTCGAAACGGCGCAGGTCGATTTCGCGACCGCGCGCGAACGGCGGCTGATATTGGAAGAAGCGCGCGAAGCCGCCGAAAACGCAGCCATTCTCGCGCGCAGCCAATATCAGGCGGGGCTGGTCGATTTTCAGATCCTGCTGACGGCCGAGAACCAGTTGCTGTCCGCGCGCCAGTCGCTGGTGACGGCAGATTCGCAGCGGGCGCTGGCTTTCGTAAGGCTGACGCAGGCTTTGGGTGGCGGATGGTCGCCCGGGGAATTCGCGCCGATCGCGCCCATGATCGCGCCAATCGCACAAACGGGGAATGATCGATGAGTGACGACATGGCGGGCACGTCCGACCAAAGCGTTGAGGAATTTCTGGGCGAGACCCGCAAGCCGCGTTGGCGCCGATGGGCCAAGTTCTGGGTTCCCGCGATCATCCTGCTCGCGCTGGTGCTGGCCATCGCGCAATGCAGCGGCGACGATAGCGGTCCAGATTACGTGACCGCGGAGGTAGTGACCGCGTCGCTCGACCTGACCGTGACTGCCACCGGCAATTTGCGCCCGACCAACCAGGTGGAGGTCGGATCCGAAGTGTCCGGCCGGATCGACCGCATCATGGTCGATGTGAACGACCGGGTGTCGCAGGGGCAGGTGCTGGCGCAAATCAACACCGATATCATTGACGATCAGATCACCCAGTCGCGCGCGCAGCTCAACGCGGCGAAGGCGGCGGTCGATCAGGCACGGGCGGGACTGAATGTCGACACCGCGCAGCTCAATCGCCTGCGCGAGGTGTACCGTGTGTCGGGGGGCAAAGTGCCGTCCAGATCGGAACTGGAGGCGGCCGAGGCGAATGTCGCGCGCGACCGTGCCGCCGTTGCATCCGCCATTGCCAATGTCCGGGCAGCGGAAGCGACGCTGTCGTCCAGCCTGACCAATCGCAGCCGTGCGGTTATCCGATCGCCCATATCGGGCATCGTGCTCGCCCGGCGGGTAGAGCCGGGGCAGACCGTGCAGGCGTCGTTCAACACGCCGACCCTGTTCGTGCTCGCCGAAGATCTGGGTGCGATGCAACTTCGCGTATCGATCGACGAAGCGGATGTGGGCCAGATCGAGGATGGTCAGCGCGCGACGTTCAATGTCGATGCCTATCCCGGGCGGCGTTTTCCCGCCACGGTCGAACGCGTCGATCTCGCCTCCAGCAACACCGCCAGCGAACAGGCGGCGGGCGGGGCCACGCCGGGCGGCGGGGCGGTGGTCGATTACGAGGCGCGATTGTCCGTCGTCAATGCCGGCGGTCTGCTGCGTCCAGGCATGACCGCGACCGCCACCATCGCGACCGCCAGCACCGGCGCGCGGATGCTGGTCCCCAACGGCGCGCTGCGGTTCGAACCCGATGCGGAAGAGGGCGAAGATGGGGGCGGCGTGCTGAACCCGCAAATCGGGCTGGAAGAACAGGAACAGCGGGCCACCATCGGCGTGGGCAGCCGGCAGCGTGTGCATGTGTTGCAGGCCGATGGCACATTGAAGGCGATCGCAGTCGTCACGGGGCAAAGCGACAGCCGCCGCACGGTCGTCCGTTCCGCCGATCTCAAACCCGGCATGAAAGTGGTGACCGGCGTAAAGGCCGAGGAGGAGTGAGCGCCGCGCCACTCATCGCACTGAAGGGCATTACCAAGACCTTCGGCACGGGCCAGGCGGCGTTCCAGGCGCTCAAGGGTGTCGACCTCGACATTGCACGCGGCGATTTCGTGGCGGTGATGGGCCCGTCGGGATCGGGCAAGTCGACCACGATGAACATTCTGGGATGCCTCGACACGCCGACCAGCGGCATTTTTCGTTTCCGCGGCACCGAGGTTCAGGCACTGACCCGCGATCAGCGGTCGCTCCTGCGGCGGCGTTATCTGGGGTTCGTGTTTCAGGGATTCAATCTTCTGTCGCGCACCACCGCGCTGGAGAATGTCGAACTGCCGCTGCTTTATCGTGGGGAAAGCAAGGCGCAGCGGCGCAGGGCGGGGCTCAAATCGCTCGATCTGGTCGGGCTGGTGCCATGGGCGGGGCATACGCCGGCGGAACTCTCGGGCGGACAGCAGCAGCGCGTCGCCATCGCCCGCGCGCTGGTGACGGAGCCCGACGTGCTGCTGGCGGACGAACCGACCGGTAATCTCGACACGGAACGCTCGATCGAGATCATGGAATTGCTGACCGAACTCAACCGTACCGGCATAACCATTGTGCTGGTCACGCATGAGGAGGAAATGGCGGCCTACGCCCGCACCATCGTGCATTTCCGCGACGGCAAGGTCGAACGGATAGAACGCGGGCGCATGTTCGATGCGGACCGGGCCACAGAGAAAGGCCCAGCGGATGCGACGGCGGATGCTATGGCCGGGCCCGCCGCGTCATGATCAAGATTTTCGGTGCCACGTTACTCCTGTCGCTGCGCGAAATACGGCGGCATATCCTGCGGTCCTTTCTGACTACGCTGGGCATCATCATCGGTGTGGCGGCGGTCATCACCATGGTGACGCTGGGCAACGGGGTGACCGCATCGGTGCGCGATTCCATCTCTTCGCTGGGGTCCAACGTCTATATCATCTTCCCCTTGCAAAGCGATCGGGGCAGTGTGCGCCCCTTCGACGAAGCCGATGTCTCGGCGGTCGAAAGCCAGATCGCCGGCGTCACGGTCGCCGCGGGCAGCGTGTCTACCGGCGCCACTGCCTTCCATAACGGGCAGGACTGGCAGACATCGGTCGACGGGGTGAACAGCGATTTCCTGACCGCGCAGTCGATCGCGGTGGAGGAAGGGCGAAGGTTCACTCAGGCGGAGGAAACGGCCGGCCAGAACGTCTGCCTGATCGGCCCGAAAGTGCGCGACGCGATCTTCGTGCCCGCCAGCAGCCCGGTGGGCGAAACGATGCGGCTGGACGATGTGTCCTGCACCGTCGTCGGCGTACTGGAATCGCGCGGACAGGGCGGCGGCGGGGCGGATGACGACAATGTCGTGATGATGCCGCTGAAAACCGTGCAGCGGCGGTTCCTTGGTAGTGACGATATCCAGTATTTCGTGGTCAAATACGACGCATCCTACGAAAGTGCGGCGATCCAGTCCTCGCTGGTCGATCTGCTGCGCGAACGGCGGCTGCTGCAATTGGGGGAGGACAATGATTTCAATCTCATCGACACCGCGCAGGTGAACGACGCGCTAGGCGCGGCGACCGGCGCGCTGACCGCCATGGTGGCGGCGATCGCCGCGATCAGCCTGCTGGTCGGCGGTATCGGGATCATGAACATCATGCTGGTCAGCGTGACCGAACGCACCCGCGAAATCGGTATTCGCCTGGCGATCGGGGCGCTGGCGAAGGAGGTGCAGCTGCAGTTTTTGACCGAAGCAGTGGTGCTGTGCTGTCTGGGCGGGCTGATCGGCATCGGGCTGGCATTCGGCCTGTCGTTGGGTCTGGCCACGCTGGTGGACGTGCCGTTCCTGTTCGATCCGACGATCAATGTACTGAGTTTCGTATTTTCTGCCGTGATGGGGATCGTGTTCGGATATTATCCAGCGCGCCGGGCATCGCGACTGGACCCGATCGAGGCACTGCGTCACGAATAGGGCAAGCTAGGTCCAGCGTGCCCGATCGGAATAATCGGCGGCGGTGGGTTCGATCCAAGCCGAGCCGCCCTCGCCATCCTCCCGCTTCCAGAACATCGCCTGCGTTTTGAGGCTGTCCATCATGCAGTCGACAGCATCGAAAGCGGCGCGTCGATGTGCGGATGCAGCGGCGACGAACACGATCGCTTCGTTCGGCAGGATGGTGCCATGGCGGTGGACGATATGCGCGGCACGAATATCGAACTGGTCCATCGCATCGTCGTGAACGGCCTGCATCGATGGCAGGGTCAGGCGCGGATGGACATGCAGCGACAGGGCGGAAACGGACGCGCCGTACCGGTTGGCCGGCCGCATCAGCCCCGTGAAACTTGCCACCGCCCCGCAGCCCTGCGCCCGGTAAGTGAATTCGGCTAGGGCACGCGCCGCTTCGAACGGGTCGAGGGTCAGGATGCAGGTTTCCACTACCTTATCCACCCGAAACGGGGGGCAGGAATTCGGCGGTCGTTCCCGGCGGAATGACCGCGCTGTCCGCCGCGATTTCATCATGAATGAAACAACGGGTTCGCGCATCCGCCAACGATGCGGCGGCGGCGGGATGGCGGTCCGTCAAAAAGGCGCGCAGACCGCCGACCGTAGAAGTGGTTTCCGGCAGATCGACGGTGATCGCCTCCCCGATCATCGCCGCCAGGGGGCCATAGAAACGCACGTCCATCATCATGGCATTACCATTGAACTTTCCTCGCACAGGCCGATGGCGATATCGGCCTTTACCAGATCGGCGTCATAGCCGACCGTGACCGTGTAGTCGCGCACGGGACATAGATTGAGCCGTTTGGCCTGCCCGGCGTCCAGCGCCACGGTATAGGTCCCAGGGCGCACCCGTTCGAAAAAATAATAGCCGTCGATCTCGGTCTTGGAAAAATGGACGTCTTTGCCCGCCGCGTCTCGCAGGATCAGGCGCACGCCCGACACGCCCTTCTGCGAGTTTCCCTGCGCGAAATTCAGCGTGCCCTCCACCTCGCTCAGCGCGACGATCGGGAAATCGGCGACGTGGACACGGCCGGGGCGGGGCACGATTTCGATCCCTTCGCTTGCCGGAGCCAGATCGATATCGGGAAGGGTCGAACCGTCCACCTGCAGGCTGGCCCCGCGACCGGGGCTCAGATTACCGAGCCGCGCCAGCCCGTCCGCATCGGTCGGCACGGCGCGGTTGGCGGCGACGATGGACACGCCGGGCAGCGCCGTATCGGTCGGGCCGAACAGTCCGTCGCCATCCATGTCGCGGAACGCGCGCACAGACGCGATGCCGCCATTGGCAAGGCCAGGCCGCGCGATAAAGAACCCCCCGCGCTGCGGATCGCGCCCGAAGCTGAAACCCAACCGCAGACCGATCGAATGTTCGTTGCGTTCGAAGGCGTAGGAACTGTCCAGCGCCAGACTGAATTTGTCGAACGCCCGCACCGCAGACAGACCGATCTGCGGCGATTGCGTTTCGAACAGATAGCCCAACGACGCACGCACGGCGGTATCCTCGTCGATCGCATGGTCCACCTCCACGGCGGCGGAGACGATGTCGGGATCGGGCAGTATCTGGTAACCGAGCGAGAGCCGCCCCCGCGTGCGCGAACGGCCCAGCGTGGCAAGATCGAAATTGCCGAACAGGCGCGACCGGCTTTCCAGCCCGGCAAAGGATGTGCGGGTGTAATCGAACGTGTTCGACGCCAAAAGTCCGGCGATACGGGTGGAGGCGCGAACCGTCGCGTCGATCGTCGTCAGCCCCCGGTCGCTTTGCGTATGGCGGCCGCGAGCGGTTATCGGGATGACCAGTCCGCCGATCGGATTGCCGAGTTCGAGCGTGGTGTTGAAATCGATTTCGGTCGACCGGATCAGTCCGGCCCCGCCGCTGCCGGTGCTGCCCAGCCCGCGCGTTTCATCCACGAAGTCGCCTGAATATTCGACATGGGACAGGGTCACGGCCGATGCACCGATCCGGCCGCCGATCCCGCCGCTTACTGCAAACGCGCCATCGTCGCCTGCCGCAATGTCGGCCTTGAGCGCGAAACCGCCCAGGCCGGTGCGGATGCCGCCGGTTGCCAACCATCGGTTGCGCGCTTCCGTTTCGAAGAAAGCGCCGCTGACCACTGCCGTGATGTCGGACGAAACGCCGTAAGCCAATTCGCCGCTGGCGCGGAAATTGCCGAAATCGCGTGGGCGGATGAAGAAGGGCGGCTGCACGCCCAACAGGTTCTGATCCTTCTCCACGACCCCGAAACGATAGACCAGCTTGCCAGGTGTCAGGCGGCCATCGCCCACGCTGATCCGCCGGACCTCCTCGCTGCGCTGCCCCTGCGGCCCGAAAAAGACGATGCGAAACACGTTGAGGCCGAAATCGACCGGCACCTGCAGAAATTCGTAACGCCCGCCGACCGCCTCGCGCGTGGAGCCGACCAGTATGTCATTGCGATACAGTTCCACCTCGAACCCGTCGGGCAGGATACCGCGCAGATCGATGCGTTCGAACACCGACACGGCTTCTGGCGGTGTGTTGGTCGCGGCGAAACCCCGACCGGTGACGCTGCGCAGGCCGATGGGCATGGACGTTGTCGCTACGTCGCCGAACGCGAATTCGGTTGCGGACAGGGGGCCGAGCAATTCGCCATCGGGGTCCTGCCGCCCCAGCTTGATCAGCGATGTGGTCAACCCGTTGCGCGTATCGGCGCTCAGGAAAGTTTCCGCCGTCAGGAACCCCAGATCGCCTGCGAATTGCAGATCGACCTCGGCCCGTTCGCCGAATGTGCTGTCCGATATGGCGCGCACATCCACATCGCCAACGGGGATCGATGCGAGCAGGAACGGTGTGTCGACGCGGGTGAATATCTTCTCCGGCCCGCCGCCCGCACGATTGGCCAGCCGTGCCCGGTCCGCCTCCCGCTTCATGCGCGCTTCGAAGGGGAAGGTTTCGCTGGTTTCCAGTGTCACCGTCTGCGCGCGAAGATCGGTATCGACGGTGAGCGGCAGGAAATCGGCCATCCGATCGGCGTTGAGATACATCTCCCCATCGAAAGCGACGGCGGCGGCAGGGGCGAGGGGGCGCTCGGCACCCGCCACGGCCAGGGTCTTGCGGTTCAGATCGATCGTCAGCGTGCGGTCGGGATCGAGGAACCAGCCGGTCGCATATTGGCCGTCTTCCCCCACCACAATCGCGAGATCGAGGATGCGCGCCAAGGTGCCCAGCGGCAGATAGACACCCTGCCGCGTGCCATAGGCGAGGATCGTGTCGCTGGCGTCGACCCCCTTCACCTGGATTTCCAGGATCAGTTCGTCCTGATAATCGAGCGTCGGTGCTTCGGCGGAAAGTGAAAAGCGCGCGCTGCGATCCTGCGCCAGTCCGGCGGTGGGTTTTGCGACGCTGCGCGTTGCCGCGCGCGGTGATGGCGGCGTCAGGGCCGAAGCGGGCGCAGCGTCCGGCACCGTGCGGTCCAGACCCAGCGTCGTGTGGCTGCGTGGCGGGGGTGCGATGGCGGCCAGGGCGGATGGTTTGGAGGGCGCTTCGGCACGCGCGATTTTGGACTGGCCAATAACCGTGTTCGCGGCGTTGGCCCGTCCGGCGAAATCGGACAGTGTAGCGGTACGCGGCGGGTTCGGTGCGGTGGTGGCATCCGCGATATTCTCGCCCGCCGTCCTCTCTTTAGCGACGGCACGGGCCTTGGCGCCGGCACTGGCATCGGCAAGGTCGATGTCCCTGTCATTCGCAGGGATCGGCGCGGCCGTCACACGAGGCGGATCGACGGATACCAGCGGGATCGGCACGCGTGGCGACGGCATGGCTGCGGCCAGCGCGGGTATCGATTGTCGTTCCGGTACGATTGCGGCAGGCAAAGGTGATGGAGGGGGCAACTGCGAAGCCATCGCGGCATCATCGGCAGGCAATGCAACGATGGCCCTTTGCCGCGTTTCTTCGGGCGCTGCGTCGTCCGATAACGCATCCAACCCCGAGTCCGCCGCATCCGACAGTGCGATCGGGGAAGGCAAACTCGGGTCGGTCGCGGGCAAGGCGACTGGCGGGGCGGCTGGCGGGGCGGTGTCGGCTGTTACATTGGCGGGCGATGGGGGAGGGGGCGCAAGCTCGGGCGGAGGCAGTTCCGGTGTCTTCGCAAGGGGCACCGTCTCCGCCCATGCAATGGGTCGTTCGCTCACCGATGCCAGAAGAACATCGCGCTCCGTCTTCGGCCTTGTCGGCGGCTGGGGGGTGCTTTCTTGTGGTGTTGCAGCCACAGGCGGCGCGGCTCGATTGTCGGCTGGAAACTTGCCGACCACCGGCCCGAAGGACGGGCGCGGCAAGATGGTCGGCGCATTGTCGTTGGCC
>JBASAR010000141.1:0-2305 GCA_049650705.1 Pontixanthobacter sp. | reverse complement strand
GTTTCAGTGATTTCGAGTATGAGATTTTCGGGCGGTATATGATGCGCTGCCAGTTTGGCCGCCACGGTCGGAGCAAATTCTTTGTCCGTGAGCGACCGAGCGGAAATGTTGACCGCAATTCTAAAATCCGGACTGATCATCATGGCTTCGCAGCAGGCTTCGAGCGCTACGTCGAGCACGTAGTCGGTCAGCGCGCTAATGCGGCCCGCATTTTCGACAAGTGCAATGAGTTTTTCTGTCGGCATCGCGCCCATGGTCGGATGCTCCCAGCGCAGCAGCGCCTCGGCGCCGATGATCCGTCCAGTGGAGATCATGACTTTAGGCTGATAGGCGAGTTCGATTGACCTGGATTGCAAGGCAATCTCCAACTCGGCAAGGGTCTGTAGCTGCCAATCACGTTCCGTAAGATAAGCAGCGTCCGCAACTTGCACGCCGAGTCCCAGCCTGCTTGCATCCTCGGCGCATTGCGCCGCGTTGCGGATGCGCTGCCGGATGGCAAGTTCGTGATTGGTGTCCAATCCAATTCCAGTTTCGACGTGAACCACGGACCCCTCGATTATTATGCCATCGCGGAAAAGGGCCTGAATGCCCAAAGCATGGTCGCGCGCTCTCGCTTCCAGACGCGGTCTTAGCCATATCAACGCATTGTTTTCAAAAGCATAGGATTCGGCATTTTCCACCAGATCGATCCGCCGCATTACCAAATCCGCGATTTGGGCCGGTAGGGTTTTTGCAGCGCCGGCGGAGAGAGCCGAAAAGTTGCGTATCTTGAGGGAAAAGACATCGCACGCCTGTGGATCGGAAACAGTTTCGAGCGTTCGGCAGAGCGGCAAATTGATCTCACCGGATAATGTCTTTCGCGCAAAGCGCCCCAGCCACGACGACCCAATGCAAAGGGCCATGATTGCGGGCATGACGTCGAGGTTCACCGCCCAAAAATCGAGCGCGATGGGTACTGCAAGCAGGAGGCCTACACCGCCCCAGAGCAGGATCGGGTCAGTTCGTGCTCGGCAAGCTTGCAGTCCGACCAACAGCAGTGCCACAAAGCAGGCGGGCACCCAGCCGAGGTCAAGCGGGAGGCCGCCGTCAAGGGTATGTGAGGCGATGACATGGAAAAAGGCGCCTGGTACTTGATCGCCCAAGGGTAAATTACGCATATCGGTCGATGCGAGATGCGTTTCGGAAACGATAAAGCGTTTCCCAGCGATATCGTCCGCGGGAACTTTGCCGTTAAGAAGATCGATGAAACTAACGTTCGGTATCGTGGCAACGTCGAAGGCAAAATCTGGATAGAACTGGCCCGGTTCGCGCTTATAGTCCGCCAGGAATGCCGATATGCTTGGAATGGTCCGACCGGCCACAAACGCCTGTGTTTCAAAGGCAACGGAAAAACCGAACGGCCTACTCTCCCCCATCATCGAGGCGAGCTGCGCATTTTTCAACAAAGTTGAATTTGGCAGAAGAGCTTCGTGTTGCTGAAAGCCATTGTTGACTTCCGGGAATGCGCCAAGCCGTACGCTCGCTCCATATTTGGCCAAGGTGTTAGACAGAGCGGTGTCGTCCGCGACAGTTGTTGGATCAGCAAAGGCTTTGTCGAATACCACCTTGTCGGCACCGGCTTGAAACAGATTTTCGGTTACCTGAGCGAACTGCGAGCGCGAAGGCGCAGGTTTTTCAAGAATGCGCAATGTCCGATCGTCGATAGCAACGAAGACGATGTCAGAAGGCGCAGCTTTTGTTCTAAGTTCGGCACGGGCCGACCGATACGCATCTTCGAGGGGCAAAGGCAGTTCGATCAGTCCGATGACCGCTGTAATCAGAGCAGTCCAGATGACGATCAACTTACGCTTCCGGATCAAAGGCGAGCGGGCACCAACAGATTTTGTCAGCCCGCCCTTTTGTTTGCACATCACCCCCAACGGGAGCGGCCATCGATTGAATAATGATTTCAAGGTCTGCTCGCCGGGTATCTCCAAAGGCTGAAGGCTACAGCGAAGGCCCTAAGAAACAGTAATCTGGCGTCTAGACATAGTCCGCTTTCGGGAGTTCGACAGGGATGCTTCCGTTATCCAAGCACCTGTACTGAGTGTCGTGGGGCATCAGCGGCCCTTTTGCGAAGGAAGCAGCGTTACGTCAGCGCAAATCAGAGCCCTGCACGCGCGGCCAGGACGGCGACCAGTGTACGGTTCGTCGCCGAGGTCAGCTTCATCAGCCGTCGCAGCTGCGCCTTTACCCGGCTCTCCGCGCAAGCGAACGTGCGAGCGATGGACTTGTTGGATTCGCCGTTGGCCAGGCATTTCAGGAT
>JBASAR010000140.1:0-10856 GCA_049650705.1 Pontixanthobacter sp. | reverse complement strand
AGCCATAGTTCGCGACAACAATCGCCGTGTATCCGGCGAGCACGATCCATAGGGCGATTAAAACGAGGCGTAGTGCAATCATGACGTTCTAGGTGCCATGCCGTGCGAACGTCTGCAATTGGGTCGTTAGCCGAATGTCCGCTTTCAGGTTCCAATATGAAGAAAGCTGTCGTCGCAATCTTTCTCTAATCACCATGCCGTCAATGACGGCCGAATAGCTTTTCGACATCGCCCATCGATAGCTTCACCCAAGTCGGACGACCGTGATTGCATTGCCCGGAACGCGGGGTGCGCTCCATTTCGCGCAGCAATGCATTCATTTCGGCGACCGTAAGATTGCGCCCTGCGCGAACAGAACCGTGACAGGCCATGGTTGCGAGCACCAAATCCAGCCTCTCGCCAAGCAGGATCGCGCCTTTTTCGGTATCCAGCCCATGCTTCGCGATATCGTCCGCCAAATCCTGCAGCAGCTTCGCGGCGCTCGCCTTGGCCAGTACATGCGGCATGGCACGCACCAGCATGGCGGTGGGGCCAAACCGTTCGATCGTCAGGCCGAGTGCGCCCAGCGCATCGGCGGCCTCATCCAACCGATCGCAATCGGTCTCTTCCAATTCGACGACTTCGGGCATCAGCAACGCCTGGCTGCGCTTTATCGCATCTCCCGCCCCCGCGGCGCGCAGGCGTTCCAGAACGAGCCGTTCATGGGCGGCGTGCTGATCGACGATAACCAGCCCATCGGCTGCTTCCGCCACGACATAGGTGCTGGCGACCTGCCCGCGCGCGATACCGAGCGGATATTGCGCGGCATCGGGATCGACCTCCGCGGCCATTTCGGCACGCCCTTGAGGCGCAGCCCACCCATCCTCGCTCTGGCTGCGATATGCTGACGCGTGATCAGCCACCCGATCGGTCGTGCCGTCGAGCGCAGCGTCGGGACCTGTCGGCGTATCGAAGATGGATCGTAGCGCCGCAGACGGCCCTGTATCTTCTTGCATCCAGCGCCCCATTGCCGCCGCATCGGGCGCTTGCGCACTGCGACGATCCGCCGTGCCCAACGATTGGCGCAATCCCGATACGATGAACCCGCGTACCGCCTGCGCATCGCGAAACCGCACCTCGGTCTTGGCTGGGTGGACGTTCACATCGACATCTTCCGCGGCGATCGTCAAAAACAAGGCGAGCACCGCATGACGATCGCGCGCCAGCATATCGGCATAGGCGCCCCGCACCGCTCCGGTCAGCAACCGGTCTTTTACCGGGCGGCCGTTCACGAACAGATATTGGTGATCGGCCACCCCGCGATTGTAGGTCGGCAAACCGGCGATCCCGTCCAACCGCATGGTGCCACGTTCCAGATCGATCCGGACCGAATTGTCGGTCAGTTCGCGCGCCACGATCTCCGCTACCCTCGTATCGATATCCTGCCCGCCCTGCACCGCGATGACCCGGCGATCGCCATGATCGAAGGTAAAGGCAATGTCCGGGCGAGCCATGGCAAGTCGGCGCACGACATCGTGACACGCGCCATATTCGCTACGCGCCGTGCGGAGAAACTTTCGCCGCGCCGGGACCTGCGCAAACAGGTTTTCGACCGTTACCCGGCTGCCCGGCGGTAGCGCCGCCGGCCCGTCCTCCACCATCGTGCCGTGATCGACGATCTTGCGCCAACCCTGCTCCGCGCCCCCTTCCGCGGCGCGCACCCGGCTTTCGATGGTCATGCGCGAGACGCTGGCGATGGAAGGAATCGCCTCCCCACGAAAGCCGAGCGAGCGGACCTGTTCGATCGCGCCCGTCTCGCCGATCAGGCTTTCGGGAAGTTTGGAGGTCGCGTGGCGTTCCAGCGCCATCGCCATATCCGGCGGGCTCATACCGCATCCGTCGTCGGTCACTTCGATCCGCGACAGGCCACCGTCCTGAACGACGATCGCGATACGGCCCGCCCCGGCATCCACCGCATTCTCGATGATTTCCTTCAACGCGGCGGCCGGGCGTTCGACGACTTCGCCCGCCGCGATGCGGTTGACCAGCGTTTCGGGAAGGCGGCGGATCGTCGTCATGGTGATAGGCGTAGCGACGAAGCGGTTCCGATTCGAGTTTGGCGGGTTAAAAAGACGTGCAAAGCGCCGATAAAATTTTGGCCTTTTGGGGGCCACGCGGCTAAGAGCGCCGCATCACTGCCGCAACAGGGTCTGTCCGCACATCGTTGCGCGCGACCGACCCCTTCAAGATATCACGGAAAACGACGCATCATGGGTTTCTTCTCGAACCTCTTTAAATTCAGTTCGCGCAACATGGCGATCGATCTGGGTACCGCGAACACGCTGGTCTACGTCGAGGGGGAAGGCATCATTTTGAACGAACCCTCCGTCGTTGCGATGGAAACGATCGGTGGGTTCAAGAAAGTGAAGGCCGTCGGCGACGAGGCGAAGATGATGATGGGCAAGACGCCCGACAGCATCGAGGCCATCCGCCCGCTGCGGGACGGGGTGATTGCCGACATCGAGATCGCGGAAAAAATGATCGAATATTTCATCCGCAAGGTGAACGGTCGCAACACGCTGTTCAGCTATCCCGAGATCACGATTTGCGTGCCATCGGGATCCACGTCGGTCGAAAAGCGCGCGATCCGCGATGCCGCCAGCAATGCGGGCGCGAAGGAAGTGTTCCTGATCCTCGAACCGATGGCCGCCGCGATCGGGGCGGACATGCCGGTGACGGAGCCTGTCGGGTCGATGGTGGTCGACATCGGCGGGGGCACGACGGAAGTCGCCGTCCTGTCCCTGCGCGGTCTTGCCTATACGACGTCCGTGCGCACCGGCGGTGACAAGATGGACGAAGCGATCGTGAGTTACGTCCGCCGCCATCACAATCTGCTGATCGGCGAATCCACTGCGGAACGGATCAAGAAGGATTACGGTACCGCCATCATTCCCGAAGATGGCATCGGTGAAATCATCACGCTGAAAGGTCGCGATCTGGTCAATGGCGTGCCCAAGGAAATCAGCATCAATCAGGCGCATATCGCCGAAGCGCTGGCCGAACCGATCGGTGCAATCGTGGAGGGCGTTCGGATCGCGTTGGAGAATACCGCACCGGAACTGGCGGCCGACATCGTCGATCAGGGCATCGTGCTCACCGGCGGCGGGGCGCTCATTCGCGGGCTGGACGAACATCTGCGCGAGGAAACCGGATTGCCGGTGAGTATTGCCGAAGACCCGCTATCGTGCGTCGCCATCGGCACCGGCCGCGCGATGGAGGACGAGGTCTACCGCGGCGTCCGAATGACCGCGTAACTCGCGCAAACCGAAGGGGGAGCCATCATGGCGCCACCATCCCGGCGCTCCACCAATTCGCGCCGCGTCCAATATGGCGTTTTCACAGGCTACGTCCTTGCCGGGATCGGGGCGCTGATCGGTGCCGTTCTGCTGGCGCTTTCGCTTTGGCGCCCTGTCAGTTTCAATGGACCGCGCAGTGCGGCGCAGGATATCGTCCGCCCCGTCAGCAACGTCGCCGCCGCGGCGCGAACGCAAAGCAAGACTTTCATAGACTCGATTGCGGGCTATCTTTCCGCTGGCGCTCAGAATTCCCGCCTGAAACGCGAAATGGAACTGGCCCGTATCAAGTTGAAGGAGGCCGATGCGCTTCGGCAGGAGAATGTCCGGCTGAAGGCGATGATGGGGCTTGCCACCGGCGACGCGCGCCCGGTCGCCATATCCCGCCTCATCGGATCCAGTTCTGCCAGTTCGCGCCGTTTCGCTTATATCGGTGCAGGCCGGAACGACGGCGTACGTGTGGGTATGCCGGTACGCAGCCCGCGCGGTGTCTTGGGTCGTGTGCTGGAGACGGGGCGTAGTACGTCGCGCATCCTGCTCCTCACCGATAGCCAGAGCATTCTACCCGTCCGTAGCGCCAATCGTGAAGTCGTTGCCTTCGCCGAGGGGCGCGGCGATGGGCTGTTACAGATCCGGCTTATCAATCTCGGTATCAATCCGCTTAAGAAGGGAGATATGATGATGACGAGCGGATCGGGCGGCTATTATCGTCCCAATCTTCCCGTCGCCATCGTGACGCAGGTGACGGACGATGGTGCGATCGCCCGCGTCATCAGCGATCCGGTGGCGACCGATTACGTAGCGATCGACCCGATTTGGGAACCAAAGATCGTTCGCGCGGCACAGCAGCCCGCCGACGAACCCTTTGCCGATGAGCCGAGAGCCGAAGCAGACACGTCCGATGCGCCGGTTTCCGGGGACGTGTCCGCCGAAGAAACAGGCGACTGACCTCGCGATGGATCGACTTAACCCCAAAGCGCGTTTCGACCAATATGGCAGCCGCATCAATCGTGCCCCCTCCCCCTTCCTCATGCGCGCCGTTCCGCCGATCACCGTGATGATCGGATCCCTGATACCCGCGTTGATTTTGGCGGGGGCCGTGCCCTTGATGGTGCCCCTGGGTTTCATGTTGCTGCTCGGTTGGCGAATGGTCCGCCCGGGCCTCTTTTCCGCCTGGGCCGGGTTTCCACTAGGCGCATTCGACGATCTGTTCAGTGGCCAGCCATTCGGCAGCGCTATCTTGTTATGGTCGCTCGCCATGGTCGCCATCGAGTTGATCGAGGCGCGGTTTCCCTGGCGGAGCCATTGGCAGGATTGGATGACAGCAAGTGCGATGACCGCCGCCTACCTCGTGATATCCGCCGTGTTCTCCGGCGGCAGTCTGACGGTGCCGGGTTTTGCCGCACTCGGGCCGCAAATCCTTGTATCCATCCTCCTTCTTCCCGTGGTGACGCGTATCGTCGCCGCGCTCGACCGGCTGCGTCTCAAACGCATACGTACGGTTCGCTGATGACGCGCCGCACACCCAAACCGCCGGTTACGCCCGGCACGCTTTCGTCCCGGTTCGACCGCCGCAGCTTCGTGCTCGCCAGTGTCGGCGCCGGGATCGGTACGTTGCTCGCTGTGCGGATGGGTTACATCGCCATCGCCGAAAACGAGAAATACGAAACGGAGGCGGAGAGCAACCGGGTCAATCTCACGCTCATACCGCCACGCCGGGGCTGGATCCTCGACCGCAACGGCGCTCCGCTTGCTTCCAACCGCGCGGACTTTCGTGTCGACGTGATTCCCGAACGCTTGCCCGATGCGGACCGCACGATCGATCTTCTGGGCGATCTGCTGGGACTGGAAGCGCCCCGCATTCAGGACATCAAGAAATCCGTAGCGGACGCGCGCGGGTTTCAGCCGGTGGAGGTGGCCACCGGCCTGTCCTTCGACCAATTTGCCGCCATCAGTGTGCGCTTGCCCGATTTGCCCGGCGTTGTGCCCCAGCGCGGGTTCAGCCGGTATTATCCCACCGGCCCCTCCGTCGGCCATCTGATCGGGTATGTGGGTCCTGCCAACGCCGAAGAATACGAGAAGGAGCGGGATCCGCTGCTGGTGACGCCGGGGTACAAGATCGGCAAGGACGGGCTGGAAAAACAGTTCGAAATGCTGCTGCGGGGCGAACCGGGGGCACGCCGGGTGGAAGTGACCGCTTCGGGCCGCATCGTGCGCGATCTGGACACACGGCCCGATGAACAGGGCGATCCGGTCAAACTGACTATCGACGGCCCGTTGCAGGATTACGCCGCCCGCCGATTGGGGCAGGAAAGCGGATCGGTCGTCGTGATAGATTGCGACACCGGCGATCTGTTGTGCATGTCGTCCATGCCCAGCTTCGATCCCAATAGCTTTTCCGATGGCATCGGCAGCGTCGAATACGCAATGCTGCGCGAGAACGAGCGCGTGCCGCTGCGCAACAAAGTGCTAAAGGGGCTCTACCCCCCCGGTTCCACCATTAAGCCCATGCATTGCATGGCGTTCCTGCAAGCCGGGGTAAAACCGGATGAAAAAATCGTATGCGGCGGCGGCCGGCGGATCGGCAACCGGTTCTTCAACTGCTGGAGCAACCACGGCGTCGTCGATATGGGAAAGGCGATCTATCAAAGCTGCGACAGCTATTTCTATCATTTCGCGCAGCAAATCGGTTTTGCGAAGATAGCGGATTTGGCGGAAACCCTGGGCATGGGACATCAATTTCCCTTGCCGGTAACCAGCCAGTTCTACGGCACGGTGCCCAACCCCAAATGGAAACAGAACAAATATGGCGATCCCTGGCGCTCCTACGACACGGTAAACGCCAGCATCGGGCAGGGATATTATCTCGCCAATCCGCTGCAGTTGGCGGTGATGTCGGCGCGGTTGGCGACGGGCAAGCGCCTGATGCCGAACCTCGCCTTCGAACAGAGCAATCCGGACCCGCCCAGTCTTGGTTTCGATGCCGACCATATCGCCTATGTGCGCCAGGCGATGAGCGATGTGGTCAACGGTCCGGGCACTGCCGGGCGAGCGAAACTACCGCTCGACGATATTCTGATGGCGGGCAAAACCGGCACGGCGCAGGTCGTGTCGCTTAGCAAATCGGACGGCAAAAGCGGGCCCTGGAAATATCGCGACCATGGACTGTTCGTCTTCTTCGCGCCGTTCGATAAACCAAAATATGCCGGAGCGGTTGTGATCGAACATGGCGGCGGATCGGGCGCTGCCTATCCGATAGCGCGCGATGTGATGACGTTCCTGTTCGATCCGGGCAAGGGCATGGATGCGCTGCGTGCGCTCGAAGAACAATGGGGCGGCACCGCGCAAGAACGGCTCGCGTCGCAATATGCGATATATGCGGCCGCGGCGGGCGAAGACGTGCCCCCCGCTCCTCAAAGAGACGAGGAAATCTTCGATCAGGTCGATGCGGAGGCTCGTGCCGCCGCGCAACTGGCCGAGTTGCGGGCGAAGACGAACAATCGTGCGGTCGGCGGATCACCCGATCCCGAAGCATCCGCCGCGGTCAATCCGGAATGAATTCCATCGTCCCGGCTCCGATTGCGCGTCAGCCCTGGCAAATGCTGTTCCCGCTGATCCTGCTGGTCGGTTTCGGGGCGGCGGTGCTGTATTCGGCGGCCGGCGGCGACATGCAACCCTTCGCCGGATCGCACCTCGCCCGGTTTTCCGCCACGCTGCTGATGGCAGCGGTCATGGTACTGTTCCCGCGGGGCTGGGTGAAGATGGCGGCTTATCCCGCCTATATCGCCACGCTGATCCTGTTGGTCGCGGTGGAGGCCATCGGCGCCATGGGCGGCGGCAGTCAGCGTTGGCTAAACCTGGGCGTAATCGTGTTGCAGCCGTCCGAATTGATGAAACCCGTGGTCGTCCTGGCGCTTGCGAAATTTTACGAATCACTTCCCAGTGGAATGATCGCGACCTGGCGGGCGATAGTGCCGGCCGGAATCATCATTGCGTTGCCGGTGGGGCTTGTTCTGCTCCAGCCCGATCTCGGCACGTCGCTTGCGATCCTGTTCGGCGGAGCGGTCGTCATGTTCCTGGCTGGCCTGCCCCTGCGCTGGTTCATGATCGGAGCGGCGCTGGCAGCGGTTGCGGCGCCGCTCGCCTTTTTCTTCGGTTTGAAGGAATATCAGCAGCGACGGGTTACCACCTTCATGGACCCTGAAAGCGATCCGCTCGGCGCCGGCTATCACATCACCCAATCGAAAATCGCTATTGGGTCGGGCGGATTTTCCGGCAAAGGCTTCAACGAAGGGTCGCAGAGTCATCTCAACTACCTGCCCGAACCGCATACCGATTTCGTATTTGCGACCATGGCGGAGGAATGGGGGTTTTTGGGCGGCCTGTTGGTGATCGCGATATTCGGACTGATCCTGAAATGGGGTCTGAAAGTCGCGCAAACCGCGCCCGATCGTTTCTCCAGCCTGCTCGCGGCGGGGATGGTCGCAACGATCTTCTTCTATGTCGCTATCAATCTTATGATGGTGATGGGGTTCGCGCCCGTGGTCGGTATCCCCCTTCCCTTCATGAGCCATGGGGGATCGTCTATGCTGACCAATATGATCTGCATCGGTAGTTTGATGATGGTGAATCGCTGGAACCGGGAGAGCGCAGCCAAGCGAAGGGGATGATGCAACGGATGGCGTCGACGCAATTTCGTGGTCTAATTTTGCGTCCGCCCCCTTTTCATCGCGTCGCAGCCCGCTATATCCCGCGTTCCCGAACACGGTTAGACCGGAGGGACGCATAGCTCAGTTGGTAGAGCAGACGACTCTTAATCGTCCGGTCCTTGGTTCGAACCCAAGTGCGTCCACCATCTTTCCCTTCCCGTTTAGCTTCGCTACCGATGCCGCCATCTGACAATGCGGGGAACGCATCATGGCCGAATTTTTGATCGTCGAAGCGCGATTTTACAAACAACTGAACGACAACCTAATTGCCGGAGCCCGCGCGGTTCTCGAACAGGCAGGCCATACGGTGGATATCGTGACCGTCCCGGGTGCTTTGGAGATTCCCGGCGCGATCGCCCTCGCCGCCGACAGTCAGCGTTACGCCGGTTTCGTCGGCTTAGGCGTGGTCATTCGCGGCCAAACCTACCATTTCGAAATCGTTGCCGGCGAAAGTGCACGGGGCATCATGGCGTTGACGATGGATGGCCTTGCGATCGGCAACGGCATCCTGACGGTCGAGAACGACGAACAGGCTGCCATTCGTGCCGACCCCACGCGTAAAGATAAGGGCGGGGAAGCCGCGAAAGCCGCTTTGGCCATGCTGGATTTGCAGGTGCGTTTCGCCAGCTGAGCGGTCCGTTCACCCCCCCGAAGCAGACCGCCCGCCGAAACAGGCACGTCCCGCATAAGCGGCGCTGGCACCCAGCTCTTCCTCGATCCGGATCAGCTGGTTGTACTTCGCCAATCGGTCCGACCGCGCGAGCGAACCCGTCTTGATCTGCCCGCAATTCGCCGCCACCGCCAGATCGGCTATCGTCGCGTCTTCTGTTTCGCCCGAACGGTGCGACATGACCGTGGTGTAACCTGCGCGATGCGCGATATCGATCGCCTGCAGCGTCTCTGTCAAAGTGCCGATCTGATTGACCTTGACCAGCAGCGAATTGGCCAGCCCCTTGTCGATCCCCATCGTCAGGCGTTCGGGATTGGTGACGAACAGATCGTCGCCCACCAGTTGCACGTCTTGCCCGATCGCTTCAGTCACCGCTTTCCAGCCATCGAAATCATCTTCGTCCATCCCATCCTCGATCGATCGGATGGGGTAATCGCGGCATAGCTGAGCCAGATAGTCCGACATTTGGTTCGGGTTCAGGACGCTGTTCTCGCCTGCCAGGCGATATTCTCCATCGTGGTAATATTCGCTGGCCGCACAATCGAGCGCCAGAACGATGTCGTCCCCCGGGGTAAACCCGGCGCGTTCGATCGATTGCATGATGAAATCGAGCGCATCGCGCGTGCTTGCAAGATCGGGGGCAAAACCGCCCTCGTCTCCTACGGCTGTCGACAACCCCTTCTCCGATAGGCTGCGTTTCAAGGTATGGAACACTTCGGCGCCCCAACGCACCGCCTCCGCAATGCTGTCCGCGCCGACAGGCATGATCATGAATTCCTGTATGTCGATCGGGTTATCGGCATGTTCGCCACCATTGATGATGTTCATCATCGGCACCGGCAGCAAATGTGCGGAAACGCCGCCGACATAGGCGTAAAGCGGCATTCCGCGCGCATTGGCTGCTGCTTTCGCCACGGCGAGGCTCGTGCCCAGAATTGCGTTGGCGCCCAAGCGTCCTTTGTTGGCCGTACTGTCGAGATCGATGAGTGCGAGGTCGAGATCGCGCTGATCTTCCGCGTCCAACCCGATCAGCGTTTCTGAAATCTCTCCATTGACGGCGGCCACCGCCTTGCGCACGCCCTTACCGGAATAGCGATCGTTTTCCCCATCGCGCAGTTCCATCGCTTCGTGCGCGCCGGTCGATGCGCCCGAAGGAACGGCGGCCCTGCCGAAGCTGCCATCGTTTAACAGAACGTCCACCTCGACTGTCGGATTGCCGCGGCTGTCCAAGATTTCGCGCGCGTGAATGTCGATAATCGCTGTCATGTCGTCTGCTCCGATCGAAAGTGTGTCTTGGTTTGCGCATCGACGAGCCTGAGTTACAGCCAAAACGGCCTTGCTGGGCCTGCCTTGTTATCGTTCGGCGATACGATGGTTGTGCGCGGCCTTTATGGTTTGGAACAATCGGGGGCAAGTCGCGTTGCAATTATCGAAAGACCCAGTACGCGGTAGCGACAAATCAGCGTGGCCGCGCTGGTATCAATACAGAACGAGGAATTGAATGATGGCAACCACCCCCCCTAAGACACCTGCGACCCCCGGAAAACCTGCCGCCACGACGACCGCGCCTATGGCGCCCGTCACGGCACCACCCGTCGGCACAACTGGTGCGATATCCGCCGGGGCCACTTCTAGTGATGCCGCGTCTACATCCGAAGCGAAAACGCGTTTCAATGCGGCATTGGATGAAGCGAAGGCCGGCGCCACGGCGCTGAAAGGCGAGGCATCGGACCGTGCCGCATCCTACCGCGAACAGGCACGGGACAAGTCCAAGGATATGAGCGCGGATGCCAAGGTGAAAGCCAACGAATTTGCTATTGACGCAAAAACGAAGGCCAGTGGCGGCATGTCTTTGCTCAGCAGGGCGGTATCGGATAAGGCCGGCATGATCGATGAGAAACTCGGTCAAAAATACGGTGATTACGCACGCACGGCGTCGCGTAAGCTGGATGAAACCGCGACAACCCTTGATCAAAAGAGTGTCGATGAATTGAGCGAAGATGCGCGAGCAGCCGTGCGCAAAAGTCCCGGTATGGCGGTTGGCGCAGCAGCGATGGTCGGCTTCATGATCGCGCGGCTGTTTTCCGGCGGACGTCGTTAATCGGGGGCAGCGACATGCTCGACGCAGAGTACGACGATAGAACG
>JBASAR010000139.1:0-6672 GCA_049650705.1 Pontixanthobacter sp. | reverse complement strand
TAAGCAATGGCCTGCTTCGCTACGCCCTACGGGCTCCGCTACGCAGCCCATTGCTTCAACCGCGCTCATGCGCAACAACGCGGCTCGGCTCTAATCCCAGCTGGAGGAAAGCTGGGGGTCATGTCACAAAGAGAAAATGCGCTATGCCGAATACCGAACGCATCATCCGACTGAAGACCGTGCTCGACCGCACGGGCCTTTCCCGCTCCACCGTCTATCGCAAGATCGCTGAGGGCACATTTCCATCGCAAATGAAGATCAGCGTCCACGGCGCGGGCTGGCATGAGTCAGCCATCAATCGCTGGATCGCTGATCCTGCTCACTATCGCGAAGAGGAACCGGCGGAATGAGCGGCCCTCAACCTGTCGAGCCGATCTGCGTCAGGATCAATGACGCTGCCCGCATGATAGGCGTTGGGCGCACGAAGCTCTATGAGCTGATCTCCAGCGGCGAACTCGAAACGGTGAAGATCGGCAAGGCAACGCGCGTCACCACCGCTAGCTTGCAAGGGCTCATTCGCCGAATGCAAGTCACGCGCTAAACTCTGTCAGCGCTCAAACAATGTGTGTCGGCCAGAGCTTTTCAATATGCTTGTAGACATCAACAAGAATGAACTTTTCGCGTCCGACCGCGTCCTTTAGTTCCTTTGGAAATCGTGCCATTTCCTCATATCCGGGGAGAACGACGAATTGAACCTGTTCATATTCAAAGGTGAAGTCGTGAGGAACTCTCCATTCCCGCTCATGGGCAAAGTCGATGGATTTGCCGCCAAGTTGCTTTTTGAACTTTTCCGATTGAGGCCGATATGCTGGCCAAAATGGGGTCACGAAGGTTCGAACGTGGTTATCCCACTGCTGCTTTTCCCAGTGATCTGCGCGTACATAGTAAGCAGGTCCGCCACCAGCCGCAAAAACATGCGGCTTTGTGAACCCTAATCCAAAGGCTGAATAATGGCCCACATGGGCCAGCAGGCTCGACCAAGGGCATTCGGTGAAGCAAACTGCCGGATTGCCCGTCCACGGCAACGACCCAGCTTTCAGTGTCTTCCCTTCAAGAATCTTTACAAGATTCTCATAGGGAACGTCACCCTCGCCCTTTGTGAAATGTGCGACGAAATTTGAATCACTCATAGTGCTCACCCATTCTTAGGCGCTGGCGCATCATGCAATTCTGCTCAAACGCGACCTTATCCCAAATCAACCGTTTGCGATGGTGTTAGCAAGGTTGAGATAATCTGCCCACGCCCCCATCAACTCGCGCCGCTTGTCGAAAAAGTCGGTGCGGCGATAGGCGGCTTCAACCTGGTTGCTCAGCTTGTGCGCCAAAGCCTTGTCCGCCACTTCCTTCGGAAAGTCGGTCTTCTCTGCTGCCCAATCGGTGAATGCGGACCGGAAGCCGTGGACGGTTGCACCCTTGATCCCGGCATCGCGCAACAGCTTGGTCATTGTCATGTCGCTGATGGGCTTCTCGCCATTGTTCGAGAAGACGAGGCCATCGTCGCTCGTCCGCAATTTCCAGCGCCGACGCAGAATGGAAACCGCTGCCTTAGAGAGCGGCACCACATGGGTTTCCTTTGCCTTCATGCGCTCGCCGGGAATTGTCCAGACCGCCTTGTCGAGGTCAATCTCAGTCCAGACGGCCTTGCGCGTTTCGCTCGACCGCACGGCGTTGTAGATGGTGAAACGCAGGGCATCGCGGCCCGTGGTGGGTGATGCAGTCGCCAGCTCCTTCATGAACGCCGGAATCTCTGCATAGGGCATGGCCTTGAAGTGTTCGACCTTGTCGGTCTGGCGCGGCAATCCCTTGCGGACAGAGCGCAGCGCGGCCTCCTCTTCCCGCCATCCCTTGATATGCGCGAAGTCGAGCACGGCACCGATGCGCTGCAAAATCTTACGAGCAGTGTCGGGGATTTCGAGCCAGACGGGCGTGAGGACCTCGACGACGTGGGTGCTGTCGACCTGATCGACGGGCTTCCTGCCGATCAGCGGGAAGACGTGGTTCTCCATGCTGGAAATCCAGTTGCGGTAGTTCTGATTCTTCCAGCCGTCCTTCAACGCCTCGTAGCATTCACGCGCTGCGGTTTCGAAGCTCGGCACCACCATGCGCGACTTCCTTCGTTCGGCAACGGGATCGATCCCAGCGCGAACTTGGCGGCGCAATGCGGCTGCGGCGTCCCGCGCCTCGGTCAGCGTCACATCGAGCGCCGATCCCAATCCGTAGTCGCGCCGCCTGCCGTTATGCTGCATTCGCAAGACCCAGCTGCGCGAGCCGCTTTCCTTCACGAAAAGACACAAGCCACGGCCATCAACGTAACGACCGGGCTTGGCGTTCTTCACCTTCAATGCTGTCAGTGCCATAGGTTATACACACCATAAAATTGTTCCAACTTTCGACCCCACATGGTGATCGAAATGCAGGCAAACGGGGGCGATCAACCGTGAACACGGTAGAAGACAAATCCCTGATTTTACAGAGTAGTTAGGGACGTCCCGACACTGCCTGCGACAGAAGTTTTAGCAATGTCGGGTGCACCATTCCCGTTCAGTTTTGGGCACCGCATGCGGCGGTGTCCCGTTGGCTGCGCGGGACAGGGCGGTTTTGCTTCCCATAATTCGAACAACATCGTTGCCCACCTCGACCCGTGAGATGAGAAGATCGACATATGCTTGGCGCAGGGGGGTGTTGCGATCGCGCATCGTATCGGCGATGAGTTTTCCAAACTTTGCCAGAATGAGGGGTGTGATAGTTTTGGCGGGGTCGGCAAGCTTACGTTCGATGGCGTCGATGTCAGCAGCTGCGGCGCGTTTCTGCGCCGCAATTTGACCAAGTTCCTTTTTGACTTGAGGGTCGTCCGGTGAAAGAATTTGATTGCGAACCAGTTTGATAACTGAAGCACTTTCACCTTCTAGGCGAGTATGGCGCGAGCGGAGGCTCTTCAACTCCTTGCGGTCCTGAGTTTCACCAAGCGCACTACGATCAAGCCACGCTTCCAAAAGTTTGGAAAGGCGGTCGGGTGCGAGCACCTTTTTAACAACACTTTCAACGACAATGTCGTCGAGTTTGTCCATCGGAGTCCACCGTCCCGGACATTCGGATTTCCCTCCCTTGGTAGAGGTGTGACAAGCGTAATATCGGTGCTGACCAGATTTGCCGGTGGCGGTCGTCATACCGCCGCCGCATCCATCTTCATTTCCGGTTCCGCACTTGACCTTTTTGGTTAGAAGATTCTTCTTCGTGCGCTCTGCAGCGCTACCCATTTTGGGGTCGCGCGCAGACATCTGGGCCTGCGTTGCATAGAAAAGTTCTTCGTCAATGATTGGCGGCACACTCATCGGGACCCACTCTGATTCCGGGCGAGTAACTTTGGCGCGGGAATCACGTTTGTTGAAAAACACCACGCCGATGTAGGCCGTGTTCGTCAGAATGAAGTGGACGTTGGAGACGTGGAATTTTTTCCCACGAATGGTGTCTCCGCGCTCGTTCAGCAAAGCCGCCAGTTTGGTGATGCCGATCGGTCCTTTGGGCGTGCCATGAACATACGTGTTAAAAATGAACCGCACGAGTGGAGCGGTTTCCTCGTCCACCATGAGTTTCTTGCGGTCTTTTCCCTTCGGTTGGGGAACAGTGGTAGTCTTGAACCCCAAGGAAGGCGTCTGACCGTTCCAGTATCCACGCCGGGCATTCTCAAGCATTGTGCGTTTGACGTGCTTCGCATTTTCTGCCGAATGATATTCGTCGAAGATCGCTACCATCGAAAGCGCCAGTTCCCCGGCTGGATCGTTGGAGAAATCCTGCGTGATTGAAATCAGTTTGATGCCGGCAGCACGAAATTCAGCGCGGGCCTGCAAACAATCAAGCGCGTTGCGGAACATGCGAGAAAGCGCGAAAGTGACGACAACGTCGAACTTGCCCGCCTGGGCATCGGCCAGCATTTCCTGATAGATTGGACGGGCTGTTGTTGTCGCGCTTGCACCGGGTTCGACATACGTTTTCGTGTGTTCTCCATTCCGCTCATCAATGTATCGTTTGCCTTGCGCTTCCTGATCCGGAATGGAGATGTCATTGTCTGCTTGGCGGGTTGTGCTGACCCGGGCGTATATAGCACATTTCAGGCTTGCTAGACTATCCATGGTGAGCTCCTACTTGTGTGGTTTCCGTTCGCAGCAATCGAACAGGTTAAGGATCTCGTTGCCGACCAGGCGATCCAGTATGTCCACTTCTGCGTGAACATCATCGGACAAATCTATAGCTACCGCGATCTTGTTTGGAAGGGCAACCAGAGCGGGTTTGCCGTCCCTTTTTGAGGCATTCTTCCGGGTTGCAGTGCGGCGGTCCATGACCATTGCCAGACAGCTGAAACGTGCAATGATCTCGTCAGTTTAATAATTACATGGGCATTTGGACCTTCTTACGTTTCATCCACGTGAGTTGGGGGTCGGCTGAGAAGGTGCTAATGGTCATCGCGAGGTCACGCACGGCAACAGCTGCCGATGCCGCGCCTCCCGTGCTGACCTGGTTTCGTCCTATTTTGTTGTGATGGCGTTCCCCTTGGATACGCTGATGTGGTGCATGACGGGTTTCAGGCAGTTTGTTTGCTTGAGAGACAGCATCAAACGGCATGGTCAGGCCTAAGCTTGCGAAAGATGCGTTCGATTCCCCTTGTCGATCTCGATACCAGCCAAGATCGCCGGTATAGTTTTTGTCATACCACGGCTCAGCAAAATACATTGCGCTGGAACCAAGCTGGTCAGACGGCTGATTGTTCCGTGCTTCTTTCCAGATGTCGCTGATAGCGTGTGTGCGGATTTCATTACTCAAAGTCTCTAAAGCTGCACCGGGGAATGCTGACTTTTCTTCATCGTAATCTTCGCTAAGCCCTCGCATTTGATTTTCAAACGCTTTGCTATTTGCAGTTTCGAGCCAGAAATAGACAATTCTCACCATGGCTTGCTTGAGACCAATTACGCGCCCTGCTTTTGCATTCGTCCTACGGTCCAATGGCAGTTTCACTTTGCCATAGGTATCATTGTGCCGCTGAACGGACAAAGCAAGCTGAGCCAGCCCAAACGCTGCGTGATCGAACCAATCGTTTCCCCAATATGTAACGGCGCCTTCATGCCGGCCGCGCATGCGGTTCGTTGGACCGCCCGTAGCAATATCTGGAAACCGGTCATGGTGATTGGCGAGTGACTGTAGCACAAGTGCGGCTGCTTTGCTTCCAGAGCGGCCTGTCATGGCTGCTTCAAACCCATCTCCCGTGCGAGCCAGATTCGTCCTCAGTAAGTCGGATACACGATTACTGTGAACCGTTGCCTGATCTGCATTCCCAGTTTTGTAAGCTTCAGGCTCCGGCAAAAGCGCATGCGTTTGATAGATGCACATTCCGAGCAAGGCGCGGATATTGTCGTCCAGCGAACCGATTACGTTTTCAGCATCCATGTCCATGGTGTCGTCGATTTTTTCCTTAAGTCGCCGGATGGAAAGTTCTTCGCCGTCCTCATTGAACGACATCCGCATTATAGCGACGCTGTTCTGTCCTAGGCGCTGGAATTCTGCCAAGTGGCACAGGAAATAGAATGGCGGAAGATGATTGGCGCCGCCGTGTTTCGCCCAATGTTTTTTGCAGGACGCTGGCCAATCCATCTCTTTAACGTGAGGATGCTGTGCTGCGGCCTTCGTGAACTCTTTTGCCAGCAGCAAAGCAGCGAGCTCGCTGTTCTTTACGTCAAGATCGCGAATGAAGATGGCGCCATCGAGCAAGGAGTGACCAAGCACCGACCGAATGATCGTATCACGAGCGGTTTCTTTCGCGGGATTGATTGGCCGAAAGAAATCCGGCCTATCTACCCAAAGACCGACTGCGGGATCTGCGTCAGCATCAATGGCCATTTGTTCGCGTGCAGATTGATCGTCAGCAAGCAGACCACTCAGGCGCCAAAACCGAGCGTAAAGATCGTTTTGCGCCAGGCCAGTTTGCAACATCGGCTCCGGTGTAACATCTACAGCCTCATGAAAACTGCCTAACGAAAGATGGGGCGTGCGCCAGACGCCGAAAGGGGTCGTATCGGCTTCGCTGAAATCGGAACAATAATCCCATCCATCGATCAATCCAGACGCGCCATGTGATCCCGGTACTGAAGTTGCAAGCCCGCGTCGCAAGTCCTCGCGCGCTGCCACGCATTCTATTTTTTCAATTTCAGTCGCAAACATAGGTCATTCCGCAAACGGGGATTTCAGTTCCCTGAGCTGTCGTTCCAGGTCTGCTTCTTGATTGGCGCTAAAGGTTTGATAATCAGCTACCCACTCATCGTAAAAATCACAAAGCTGAATGATGCTGTCCGCGATGTCCTGTGTTTCTGAAAGCCAATTCTCGGGCCGGTCGGTTTGATCTATGGCGCCGAACTTGTTTAGTGTTTCTACAAGACCTTCAACAATCGATTGAACTTGCTCAATGGAATTGAAAGTCACCTCGCTGCCACCAATGTCGAGAGTCCGCGGCTGAGCAGGATCAGTCATTGTGGTTGCCAGCCGGAGCGCTCGTTGCTGTTGACATGACCCCCAGCTTTCCTCCAGCTGGGATTAGAGCCGAGCCGCGTTGTTGCGCATGAGCGCGGTTGAAGCAATGGGCTGCGTAGCGGAGCCCGTAGGGCGTAGCGAAGCAGGCCATTGCTT
>JBASAR010000138.1:0-5115 GCA_049650705.1 Pontixanthobacter sp. | reverse complement strand
GTGGTGGCCGATATGGTTCGCGCGCGCTGACCATCCCCCACCGCGCGTTCCGCATGCGCCCCTTCGTCACCGGCCCTGTCGCTGCGATCGCCCCGCATTGGCGAGATCCCGACACCGGTTTATCCATCCGCCAGACCCATCACCGCTTGACCGGGCCTGGACGGCCCCCTAGGTGACGCCCCCGGCAGACCCGCCATGCGAGACACGCCGCAACCAACCCCTTTATGGGCCCTTAGCTCAGTCGGTAGAGCAACTGACTTTTAATCAGTAGGTCGCTGGTTCGAACCCAGCAGGGCTCACCATATTGTTGTCCGTGCACCTTTTCTCTTGGCATAAAAGGTCGAAGATACAGATCGATCTTTAAAGGCAACACGGACAGTCAAAGACGGATAAGGGCCATGGAAGCATCCGCTACGTCGTCGATCACACGCCGGTTTATCAAAAATGCATTTGCCGGCATACGGCAGAATGTCACGAACCACTGGGTTGCAGGGGGTAGCGAAGCGGTTTCGTTCGCACCGAACCTTCACGGGGCGAATGCAGCGTTCGAAGTACAGTCGTTCTGGTTCAGGCAAAGAAATCGCGTATTCTACGATTTGTTGAAACGGTTCGAGATGCAGGCGCCGTTGCTGGATGTCGGTGGAGGGACCGGTATCGTCGGGCGGTATCTCATCGACCGGGGGTTTGCCGCGGTCAATTTGGAGCCGACGCCGCAAGGAGCGCAGATTTCGATAGCCCGCGATGTTCCCACTATCAGCAGCACTTTGCAGAATTGTGGGGTCCGGCCAGGCTCCATAAGTTCGATTGGCATGTTCGACGTGCTCGAGCATATCGAAGACGAAGCGGAAGCCCTGCGCCTTGCAGCCGAAGCCCTTGCGCCGGGAGGTCGTATGATCATCGCCGTGCCAGCGCATTCGTGGCTATGGTCTCTCGAAGATTATACCGCCGGACATTATCGGCGCTACAATCGCGGACGTTTGCGCTCGGCAATGGAAAGATCGGGTTTGCGACCGTTGTATGTGACGCATCTTTTCAGCTACCTGGTGCCGCCACTCTTCGCGCTGCGTTCCGTTCCGACCCTTTGGGGCAAGGTAGGGTCGCGGGATCGGGAGGAAAAACAGGACATGCATGTTCCACAAGGCGCCACCGCTTCGATCGTGGAACGGTTGGGCGATATGGAACGTCGCTATATCGACCAGGGTCGTAGCCTTCCGTTTGGAACGAGTGTCATCGGCATCGCTGTGAAATGAGGATTTCACCACCCATCGAAAACCAAATGGCAGGCCGTATCATAGTGCGGCCCATTAGCGGGATCGCGGTATCGCCAACCCATATCGATCGGTCGGCGTAGAAGTGAGGCGCCTACCTGAAAGCACGCGGTTGAAGTCGCTGATGCGGTTTGGCGTAGTCGGCGTCGTACAAAACGGTGTATCGGTCATCTTGTTGATCGCGCTGACGCGAATAGGATTGGCCCCGTGGCAGGCATTTGCGATCGTTTTCCCGTTGGCGATACTCGGCACCTACTGGTTGAACTCCCGGTGGACTTTTGCCGGGCGCACACGATCCCGCATGACCCCGATTGCTTACATCGCAACGTATGGGGTTACATATGTCTTCACTATCGGTGCCAGTTACCTGTTGGAATGGGCCGGTGTGGCGCATTGGGCAAATGTGCTGGTCACGATCGTCGCGGCCGGGATCCTTTCCTATGTCCTGTTGGATTTAAGTGTATTTCGTCGCACGGAAGCGCAATCGGCCGAACGATGATCTTCGGCGTTCATCTTCGGCACCACCTTGGTTCAAAAAGGACGATGCATTGCTGATCAGCGTCGTATCCCCGGTCTATAATTGCACGTCATGCCTCGAACGGATCGTGGATCGCGTATGCGAAGCCTTTGCGGGGACGGGCATCGAATGGGAAATCGTCTTCGTCGACGATCGGGGGCCGGGTGAACCATGGCCCCTGATCGAAGCCTTGGCCGAGCGGGACGACCGCGTGCGCGGCGTCCGATTGATGCGCAATCACGGGCAGCATCTGGCGATCTGGGCGGGTTTTGCGCATGCGCGCGGCGATTGGATCGCGGTCATCGATTGCGATCTACAGGACGATCCGCACGTTCTACCCGAACTGCACGAACGTGCTGTTGCGGAAGCAGTCGATGCGGTAATCGTCGATCGCGGCGCATGGCGGGACAGCTACTGGCGGCGCGCCGCATCGCGCGGGTTTTTCAAGGCGCTCGCATGGGTCACCGGTTTCCGGATCGACGGAAACGCGGGCAATTTCGGCATCTACAGTCGGCGCATGATCGACACGCTGCTGACGTTCAAGGACAAGGAAGTATTCCTGCCCGCGATGACCGTGATGACCGGGCTTCCCCGTTCGAGCTATGTCGTGCCACGTTCGGCCCGGTTCGAGGGCAATTCATCCTACAATTTGAAACGCCTCGTCCGGCTTGCCGCCGCGCTGGTCGTGCGGTTTTCCGACCGGCCGCTGAAATTGAGCGTCATTCTCGGCCTCGTCATGTCGAGCCTGTCGCTCCTGTCTGGAATTCTCGTATTCATCGCCTGGCTGGCGGGCCGCATCGAGGTCGAGGGCTGGGCGAGTATCATCCTGTCGGTATGGTTCATCGGCGGCCTGGTGCTGTCGGTGCTGGGCGTGCAGGGCTTCTACATCGGGCGAATATTTACCGAGGTGCAGCGCCGGCCACGGATACGGGTTCTGGAAACGACGGAAGAGGCAGCTGTACCGGCGGACGATCTATGACCAGCGCAGGCGGCATCGCGGACAGCGCTCCGTGGGTATTTTGGGGTCACAAGGGACAGGCTGTGGTCCTTCGCGATATCGTACGATCGCATGGCAACACGCTTATGCATTTCGTCAGCGATGACGAATTGACCGAGTTCGAAGGACTGCCAGTTACGCCTTGGGAGCAGTTTCGCGCTACGGTGAAGGAAAGTTTGCCGCCCGAAACAGGGTACGCGGTCGCCATCGGAGGCCCGCATGGCGCGGCGCGCCTCGAACGTTTAAGAATTCTGGACGAGCATGACTGCGGGCTGCGCCCCCTGATCCATCCGACAGCCGCAATCCTGTCGAATGCGAAACTAGGGCTCGGCAACCAGATTTGTGCGCGTGCCGTGGTTGGTGTCAACGCGGTTCTGGGTGCAGCTGTAATCGTGAATACCGGAGCAACCGTCGATCACGACTGCACGATTGGAGATGGGTGTCATATCGCGCCCGGCACCGTCATTCTTGGCAGAGTTACTATCGGTGAATGTGTTTTTGTCGGAGCAAATGCGACGATATTGCCCGATTTGACCATCGAATCCCACGTCACTATAGGCGCAGGCGCTGTCGTGCTTAGTGATATCGATCGAGCAGGCACTTATGTGGGGTCTCCGGCAAAGCGGATCGGTCCCTGAAGGAGACAATCGGTGCGCGCATTGGTAACCGGTGGGGCGGGCTTTATAGGCTCCGCGCTCGTGCTGCGGCTGGTGGCGGACGGGCACGACGTATGCACGATCGACAAGCTGACCTACGCGGGTGATCTGCGCAATCTGGCCGACGTGGACGGGCATAATCGCCATCGGTTCGTCCAGGGCGATATTACAAATGCCACTCTGATTGCCAGTACCATCGGCGAATTCGACCCCGAAGCGATCTTTCATCTGGCGGCCGAAAGCCATGTCGACCGATCGATCGACGGGCCCGCCGAATTCATCCAGACCAACGTGGTGGGCTCCTTCGTCATGCTGGAAGCCGCGCTGGCCCACGCGAAAGTGCGCGATGGCATGCGCTTTCTGCATGTGTCGACCGACGAGGTGTATGGATCGCTCGGCCCGACGGGCTTGTTCAGCGAAACGTCGCCCTATGCGCCCAATTCTCCCTATGCTGCATCGAAGGCGGGATCGGATTGCCTGGTGCGGGCTTGGCATCGCACGTATGGGCTGGAGGCGATGATATCCAACTGTTCCAACAATTACGGCCCCCGCCAGAATGCCGAAAAACTGATCCCGACGATCATTCGCAACGCGTTGATGGGACGCGATATTCCCATCTATGGCGATGGCATGAATGTGCGCGACTGGCTGTATGTGGACGATCATATCGATGCTATGCTGACGATCGTGCGGGATGGCCGGGCGGGCGAAAAATACAACATCGGCGGCGATAACGAAGTGACCAACATCGATATGGCGCGCTTCATCTGTACCCATCTCGACACGCATAAGCCGAGAGCGACCGGTTCCTATGCCGATCAGATCGCCTATGTGCAGGATCGACCGGGACACGACCGGCGTTATGCTATCGATCCTACGAAAACCGCGAATGACTTGGGCTGGACACCGGCCTTCGCCTTCGAGACGGGAATGGCCAGAACGATCGACTGGTATCTGGCCGACGAGGCGCGTTGGACGACGCGCGCAGGTGAAGGCGACCGGATCGGATTGAGGAGCGATAGCGAGACATGACCAGCACGGAACGGAAGGGTATCGTATTGGCCGGGGGACGCGGCACGCGGCTGCATCCGCTGACCATTCCCATCAACAAACATCTGTTGCCCGTCTATGACAAGCCGATGATTTACCACCCGCTCAGCACGCTGATGTTGGCAGGTATCCGGGACATCGTGTTGATCTCGACCCGCGACGCCATCCCGCAGTTCGAGCAATTGCTGCACGATGGCGCCCGATGGGGGCTGAACATAAGCTACCTGACACAGGATGAACCGCGCGGCATCGCCGAATGCTTCACCATCGCGCGCGACCATATCGCGGGGCATAACGTCACGCTGGTATTGGGCGACAATCTGCTCCACGGCTCTGGCTTGGAAGACCATTTCACCGCTGCGTCGGCCCAGGGGGATGGCGCGACGATTTTCGGTTACGAAGTTGCCGATCCGCGCGCCTTCGGCACGGTGGTGATGAAGGACGGCAAACCCATCGCGCTCGAGGAAAAGGCGCAGGTCGTCCGATCTCACATGGCCGTCCCGGGCCTCTATTTCTACGACACCGACGTCAGCGATATTGCCGGCGAACTGAAACCCTCAGCGCGCGGAGAGCTAGAGATTACCGACGTCAACAAGGCGTATTTGGAAGCGGGAAAGCTGTCGGTGC
>JBASAR010000137.1:0-17178 GCA_049650705.1 Pontixanthobacter sp. | reverse complement strand
GATCGGCCCGATCGCGCTCGCCATGGGGGTACCGGTCGCGCCGCTGGCCATTCTGGTCGCGGTGGAGATGATCCCCGATATCATGCGCACCTTGACCAATGTTACGATGAATGTCGCAGTGACCGCTGCCGTCGATCGGCGGGCGGGGAATTGAGAGCCATTCGCAAGATGAGTTTTATGCAACCGAACGGGCGGTCATGCGTTGAAGAAATAACCAAGACATAAAGGATATTACCATGGCTTTCCAACTTCCCGATCTTCCCTATCCCGACACGGCATTGAAGCCCGCGGTTTCGGACGAGACATTGTCTTATCACCACGGCAAGCATCACCAGGCCTATATCGACAAAACGAACAAGGCGATCGAGGGCACGGACCATGCCGACAAGGATCTGGAAGCCGTTGTCGCCGCGTCGCGCGGGTCCGATCAGGGATTGTTCAACAATTCCGCTCAGAGCTGGAACCATGCGTTTTACTGGCATTCGATGGCACCTGAAACGTCGCGGCCATCTGACGAATTGAAGTCCATGATCGACAGCGCGTTCGGTTCGGTCGATGCGTTGAAGGAGAAACTGGCGGCACGCGGAGCGGGGCATTTCGCGAGCGGATGGGTCTGGTTGGCCGAAAAAGACGGGGAACTGTCGATCGAGGAAACACATGACGGCGACACGCTGGCCGATAGCGATTTCAATCCGTTGCTGACTATCGATCTGTGGGAGCACGCCTATTATCTGGATCACCAGAACAAGCGGCCGGAATATCTCGATCAGGTGATCAACGGGAAGCTCAACTGGGCGTTCGCTTCGGACAATCTCGCGCGCGGGACGACATGGAAATTCTCGTCGCATTGATCAACTGACGGTTCAAATAGAAAGAAGCCCGCCGCGTTTGTCCACGGCGGGCTTCTTTATGGGTGTTCTCCGGGCAGCGGTGCCCGATCATAACCGAGTGTGCGCAGATTGCCTTTGAACAGCGGTTCGCCGAACATGAAACCGACGAGGTTTGGGTTGTCGATATGATCGAACAGCACAGTCGGCGTCAGCAGGATCAGCACGGACAAAAGCGCGCACCCAGCACGAACGGCGTCACCACTTTGTTTTTCACCGTTTGCAGCCCGAACAGGCGACCGCTAGCACGAACCCCACAGAAGGGTTTCCGCCGTGCCGATCCCGAACAGGGTCGGCAGCCCCATTATGATGAGCGGCTCGATATAGGGAACGAAGCTGGGCATTGCGGCAAACGACTTCATACGCGCTAAATTATCAGATGCGTGTCGCGAGCCCATTCCCCGCCGCCACATCGTCCAGCTCTTCCAGAATGGCGCGATGTGCGCCGTCGTCATCGAGCGAACGCTGCGGAATATCGCCATCGTCCAACATCGAATTCAACGCCGCCCGCGCGCGTCCGACCCGGCTTTTGATCGTGCCCACGGCGCAGCCGCAGATGCTGGCGGCTTCTTCATAGGAAAAACCGCCGGCACCGACCAGCAACAACGCCTCACGCCGTTCGGGGGGCAGGGTCAGCAGCGCGCGGTGCATGTCGGACAAATGGATCGGTTCTTCCTGACCGGCGGGGGCCGTCAAAATACGTTCCGCCACCCCTTCGTCGTACTCCCCGCGGAACCGGTTGCGGCGCATGTCGGTAAGATATGCGTTGCGCAGGATCACGAACGTCCAGGCTCGCATGGACGTCCCCGGCTGAAACCGATGTTGCGCCGCCCATGCTTTCAACATGGTTTCCTGCACGAGATCGTCGGCCATATCGGGGCGTCCGCAAAGGCCGCGTGCAAACGCGCGAAGATGGGGGACCACTTCGGTCAATTCGCGTTTGAAGTCCGCTTTTTCCGCTGGCGTACGCTCGATATCGTCCGCCATCAGGAACGACCGCTCTTGTCATCGTCGAGTTTGGACAGAAGATCCTGAAAACTGTCGGGAATAGGTTCGTCGACTACCGAATCGTATAGTTGCCGCAACCCGTTCGCCCAGTCCGGTTTCGCGGAACCACCGGCTCCGCCCGGCTTATTCCCGGTTTCCTCACCCATAAATACGCCTTTTGATTCTACCTACCGGCCATCTGCCGCGCGTCTGACTGTAGAGCGCCGTGTCCGGAATGATTGCAACCGAACACAACATAAGTTCTGTTTTCGGAACGATGCGCCCTGTCTTTGGTTCCCCATCCTGCGGCCTTCTTCATGAGCCATGCAGCTACACGGCATCCGATAGTGTGAACGGCCCGTAAAGCAAATAATAGTAAGCCGATCCGTCGGTATTTATGACACGCAGCAGGAAAGGCGATCGTTGGCACACACATCCTATCCCGACCACAACCCCCGCCGTTTGCTGTCCGCCTACCCCCGTGCCGTTCCCGTCGCCCTGTTCGTGCTGATTGCGGCGATCACGGCGTTGAGTATCTATTCCATCGAAATCAGCGAACGGTCGCGCGAAGAAGCGCAATTGAGCGAACGGGCGAAGACCGTTGCCGCCGCGCTGGAACGGCGCAGCGCCATCATGGCATCGTACCTTCGCGCAGGATCGGCGCTCTTCGGCACGGTCGACGAAGTCACCCCCGAACTGTTCGACGATTTCGTCAGCAATCTGCGCGCCGATACAGGTGCGGGCAGCACGGACGGGATCGGATGGGCGCCGTGGATCGACCGGTCGGACATCGCCGCATTCGAAGAGTCCTATCGCGAAGATACGGGCCGGCCCATCGCACTGTTCCCCGACGCGACGACCATCGGGGGTCGCGTATTGCCGGTGACGTTCCTGCGCCCCGACAGCGAACGCAACCGGCGTGCGATCGGTTTCAACATGGTATCAGAAGCCACGCGGCGCGAAGGGCTGCGGGAAGCCGCCCGGTTGGGTAGCCCGGTCGCATCGGGTAAACTCACCCTTCTACAGGAAGGCGACAAGACCAGCGCGGGGTTCATCGTTTACATGCCGGTGTATACCCAAGCCTCCGATTTGGAAGAAGACGCCGCCGATACGCGCGGCACCGGTATGCGCAGGGTCCGGGGTTTCATCTACGCCCCGTTCAACGCGGAACAGTTTTTGGAAAACGCGATCGAAGAGGAGATCCGCACGAAGGCCGGTTTGCGCCTTTACGATTGCGCGATCACGCCGGATCGCCTGTTGGCGGAAATCGCGCCAAGCCAAAATACCGGCGTCACCATGACCGAACCGGTGACCATCGCCAATCACGAGATGATCCTGGTGGCGGAATCCGCCCGCGGCGGCGCGCTGACGCCTTTATCGATGCTGACCCTGTTGTTCGGCATCATGGTCGCCAGCCTGCTGATGCTGCTGGTACGGCTGTTGGCCAAACAGACGGTGGAAGACGAAACGCGTCTCGCCTGGCTGGAGGAACAGAACTCTATCCGCAATTCGCTGACACGCGAACTCAATCACCGGGTCAAGAACACGCTCGCCAACGTCCTGTCGATCATGGCGTTGACCCGGCGGCGGGCCAAATCGCTCGACGATTTCGCCGACAGTCTGGACGGGCGGATACGGGCCCTATCCGCTACGCACGATCTGCTCACCCAATCGGAATGGAGCACCACACCCATCCGCGAAGTGATCGAGGCGGAAATGGCACCTTATGCGCAGGAGTCGGACACGATGCTCGACCTCGACGGTCCGGATGTCGAAATCGCACCGAACGATGCACTATCGCTGGGCATGGCGATCCACGAACTGGCGACCAACGCGGCGAAATACGGCGCCCTAAGCCGCAGTGGCGGGAAAGTGAGCGTCGGCTGGGAAAAATTGAACGAAGGGTTCGCCCGACTCGATTGGAAGGAAACGGGCGGACCGCCAGTGTCCGATGAGCGCCGGTCCGGCTTCGGTACCAACCTGATCGAGAAAATCGTGGCGCACGAGCTGCGCAATCCGGTCGATCTTCAGTTCAATCCTGCCGGGGTCGCCTGCACGATGATCGTTCCACTGCGCAAACCCAGCGACTTCGCCATCCGCGCCAGCCGATTGGTCTGACGCGATCGACGGTGACGCTGTCGGCAGATCAATCCATCGGCGCGCTGCTGCCGAAGAACAACGCCTGACTGATGGCCGTGCGTACAGTGGATTCCTGGAAAGGTTTGGTCACGAGATAGGTCGGCTCGGGCCGATCGCCGGTCAGAAGCCGTTCGGGGTAGGCGGTAATGAAGATGACCGGAACGCTGCCCATCGCAAGAATATCGTCCACCGCATCGAGCCCGGAAGACCCATCGGCCAGTTGAATGTCGGCGAGTACCAGACCGGGCGTTTTCTCCGCGACGACTTCCGCGGCCTGCGACCGGGTGGCGGCGGTACCGCAGATTTCATGGCCCAGCCCGCTGACGACGTCTTCCAGCTGCATCGAAATGAGCGGTTCGTCTTCGATAATCAGCACGCTGGTCGAGTTTTCGCTGTCGATTTCGGCAACGGCTTCCTGCACCAGACCCTGCACATCGTCTTCAGCGATATCCATGATCGTTGCGGCATCCGCAGCGCTGAAATCTTCGAGCGTGGTAAGCAATAGCGCCTGCCGGTTCAGCGGCGTGACCCGGCGCAGATTGTTCTGCGCGGCGGTTTCATGGCCGGAGGATCCGCTATCGTCCTCCTCGATTTCCAGATAGGCGCTCGACCAGACCTTGTTGAAGGCCTGATAAAGGGGCACGCGGCCCTGCGACAGACTGTCCTTCACCGCATCGTCGGCCAATGCCGCTTCGAGCGTCGCGCGCACGAACGCATCGCCGGTGTTTTGCGATCCGGTAAGAGCGCGCGCATAACGCCGCAGAAAGGGGAGGTGTTCTGCGACTTCTTGACCTACGGACATGCTGATCCTTTAGCTGATTTGATATGGCTTTACGCGTTTGGCCGTGTTCCGTTCCGGCGTCAAACGACATGACGCGATGCGGGCGCAACGAGTCCGGCATGTACAGCGACGATGCGCGTCGCATCGCAGAATTATTGCTGTCCATTCAACGGTTTACGATAAATCAACCGAGAATATCAGCCACCGGGGAACCATGTTTCACGGCGGGCATTTCATCAGTATCACCATCGCGACCCCCCTCCCGTCCAAACGGTGGTGATACGATCCCGAAGGCCTTCGCCCCCCGCAATGGGCGGAGGCCTTTTTTCATGTCCGATCGAACCACGACGCCTGCGTCTGCGTCGCTATGCGATGTAGATCCCCTGATCGCCATGATGTGCATGATTATTTTCGGTTCGGAACGAGAGCGCAGAACATCCCGCCGCAATCCGCCCGCACGATATGCGTCGGTGCGACGAGCGCATCGTGATGTTAAGGTGCCGCCAAAACGGTACCGATTTCGGCGATTGCCCATTCATCGCCCCCTATCGGCCAAGTGTACATCCAGTATGACCGATGCCGGCACATGTGAGCGAAGGGCGTCCATCGCTTCGGCGGTGGAGGGGTAGTGTTCGACACGTGACGTGCCGTTCCTGTGTAGGACCTGTCCGATCCATAAGGCAAGAACGGCCTCGTCCCCGATCGGCAGTATCCGTTTCAGTGCCCGCTGCGCTATAAGCCGTGCAATCCTTCGCGACCCTTCGCGACGATAAAAGGCGCCGTGCCCATCGCGCCAGCATCATCGGCAGGTCGGCTCGGCAGTTCCCAGTTGGCTCCGCGCCGTCGTTTCGCGCCGAAATATCTACAAGGGTTTGGCATAGATGGTATATTCGCGGTTGATCGTGCTTTTGATCATTTCGGCGATGGCGATCATCCCCTTATTGTCGTCCAGCACCCAGCCGATTTCGCCATAGGTCGATCCGAAATCCTCATGCGCGGCGCGGCGCACCGCGTCGATCATCATGCAGGCAAGCTGACTGGCGAGCCGCGAATTGTGGTATTTCTTCAGGACGCCCATCAGCGGCACCCGCATCGCCGCACCTGTCGGCTTCCGGCTCCATCGCAACAATTTGAACCAGCCGAACGGCCACAGCTTCCCGCCGGTTTCCTCAAGCACGCCGTTCACGTCGGGCAGGGTAATAAGGAACGCGGCCGCTTCGCCATCCACCTCCACGATCTTGATCAGCTTCCCATGGACAAGCGGTTGATATTTCTTCGCAGCGTAGGCGATTTCGCGGTCGGTAAAGGGGACGAAACCCCAATTGTCGGACCACGCATCGTTCAGGATATTGAGGATGAGATGCAGTTCGGCGGTGAACTGTTCAGGATCGGCATCGCGCATATGAACGCGGTCGTTGCGTTCACCGATTTCCACGATCCGGCGCACGATCGGGGGGAATTCCCGCCGCACGTCGATGTCGTAGGTCAGCAGCGTCTTTTCTGCGCGATAGCCTGCATCTTCGATCCAGGACTGGTAGCGGGCGGGATGATGGCCCATCATGATGGTCGGCCGGCTGTCATGCCCGAAAGTGAGCAGCCCCGGTTCCTCCCACACCGACAGGGATATGGGGCCAAGAACGCGGGTCATGCCGCGTTCGCGCAGCCAATCCTGCGCCGCTATCAGCAGGCGGTCGCCAATCCATGCGGCCTCCGCATCGAAATAGCCGAACATGCCGGTGCCGGGGCCAAACCCCTGTTCGCGGGGCAGGTCGAGCGCCAGTTCATCGATCTGTGCGGTGATGCGCCCCACGTCGCGCCCGTCGATATGGGCGATGAAGAACTGAACCTGCGCATGATCGAAGAACGGGTTCTTGGATGGATGGACCAATTCGATCTGTTCGCCGCGCAATTGGGGCACGCTGTGCGGTGTATCGGCGGCGAACGCGCGCCCCAGATCGACGAACCGCGCCCGGCTTTTGCGGTCGGCCATCGATACGGGCTCGATCGTGAGTTCCGGTGTCATACTTGCCATGCGCGTTTCGCCCTTCCATATTCATGGTCCATGCCGTTCAGCGTCCGTTCGCACGACACGAGATAGGACGAAGGCACGCCCATCGCCACATATACGCCCGCGCTATCCCCGAAGGCGTTTATGCGATAGGCATGCGCGTTAAGGAAACGATTTGATGAATGTCCACAGTCCCCTATCGATCGAGACACAGGATGGCGGGCCCGGACATGGCACGCGTGCGAAGAAAGCACCGATCGCCGATGACAAGGCGATGTTGCGCGCCGCTCGCGACCTGACCAAGGACATATCGCAGGCGCGCCCCGCCATCTACTGGACCGATCTGCTGGTGTCCGCGGGGCTCGGCTATGGTGCACTGGCGGGGGCCATTCTGGTGGATGACACAGGGGCATCGATCGGCCTGGGCCTGATCGCGGCACTGGCCCTGTATCGTGCGCTGCTGTTCATTCATGAATTGTCGCATATCCATCGCACCGCGCTGCCCGGATTTCGCAAGGCGTGGAATGCGCTGGTCGGGATTCCGATGCTTACGCCGTCCTTCATGTATGAAGGGGTGCACACGCTGCATCATAAACGCACGCAATATGGCACAGTGGAGGACCCCGAATATCTGCCGCTCGCGCTGATGAAGCCGTGGTCGTTACCGCTGTTCGTGGCCATCGCGCTGCTCGCCCCGCCGGCGCTGCTGATCCGGTTCGGCATTCTTGTGCCGCTGGGCGCTGCGATACCGGCCGTTCGGCAGTTGGTGTGGCAGCGCGCCTCCGCCCTGTCGATCAATCCCGAATTCCGCCGCCGTCCACCGGAAGGCGACCTTCGCCCCCGCGTGTTGTGGCAGGAAACGCTGGGCATGGTCTGGGCGTGGTGCCTGATCGCCAGCGTGTTCGTGCTGGGGTGGAAGCCGCTGCTTATCGCGCTGGGCGTCTTTTCTTTCACCGCCGTGCTGAACCAGCTGCGCACGCTGGTGGCGCATTTATGGGAAAACGAAGGCGAGGCGATGTCGGTGACCGCACAATATCTCGATTCCGTCAATGTCCCGCCGCCGGGTTTGATCGCGGAGATCTGGGCGCCGGTCGGCTTGCGCTATCACGCCCTGCATCATTTGATGCCGTCGATGCCGTATCACGCGTTGCCGGAAGCGCATCGGCGGTTGCGGCGTGAACTGGGACCGGATTCGACGTTCGAAGGTGCCAATCACGGGGGCATGTGGTCGCTGGTCGGCCGTATCGCGCGCAGCACGATGCTGGCGCGATAAGCATGGCCCGATGACGGGCAACTAGCCGGCGGGGTCTTCGACCACCGGAATGTTGTCGCCACCGGATTCCGCATCGACCTGTTCGTCCGGGCCGCCGGTTATGGAATCGTTGGTGTCGACCGGTTCCGCATCGGTATCGCCCTGCGGTGTCGGCACCGACAGGCTTTCTTCGTAACTCGTATCCGCCTTCTCTTCCGCACCGCCGCAGGCGGTCAGGGTGAGAATGGCGGCAGTGGGCAGGATGATACGGGCGATATGCATGGAATGTCTCCGATTGATTTCGATGGACCGTCCATTCGGCGGATGCGTTCCAAAGGTCAATCGGCGAGAAACCGGATCATTGCGCATCGCCGTTCCGCGGGCAGACCCCGATCCGCTTCGAGCGCCAATTCGCCCGCCAGTCGTGGATGCGCATCGAGCGCGGTGACTTCATCGAAACCGAGCGTTTCGTAGAACGGCCCGTTCCATGGCACGTCGCGAAAGGTCGTCAGGGTCACGGCCGCAAAACCGGCATTGCGAGCGTCGATCAGGCACCCGCGCACCAGCGCGCTGCCGATACCGCGCCGTTGATGGGTCGGCAGCACATTCATCTCCCAGATATGGAGTTCGCGCCCGAACGGTTGATTGGCCAGGAACCCGACCGGCCGTCCGTCGCTCTGCGCGATCAGGCAGTGGCCTTTGGCGATATACCGCAGCAGCCGGTCGGGATCGATCGCATCGTGCCGGGCCAGTTCCGCCAGACCTTCGATATCGTCGAACATCGCGCCCGCCGCCCGTTCGATCGCGGGCATGGCCACCGCGTCCGCCGGACGGGCCAGACGGATGTTCCAGTCGGTCATTCCTCCGTCCGCACCAGCACCGTCTCGCCGATCAACGCGAACAGGACGAACGGGGCCCACGCCGCCAGCAGAGGCGAGTATCCCCCGAAACTCCCCATCGCGAGGGCGGCATTGTCGACTACGAAATAGGCGAAGCCCAGCGACATGCCGATAACCGCCCGCACGAACAGCTGACCCGACCGCGCGAGACCGAAGGCGGCGACCGCGCCCAGCAAAGGCATCAGGAACGCCGCGAGAGGCCCCGATAGCTTATGCCACCATTTCGCCTCCAACTCGCTGGTGCGTCGCCCGACCTCTTCATAAGCGGCAATGGAGGATGCAAGCTCGGTAAAGCCCATCGTGTCGGGATCGACACTGTCGAGCGCGATCTGTGCCGGAGTCAGCCCTTCGCCCACTACGATGCTGGTGAAGCGCGAAGCATCGGCAGCGCCGACATCGAACGCCTCGCCATCGCGCAGGGTCCAGCCGGGCGCGGCGTAGCGGGCATCCGCGGCGCGCAGTTGCCGTATCAGCGTGCCGCGTGCGTTGCGGGCGTAAAAGGTTACATCCTCCAACCGCGTACCCGCACCCGAACCGGTCACGCGTGCGGCGGTCAGAATGTCGTCGCCATCGGTCAGGTAGACGTTGCTGCGCGTATCGGGCGTCTGCGGGATTGGTCCGAACTCCGCGCTTTCCCACGCCTTCAACGTCGCGGTCGCGCGGGTCACGATGCGTTCGTTGAATACAAAGATGATGGCGGACATGCAGAGCGCGGTGAGAAGCAGGGGGGCTAGCACCTGGTGCGCGGACAGACCCGCCGCCTTCATCGCGATGACCTCGCTGTTCTGGTTGAGGGTAACCAGCGTGATCAGCGTAGCGAGAAGGACCGCATAATGGAGGAATCCGGAAACCAACTGCGGTATGCGGAGCGAAGCGTATAGAAGAAGCTCTGCCTGGCCGTTCCCCTCGACCGCCAGTATTTCGCCGCTGGAACTCAACAGGTCGAGCGCCATCAGCACCAGTACCAGCACCGCCAGCATCGCGATGATCCGGAACACGAACATCTTGGCGAGATACAGCGTCAGGGTGCGCGACGGGAAGAAATCGAGCTGCATGGCTGCCCCCTATCGCGCCTGTGCGACGGGTGGCGGTTCGATCTCGCCGCCCCGTGGCCTGCGGCGACCCAGCAGACCGCCGACCGTCCTGCCGATCTTGGCGAAACCCGCTTCAAGCGCGCCGATCGCCTGCCCGCCGGGGACATAGGCGATCTGATAGAACATCCACAGGATCAGCAATGCGAAAACCGCAAATGGGCCCCATAGCGCCAGAATCGGATCGACTCTTCCCAACGCCGCGACATCGGCCCCGTATTGATTGACCTTGTGATAGGCGACCACCATCACGATCGACACGAACACGCCCAACGCCGAACTCGATCGTTTGGGCGGTATGGCAAGCGCGACCGCCAGCAGCGGCATCAGCAGCATCATGACCACTTCGACCATGCGGAAGTTGAAACTGGCTTGGCTTGCATCGCGTTTGTCCTCCGTAACGTCGGGGGACCAGCCGATGCGTAGCAATTCGGGCAGAATATATTCCCGTTCCGCATCGCCGCGAATACGAAATTCATCGACCCGCGGCAGATCGATCGGCAGATCCTGCCGCGTGAAGCTGAGGACGCGCGGCGTTTCCGCAGGCTTGCCTGTATCCTGCACGCTGGTGCCGTTCTCCAGCCGCAGGATGATGGTGTCCGGGCTGTCGCTGGTGGCGAGAAAGCGGCCTTCCTGCGCGGAAATGCTCAGCACTTGCCCCCTGCCATCGGCCCCTTTTTCTTCGGCGACCCGCGCGAATATGCCTTTGAGCTGACGTCCGTCATCCGCGCTTTCCTCGATCCGCAATGCCATTCGGTCCTTCAGCGTCGTGAACTCGCCGACCTTGATCGATGCGCCCAGCGCGCCCGACCGCAATTCATATTCCAGCTGTTCGTAGTAATAGCGGCTGACGGGCTGGACGTAGAACACCAGCGCGACGTTCACCGCCATCAGCAGCGCGGTGATGATGTAGGGCACCCGCAGCAACCGACCATACCCAAGCCCCACCGCGCGAAACACGTCCAGCTCGCTGCTGGTGGCCAGTTTGCGAAATGCCAGCAATATGCCCAGCAGCAGGCCCAGCGGGATGGCGAGGCTGGCATATTCGGGGATGAGGCTGGCCAGCATCTTGAACACCACGCCCACGGGCCCGCCTTCGGTCGCGACGAAATCGAACAGTCGCAGCATCTTGTCGAGGATGAGCAGCGACGCCGCGAGCGCGAACACCCCCAGCATCGGGATGATGACCAGACGGAATATATACCGGTCGACGGATGGGATCGCTTTGAACATGATGGCGCTGGGTCAGCCCCTAACCGGTATCGGGTTCGGGGTCATGTCCAAAGGGCGATGCGGTTCGGGGGGATCAGGCCTTTTCCAGCGTACACTGGAGCGGATGCTGGTTTTCCTTGGCGAAATCCATCACCTGATTGACCTTCGTTTCGGCCACTTCGTAAGAGAACACGCCGCACACGCCGACACCCTTCTGATGAACATGCAGCATCACCCGGGTCGCCTGTTCCAGGTCCATACGGAAGAACCGTTTGAGGATCAGCACGACGAATTCCATCGGTGTGTAATCGTCGTTCAACAGCAGCACCTTATACATGCTGGGCTTTTTCGGCTTGGTTCGGGTTTTGGTCGCGACGCCTGTCTGCGCGTCGTCGTCCCGCCCGTTACCGTTGCCATTGCCATGATCGTCGTCCTGTCCGGCCATCCGTTCGATGGACACAAAAGGATCGTGTTGGCGGCAGGGTAGGGGGAAGGTCATGGTTCCAGCAATATCGTATGCACGGCGTCAACCGCAAGGGGGCGTACCCATGAAAACGGGCCGGATGGCTGCACCACCCGGCCCGCGAAAATCATTACCGGATCGTTAAGGGCGATCCGGGACGCAGATTGGGCAATCAGGCCGCCTTGCGAACCTTTTCCATCGCGACGCTCATCCGGTTGGAGAGGGGAGCCATGGCTTCGTTGGTCAGTTTGATCCATGCTTCGGTGTTCTTCGACACGGCAGCGATGGTCGCATCGAAATTGCGCGAAGCGATCTTTGTCTGCAGCTGCACCAGTTCGGTCGGCGAACGGACGGCGGCGACTTCCTTGACGTCGGCGGTTACGGTTTCAACGGCAACCTTGGCATCTTCGACATAGGTCTTGCCGATGTCCTGCATGCCGGAGGCCATGATCTTGCCCGACTGTACCATGGCTTCCATGTTGCCCTTGGTGAAGGTGCCCATCTCGGCAGCCATTTCCGAACCCTTGCCATAGACGGCTTTCGCCTTGCCCTGAAGATCGGCAACGCCGTCCTTCATCTGTGCGGAATATTCGGCTGTCTTGGTCTGTGCTTTTTCCATGATTTCGTCTTTCTTTTTCGTCAGTTTGGTTTTGGTGGCGGAAGGCGCGGTTGCCGCGCTCTTCTTCGGCTTGGTTTTCTTCAAACCCGCTTTCTTGGTGATTGGTTTTGCGTTCGTCTTGCCGGCGACAGGGGTCTTGGCCGCGCTGTCCTTGGAAGCTGCATCGGCTTTCGAAGGCGCGGCGGCCACGGCCTGTGCGATCGCTCCGGTATCGGGGTCGGCATTCGTAGTATCCTGATCGACCGCGGCAGCGATCGCATCCAGATTCACTTCATCGGCGGCTTTTTCGACACCGTCGGATTTTTTGGCTGCGGCGTCGGCATAGGCTTTTTCCGCCGCGGCATCGATTTTGCTGGCATTAGTCGCCATGATAGTCACCTCTTGCCCCGGTCGGGCGAATATCATCGAGCGGGAAGCGTCGATGTTGCACTGCACAAAATACTCATCGATGCAACGAAGTCAAGGTGTTTTTGTGCAGTGCAACATTTATGGATATTCGCGTCGTCTTAGCGGGTTTTCACATACCGTCCAGGCGCGTCCTCGATAACCGCATCGTTCTTGCTTCCGGGCTTCCGCTTACCGTCGGCTGGAACTTTCGCGCCGTCCTGTTGCTCCAGCCATTGGACCCAATCCGGCCACCAGCTTCCTTCGGTCTCGGTTGCTCCAGCCTGGAACTCCTCCAGCGTCGCGACGTCGCTGTCGTTCGTCCAGTATTGATATTTTCCCGATCCGGGCGGGTTGACGACACCGGCGATATGTCCCGATCCCGCGAGTACGAAACGCAGCGGCCCTGTGAAATGGTCGCGCATATGCCAAACGCTCTGCGCAGGCGCGATATGATCTTCCTTGCCCGCCTGGACATAGCTCGGCGTTTTGACGAGACCGAGGTCGATCGGCGTGCCATCGGCCTCCATGGCATCGGCGGTCGCCAGCTTGTTGTCGCGATAGAGGTCGCGCAGATATTCCTTGTGCCACGTTGCGGGCAGGTTGGTGACGTCGCCGTTCCAGTGCAGCAGGTCGAAAGCGGGATAGTCTTCGCCCAGCAAGTAATTGTTGACCCAGTAATTCCAGATGAGGTCGGTCCCGCGCAGCAGGTTGAAGGCGGCGGCCATGTATCGCCCATCGAGATAGCCGTCGGTCGATATGCGTTCGATGCCGGCGATTTGCTGATCGTCGATGAAATGCAGCAGCTCGCCCGCGTGCTCGAAATCGACCTGGGCGGTGAAGAAGGTCGCACTTTGCACCTTCGCTTCCTCGCCCCGGCGATGCAGGATCGCCAGCGTTGCGGCGAGTGTCGTTCCCGACACGCAATAGCCGATCGCATGGACGTGGGGCACGGACAGGCGTTCGCGCACATGGTCGATCGCGGTCATCTGCGCGCGGATGTAATCGTCCCACACGACATCCTTCATGCTCGCATCGGCCGATTTCCAGCTGACGATGAAGGTCGTCACCCCTTGCGCCACCGCCCAGCGGATGAAGCTCTTCTTCTCGTTGAGGTCGAGAATGTAGAACCGGTTGATCCATGGCGGGAAGATGATCAGCGGGGTTTCGAACACCTCGTCCGTTGTCGGGCTGTACTGGATCAGCTGGAACAGATCGGTTTCGAACACCACCTTGCCCGGCGTGGTCGCGATGTTGACGCCCAGTTCGAAGGCGTGCGGATCGACGTGGGTCAGCTGGCCTTTCTTCAGATCGGTGATGAGGTGCTGCATCCCTTTCACCAGATTCTCGCCCTTCGCCTCCAGCGTGCGTTCCAGCACGATCGGATTGGTCATCGCGAAATTCGCGGGGCTCATGGCTTCGATCATGGCGCGCGTCGCGAACCGCAGCTGTTCGCGTTTGGCATCGTCCAGCCCGTCCATTTCATCGACCATGCCTTTCATGCGTTCGGCCAGCAGCAGATAGGTCTGGTGAATCAGCGCGAACGCCGGCTGATCGCTCCACCGGCGATCGGCGAAGCGACGGTCCTTGCGCGGCAGGTCGCGTTCTTCTTCCGCTTCCGCGTCGGGACCGATGCCGTACCGGGCGAGTACAGTCTGCCACAATTGCAGGCTGTCGTCCCACAACCGCTTCTGTTCGGCAAAATCCTGCAGCGGCATCTGGCGATACCAGCCCTGCATCGCGTTCATCCATTCCATCGGATCGACCACCGCCACCGGGGGCACGTTCGATTTGGCCTGACTTTTTTGAAAGTCGAACCACATGGTCTGCATCTTCATGGCCGCCGCATTCCATTGGGCCAAATCGGGCAGCCCGCCGGGCAGATCGAGCGTAAGGCCGGTGGGCACGGATCTCGTCAGGTCCGAAGCGTTCGCGACCGACCGGCTATCCTGCTCGTTCCGCATGAAGGGGGCGAACATGCCCTGCATCATTTCAGTCTGTTTCGCCATCATGTCGGTGAACGGCGCAAAAGGCTGCATCGGATCGGGCGTGTCGGTCTTGTCGGTCATATGCGGGCGTTCCTGTGGCTGTGCGATACGCGCACGGCCGTTCCGCCGAACCGATGCGCGCTCTTGATAGGTCGTGGTTCTATCCATAACACCGCGGTCACGCCGAGTCCCGCCTTTCCATGTCCGCCCAATCCATTATCGGCCCATTCGACCGGAACCGTCATGAACACCGATTTCTACCGCATGAAGCGTCTGCCTCCTTACGTGATTGCGGAAGTGAACGCGATGCGGGCGGCAGCGCGTCAGGAAGGGCGCGATATCGTCGATCTGGGGATGGGCAATCCGGATCAGCCACCGCCGTCTCATGTGATCGAGAAACTGGTCGAGGTCGCGCAGAAGCCCGATGCGCACGGCTATTCCCAATCGCGGGGCATTCCCGGACTTCGCAAGGCCCAGGCGAATTACTACGCCGCCCGGTTCGGCGTCGATCTCGATCCCGAACACGAGGTGATCGTCACCATGGGATCGAAGGAAGGGCTGGGCAGCCTCGCCAATGCGATCACGGCGCCCGGCGACGTGATCCTCGCGCCCAATCCGTCCTATCCCATCCATACGTTCGGATTCATCATCGCGGGCGCCGCGATCCGTGCGGTGCCGACCACGCCGGACGAGGATTACTGGCGGGCTCTCGACAACGCGATGGCCTTCACAGCACCGCGGCCCAGCGTGCTGGTGGTCAATTACCCATCCAACCCGACGGCCGAAGTGGTCGATCTGGCGTTTTACGAACGGCTGGTCGCGTGGGCGAAGGAAAATTCCGTCTGGGTGCTGTCCGATCTCGCTTACTCGGAACTGTACTTCGATGGAAAGCCGACCCCGTCGATCATGCAGGCGGCGGGCGCGAAGGATGTGGCGGTGGAGTTCACATCCATGTCGAAAACCTATTCCATGGCCGGATGGCGGATGGGTTTCGCGGTCGGCAATCGCGACCTGATCGCGGCATTGACGCGGGTAAAAAGTTATCTCGATTACGGGGCTTTCACACCCATTCAGGCGGCGGCCTGCGCGGCACTGAACGGGCCGCAGGATATCGTCGAGACCAATCGCGAACTCTATCGCCAACGGCGCGACGTGATGGTTGAGGCGTTCGGCCGGGCGGGGTGGGACATACCCCCGCCGCCCGCATCGATGTTCGCCTGGGCGCCGTTGCCGCCCGCATTCGCACATCTGGGCAGTCTGGAGTTTTCCAAACGCCTGTTGCGCGACGCGCAGGTCGCGGTCGCGCCGGGTGTAGGCTATGGCGAGGAAGGCGAAGGGTTCGTGCGGATCGCCATGGTCGAGAACGAACAGCGGCTGCGACAGGCGGCGCGCAATATCAAACGGTTTCTTTCCGGAGGGGCTCGTTCGTAAAGTGGTAACCTTTTGTCAATATCCCGAGCAACATGGACTTTCCCCGCGCCATTATTGATTCGCTTTTGCCGTTGGCCTACTCTGTCGCGACTTCGTTCGTCATGGTGCAAGGCGCGATACAGGGGAAATCGTCATGAGTGTGATCGACACGCCCAAATTGACCAAACGGCAGCGCGATGTGCTCGGCCGCATCGACCGCCGCGTTCCGATCAAGATCATCGCCAGCGAGATGGGCGTGTCTGAAGCGCGCATCAATCAGCATATCCGCGCGTTGAAGGATAAATTCGAAGTCGAAAGCATGAACGAACTGGTCGAATGCTATCGCGCGTATATGCCCGATCGCGATGGTGGCACACGCCCCGCCAACGACACGAACGACGAAGATTGCGGGGGGCACGACCCCTATAGAAAACCTTTATACACGAATTCTCACCTCCCCAACGATTCGATTTTCCCCGATCAGGGATCGCGGAGCGGCCCCGGCAACATGGTCTTTTCCGATGCGCATCACGTCCTCATCGATGCGCCTTGGGCAGGATTGTCGGAACCGGTGGTCGTTCCACAAATACTCGATGGCCAAAAAGCCGTCATGGGCCGGATGCTCGCGATGATTGCCATCGCGTTCGGTATCGTCGCCGCCATTATCCTGGTCGTTTCGGCCGCGATAACGATGAGCGAGGTCCTTGACGGGAAAGCCACGATCCCGTCGCAACAGGTCGGCGCCTGAGTTTTTCTTTTCGGGCTTCGGCCCTTAAAGGAGAATTCACGATGACCACCGCCATTCTTGCCGATGCCCACAACATCAAAAAGCTGGTCCGCGAAGCCGAAGCGCTGTCGGATGAAACGATGCTGGCCTGCGCGAAACTGAAGCAGGCAATGTTGCAAGCGCGCCTGAACCCCGAAATTCCCGTGGATACCGGTCAGCGCGCGATCATGCGCCTGTCTCAGGCCGAACAGCAGGCGATGGCAATGTCCACGAGCCTGTTGCGTGTGCATGATGAATTGAGCAAGGTTGCCCGCGTACATGCCGGTGCCGA
>JBASAR010000136.1:0-15026 GCA_049650705.1 Pontixanthobacter sp. | reverse complement strand
CTGCCCTTCGTCGAACGGGGCACGGTGACGCTGGTCGGCGCGACGACGGAGAACCCCAGTTTCGCATTGAACGCCGCGTTGCTCAGTCGGGCGCAGGTCTGCATTTTGCGGCGGCTGGACGAGGCGGCCCTGTCGACCCTGCTCAAGCGTGCGGAGGACGCGGAAGGCACCTTGCCCCTGACCGCCGAGGCTCGCGAAGCCATGATCGCATCGGCGGATGGCGATGGGCGGTTTTTGCTCAATCAGGCGGAGACGCTTTATTCGGCCGGCATCCACACGCCGCTCGATCCCGCTGCGCTGGGGGCCTTCCTGCAGCGCCGCGTGGCGGTGTATGACAAGGATCGCGACGGGCACTACAACCTCATATCCGCGCTCCATAAAAGTCTGCGCGGATCGGACCCGCAGGCGGCGCTCTATTATCTGGCGCGTATGCTGACGGCGGGGGAGGAGCCACTTTACGTGCTGCGCCGGCTGGTCCGCTTCGCGAGCGAGGATATCGGGCTGGCCGATCCGCAGGCCCTGACGCAATGTCTGGCCGCGAAGGATGCCTATGCCTTTCTCGGCAGTCCGGAAGGGGAGCTGGCGATTGCGCAGGCGTGCCTGTATTGCGCGACCGCCCCAAAATCCAACGCCGCCTACGCGGCGCAGAAAGCGGCCTTCCGCGACGCACGCGAAACCGGCAGCCTGATGCCCCCGGCGAACATATTGAACGCCCCTACGAAACTGATGAAGGACATTGGATACGGCAAGGATTACGCGTACGACCATAACGCCGAAGACGGCTTTTCCGGCGACGACTATTGGCCCGACGACATGACCCCGGCACGGTATTACGAACCGGTCGATCGCGGGTTCGAAAGCCGACTGCGCGAACGGTTGCGGGTTTGGGACGAACGGCGCGCTGCCCTTCGTACGCAGACGTGATCCGAACATTCGAATGGTTCTGCGCAATCGACTGGTCGGGCGCGAAGGGCAAACGCCAGAAGGGGATCGCGGTTGCCATCTCCCATATGTCGGGCGGCGCACCGGTGCTGGTCGAAAGGCACATGCCATGGTCGCGCGCGGAGGTGCTGGCGATCCTGCGCGACGGCCTGCCCGCCGATACACTCGTCGGAATGGATTTGGGCATCGCCCTGCCATTTGCCGATTGCGGTGCGTATTTTCCCGGTTGGGCGGACAGTCCCACCGATGGGAAAGCGTTATGGGCGATGGTCGACCGCATATGCGGCGGCGATCCCGATCTGGCCGCGGGCGGTTTCGTCGATCATCCCGAAATTGCCCCGTATTTCCGACGCGATGGCGGACGGGAGGGGGACCGGTTCCATCACCATGATGCACCCGACAAGCGCGGGCGTTTCCGGGTCACCGAACATGCGCAGCAGGCAATGGGCTGCAAACCCACCAGCAATTTCAACCTGATCGGCGCGGCGCAGGTCGGCAAATCCAGTTTGACGGGCATGCGGGTGCTGCATCGGCTGGAAGGCGCAATCCCGGTATGGCCGATCGATCCGTTGCCGCAGGCCGGGTCCGTCATCGTCGAAATCTATACCGGACTGGCCGCTTTGGAAGCGGGGCGGACGGCCAATAGCAGCAAGCTGCGGGACCATTCGGCACTCAACGATGCGCTGGCGGTGCTCGGCTCTCCAGTTCCTGCCGGGACCGGACCAATCGACGATCACAGTTCGGACGCGCTGCTGACTGCGGCGTGGCTGCGCAAAGTCGCGGGCGAACGCCAACGCTGGACACCCGAAGCGCTTACGCCGCAAATCGCCGCGACAGAAGGGTGGACCTTCGGCGCGTTTTGACGCAAAGGGCGCGCCGTCGCCATATCGGCGTCAAAACAAAAGGCCCGCTTAGCTCAGTTGGTAGAGCAGTTGATTTGTAATCATCAGGCCGCGCGTTCGAATCGTGCAGCGGGCACCAGTTTTTTGTTTGTTTAGCCTCAAGCGCCGGCACTCTCATACGCTCGCTTAGGCTTCCGCTCCTACCGGGCGTCGGCCTTGCGGTCCGCTGCACGCGCACCGAATCATGTAATTCGATGAAAGACCGGCTTTGGGTCAGACCAAAGGATGTTTGGACGGCATCGGACCCAACAGAGTCCGCAAGGCCGACCGGCCGCCCGAGCTTATGCGAGGCAGGCAAGCGATGCGGATGCATCGCGCCCGCAGGGCCTTAAACAAACAAAATCACCCACGCCCGCGATACGGGGCCACGCCCTGATCCGGCACCCAGAGCCCTTCCGGTGGGGTCCCGGTCTGCCAAAATACATCGATCGGGATACCGCCGCGCGGATACCAATAGCCCCCGATGCGGAGCCAGCGCGGCTGCATTTCCCTCGCCAGCCGTTCCCCGATGCCGACCGTCACGTCTTCATGAAAACCGTTGTGGTTGCGGAAGCTTCCCAGGAACAGCTTCAGACTTTTGGATTCCACGATGGTTTCGCCCGGAGCATAATCCAGCACCAAATGCGCGAAATCGGGCTGCCCGGTCACAGGACATAGCGACGTGAACTCCGGCGATACGAATCGAGTTAAATAAAGCGATTGCGGTCGCGGATTGGGTACGTAGTCCAGCACCGCCTCCGTTGGAGTAGCGGGAAGTGCAGTTCTTTTGCCCAGAAAACGGACTTGCGATGGGGGGGTGTTGTCTGTGTCGCTCATGCCGCGCTGATGACGCGATCGGTCGCCCGGCACAAGTCGTCTATGGCCCCGCGGCGATTCAGTGCCTATTCACCGCTCTACCCGGCCAACGTCCAACCATTGTCATGACCCTGCACCCTTCGATCCCCGCATTGACGGCCGCCATAGCCCTTACATCGGCAAGTCCCGCGCCCGCGCAAGACGCGCCGGGTTCGGTGCGCGACTTTCGCCTGCCGCCCGCCGAGGCACCGGCCCGCGAACCGCCGTCTCGCGCGCAGGGCCCGGTCGATACAGAAGGTCCGGTGCGCCGCGCGCCGCGCGTCATTCCAACCGAACCCGCCCCGACCGAAAACGGGGAGCCCGCACGATCGCAAGCCGACACGGCACGACCGCCCGCCCGTGAACCGGCGGCAGCCGACCCGCGACCCGTGCCCCGACAGAGCGACGGTAATCGCCGCATTCCCGCTCCGACCCGTGCGACACCGCGACAGAACAATTCTCCACCGCAGCCACGGATACGTGCACCGGAAGAAACTGCATCGCTCCCGTCGTCTGCGATCCCAACGGGTGCTTCGACTCAGTCCGCATCGGAGGATTTGCCGTCGGAACGGGTAAATCTGCCGGGCCGTGCCCCCGCCACGATGCCGACAGCACAGGCCGATTTCGACGACCCGACGAGCGCGGCGCAAATTCCAACCTGGTGGTGGGCGGCTTTTCTGGCTTTCATCGCGGCTATCGGTGTCGTCCTCGCGCTCTATATACGTCGGCGGCAAGCTGTTCCGGCATCCGCTTCCGAACGCGACATCGTACCGAACCAGGAACCCGTCCCCTCCGAACCTGCCACGGCCGCCATCCCTGCAAGCGTTCCAGCCCGCGCCCGCCCCTCGCCGCCACCCCGCATACCGATACAGATCAAGGCGGAAGCGCGAAATCTCAGCCGCAGCCTCATGTTCGCCACGCTCAACTATTCGCTGGATTTGCGCAATTTGGGCACGCAGCCCCTGCGCGACGTCATCGTTCGCGCCGATATGGTCACCGCCCATGGACAGGCACCGTTGGAACAGCAGCTTGCCGGTCGCGACGATGATGTGACGCCCGCCGCCACGATCCCGACCATCGCCGCGCAGGACACCCATCGCTACGACGGTGAATATCGTTTACCCATGTCGGAAGTCCGCATCATCGCGCAAGGCGACGTCCGGCTATACGTGCCGCTGCTGCGTATTCGTATCGAAACGGAAGGGAAGGTTTCGCTGATGCGCAGTTTCGTGATCGGAATCCTTCCGGCATCGGGACAGGGCAAGCTGCAGCCGTTCCGCCGCGATGAAATGGCGCAAACTTATCGCAATATCGGGTTGAGGTTGCTGGATTGACGATGTCGCGCCGTCCATCCGATATTCTCGTCACGCCGGAATGGCTGAATCGCCATAGTGGCGATCATGGTGCGATCGTGCTGGACGCCTCTGCCCACCTGCCGGCTGCCGGTCGCGATGCGCGCAAGGAGTTTGAGAGTACGCATATCCCCGGCGCACGGTTCCTCGATCTCGCTTCACTGACCGATCCAACGTCCGACGTGCCTGCCGCCCTACCCCGCGCCGAACGGTTTGCGGATCGTATGCGCGGCCTGGGTATAAGGGTAGGTGACCGGATCATCCTTTACGATGATAGCGCGCTTCGCAGCAGCGCCCGTGCGCGGTTCATTTTCCGCATGTTCGGTTTTGCCGATGTCATGGTACTCGACGGCGGATTGACGTTGTGGAAGTCGGAAGGACGTCCGCTGGAAACCGGGGCGGATCCGCCCGATCCTTCGAATCGCGAAATATGGAACGAAAATCGATTATCGGTGCGCAGCAAGGCCGATATATTCGCGCATACCGACAGTCGAGACGCAATTATCGTCGATGCCCGCGATATGGACCGATTTACCGGCATGGCGGATGACGGCGTGCACGGTTTGCCGGGTGGACACATTCCCGGCGCGCGTAACGTGCCCTTCACCCGGCTGTTCGACGATCGCGGCTGCTACAGGCCCGCAAACGAACTCGCCAAGGTTTTCGCAGAGGCAGGGGTCGACACCGCCCGCCCCGTCATCGCCAGCTGCGGTAGCGGTATGACGGCCTGCACGCTGATCATCGCGCTCGAATTGCTGGGACACACGGCTGCGTTGTACGATGGAAGCTGGGCCGAATGGGGGGCCGATCCCGACACCCCCAAACAGAAGGGGGCGGCAGGCGAACATGGCGCAGGATAATAACGATATACGGCGCGATACACGTATCGCCCATGCGGGCCGGCGCGAAGAATGGACCGGGCCGGTGGTCAACCCGCCGGTCTGGCGCGCCAGCACCCATCTGTATGCCGACACCGCCGCGCTGAAGGCGGGCACGCGTTCCAACGAGGATGGCCGGTTCTTTTATGGCCGGCGGGGCGGACCCACCCAGTGGGCGCTGAGCGATGCGTTGACGGCACTGGAGCCGGGCGCATTCGGCACGGTCCTGTATCCCAGCGGCGTGGCGGCCATCGCCGGATCGTTGCTCGCCGTGTTGAAACCGGGCGACGTGCTGCTCGTAACCGACAATGCGTACGAACCGACGCGCACCATGGCGAAGGGGTTTTTCAAGACGTTGGGGGTCGAAACGCGCTTCTTCGATCCCATGGATGTCGATGGATTTGCCGCGCATTTCTGTGAGCGGACCAAAGCCGTGATGCTGGAAAGTCCGGGCAGCCTGACGATGGAAGTATGCGACGTACCCGCGCTGGCGCAAATCGCGCGCGAACATGGTGCCGTCAGCCTGATCGACAACACTTACGCCACGGCGATCGGCTTTGCCGCGCTGCAGCACGGTTGCGACATCGCGATCATGTCTTTGACGAAGCATGTCGGCGGGCATTCCGATCTGATGATGGGCAGTGCGAGCGCGGACAAAAGGCACTACACGGCGCTGCGCCGCACCGCGCAGACCCTGGGCCATGTCGTGTCGCCGGACGATGCCGCGCTTGCACTTCGCAGTTTGCGTACGATGGCGCTGCGGCTGGAACGGGCGACGGCAAGCGCGATCGAGATTGCTCGCTGGTTGGAAGGCCGCGCGGACGTATCGCACGTACTGTGCCCGATGCTGTCACATTCACCCGGACACGCTTTTTGGAAACGTGATTTCGACGGCGGATGCGGCTTGTTGAGTTTCATGCTGAACGGTCGCAATGACGCTGCGCGCGACCGGTTCATCGACTCGCTCGCTCGGTTCGGCATCGGCTACAGCTGGGGGGGCTATGAAAGCCTGGCCCTGCCGTTCGATCCCGCACCGCTCCGTACCGCCAGCGCATGGCCACGGGACGGGCACGATACCGAAGGTGGCGCGCATCCCGCTATTCGTCTATCGATCGGGCTGGAGGATCCGCGCGATCTTATCGCCGATCTCGAACACGCATTTCGAAACATGGATATTCGATGATGCCCGCCAGCCTGCAAAGCGCCCCCGAAACGGCGCCTACCGACGGTCAAAGCGCCGCGGATGCTGCGCCCAAGGCGGTACAGCTGCTCAATCCCGAAACGGGCGAACCCATCCTCGATCCCGCGACCGGCGAACCGGTAATGGGCATCCCGATGCAGGACCCGGTCCGCGTTCTAAATCCCGAAACCGGCGAACCGATCATCGACCCGGAAACCGGCGAACCTTTGATGGCGATCCCCTCGCCCGAATTGCCCGCGGAAACGCCGGAACCGGTTGCTGAAGATACGGTCAGCGGCGCGGATGTCGCGGCGGAAACCGTGTCTTCGCAGAGCGATGTGGCCAAGGGCATCATCGAATCCCTGGATGCCCTGGCATTCCGCGTCGGCGGAACGGAAGTGAGCGTGTGGGACGGCATCTTCGTCATTCTGGTGCTGGTCGCTGTGTTCATCATCGCCTGGGCCGTCAGTCGCGGTTCGCGCGCGATTCTAAAACGCGTGACGAAGCTGGACATGACGCAGCGGCTGCTGGCGGAAAAGATCATTTCGCTGATGATCTGGGTACTGGCGATCCTTGTCGGTATCGACGTGCTCGGCATCGACCTTACCGCGCTGGCGGTGTTCTCCGGGGCATTCGGCCTCGCCATCGGTTTCGGTTTGCAAAAAACCTTCGGTAACTTGATCGCGGGCATCATCCTGTTGATGGATCGCTCGATCAAACCGGGCGACGTGATCGCGGTTGCCGATCAGGCGGGTAATTCCACCTTCGGACAAATCCGCAAGATCGGCATTCGCGCGGTGTCGATCACCACGCGCGATCAGAAGGAATACCTTATTCCGAACGAGAACCTGATGATAAACCAGGTGGAGAACTGGTCCTATTCATCGAAGAACGTGCGGATGCAGATACCCGTTGGCGTGTCGTATAATTGCGATATCAAGGCGGCGGAAAAGCTGATGCTGGAGGCGGCGAAGGACTGTTCGCGCGTTCTCAAATCCCCGCCGCCAACCTGCTGGCTGGACGGGTATGGCGACAGTTCGGTGGATTTCATCATCCATTGTTGGATCACCGATCCCGAAGGCGGGGTGGGCAATGTCAAATCGGAAGTTTTGAAGCGCCTGTGGGATCTTTTCCAGGAAAACGAAATCGAAATCCCGTTCCCGCAGCGCGATCTCAATCTGCGCGGCAATACCGAATTCGAACAGCTGATCGCAGCGGTGTCCCAGCGCGTCAAATAGGTGCGCGTCCGAAAGGTCTGGCGGGTCACCGGCAAACAAAACTACCGGACCGGCAATCCATTCTCGCTGGCGGGGCCGGCAACGCGGGGGCATTTGAATCCCCATGGAACATATCGGAACAGTCTTTCTGGTCGGCGCGGGTCCGGGCGACCCCGAATTGCTGACCCTGCGTGCTGCGCGCCTGATACAGGATGCCGCGCTGATCGTGCATGATGGGCTGGTCGATCCGGCAATCCTTGCGCTTGCCAACCCCGGTGCAGAACGGATTTCGGTCGCAAAACAGCGTTCCAGACACACGCTTCCACAAAATGAGATCAACGCGCTGCTCATTCGTGAAGCGCGTTCGGGACGCGATGTCGTGCGGCTGAAAGGCGGCGATCCGTTCGTCTTCGGACGCGGCGGGGAGGAGATGGAGGATTGCCATTCCGCCGGCGTGCCGGTCGAAATCGTTCCTGGAATCAGCGCGGCCAACGGTGCGGCGGCGGCGGCACGCATGGCCCTGACCCATCGCGACAGCGCCAGCATCGTCACTTTCGTGGCGGGGCAATGCAAGGGGTTGAAGGATCAGGATTGGTCCGGTCTTGCCGGGCAGCAGCGCACGCTCGTCATCTATATGGGCGTCAAGACCGCGCCCTTGATCGCAGAGAAACTAATGGCGGATGGCGTCGCACCGGACATGCCCGTCGCGGTCATAGAAAATGCCGTGCGCCCCGACATGCGCGTGCTGCGCGCGCCACTGGCCGGTTTGCCCGACATCGTGGCGCGCGAGAATGTCATCAGCCCCGCCCTCATCATCATCGGCGAAGTGACCGCGCGTGACAATCGCGTGGTTGCGCAGATGGCTTTGGAAGCGGCGCAATGATCGTCCTCACCGGCAACGATCTCAAATCCGGCGCGGTCGTTTGGTGGACCGGTAACGACTGGTCGCGCCATATCGCGGATGCCGTCGATGCGGCCGACGAGGCGGAAATTATCATGGGCCGCGAGGAAGCGGAGCGGCGTGTCAACGTGCCCTACGCCGTCGAAGCCACCATGGCCGACGGCATTCCGCGCCCCGACCATATCAAGGACCGCATCCGGGCACTGGGCCCGACCGTGCGGATGGACCTGACCCTCAAACCCGGTGACGTGCCCGAAGACATCGTCGCGGCGCAAAAGGTAAACTGATGTATATCTACGACCAATACGATCAGAAAATGGTCGATGCCCGCGTGGCCGAATTTCGCGATCAGGCGCAGCGGCGGCTGGACGGTACGCTGACCGAAGATCAGTTCAAACCGCTGCGACTGATGAACGGCCTCTATCTGCAACTTCATGCTTACATGCTGCGTGTCGCGGTGCCCTACGGCACGTTGAGCGGCGCGCAGATGCATGCGCTGGCCAACATTGCCGATAGATACGATCGCGGTTACGGGCATTTCACAACTCGCCAGAACATTCAGTACAACTGGATCAAGCTGGAGGATGCAGCGGATATTCTCGTCGATCTGTCCAAGGTCGAAATGCATGCGATCCAGACAAGCGGCAATTGCATCCGCAACATCTCGTCCGATCATTTCGCCGGGGCGGCGCAGGATGAGCTGGTCGATCCGCGCCCTTACGCCGAACTGCTCCGTCAATGGAGCAGCTTTCATCCGGAATTCATGTATTTGCCGCGCAAGTTCAAGATCGCGGTGATCGCCAGCGAAACGGACCGGGCGGCCATGCGTCTGCACGATATCGGCATCCGTATCATCGAACATGACGGAGAATTGGGTGCCAGCTTCTACGTCGGTGGCGGTATGGGCCGCACCCCGATGATCGCCCCGCAAATCCGCGACTTCGTGCCGCTGGATCAGCTGGTCACTTATGCCGAGGCCTGTCTGCGCGTTTACAACCGTTACGGCCGGCGCGACAACAAGTACAAGGCGCGCATTAAAATCCTGGTCCACGAATTGGGCGCGGAGGAATATACGCGTCAGGTCGAGGAGGAATTCGCCCTCCTCTTGACGCAAAACATCGAACCACCGATCGCGGAACTGGAACGCATCCGCACATTTTTCGAAGACCCTGCGTTCGAGGACGGCGCGAGAAGCGGCGATCGCAGCGACCCCGATTTCGCCCTATGGGTCGACCGCAACACGCACCGGCACAAGCATGACAGCTACGTCAGCGCGGTGATCAGCCTGAAGCCCGTCGGCGGGATCCCTGGCGATGCGACCGGCGACCAGATGCATCTAATGGCCGATCTCGCTCGCGAATACAGCTTCGACGAATTGCGGGTCATGCATACGCAGAACATCGTTCTGCCGCACGTCGCCATTGCCGATCTCCATGCGTTGTGGACCCAGCTGGACGCGGCGGGTCTCGGCACCCCTAACCTCGACCAGATCAGCGATATTATCGCCTGTCCCGGTCTCGATTATTGCAGCCTCGCCAATGCCCGTTCCATCCCGTTGGCGCAGAAGATTTCCGAACGCTTCGCGAAGTCGGGCAAGGATAATCGATTGGGCGAATTGAAGCTGAAAATCTCCGGCTGCATCAACGCCTGCGGCCATCACCACGCCGGCCATATCGGCATTCTGGGCGTCGATAAGAAAGGCGTCGAGAATTATCAACTGTCCCTCGGCGGCAGCGAGGCGGAAGATGTTGCGCTTGCCAAAATCACCGGTCGGGGCTTCGACGAGGCGGGCGTAATCGATGCGGTCGATATCGTAACCGACGTGTATCTGGCCCAAAAGGAAGACGGCGAACGCTTCCTCGATACGTATCGGCGGATCGGGATGGAGCCGTTCAAGGAAGCGCTGTATGACTGATCCCACCCCCTCTACCAATGCCGCCGCCGAAGGGCGCGGGCCGGGCAGTGGCAATCTATTGCGGTTTCGCGACGATGAACTTTCCGCCGAACCCGCGGTCACGGTCGATGCCTTTGCCAGTCAGACCAATGCCGTCGCCGTGCGGATCGAACCGGGCGACGACGCGCGCGAATTGCTGGGCCGGATCGACGGTATACGCCGGGTGGAGGTGAACTTCCCTGCATTCGGCGACGGGCGCGGATACTCCGCTGCGCGTATCCTGCGCGAGGCAGGCTATGATGGCGAATTGCGCGCGGTGGGCGATGTGCTGGTCGACCAGCTGTCCAACATGCGCCGCTGCGGCTTCGACGCGTTCGAACCCGACGCACCGTTGAACGCAGACGATGCCGAGGCCGCTTTCGATCGCTGGCCCGACGTCTATCAACCTGCCGCGGACGGTCGTAATCCGATCTGGAACCAGCGGCACGGCGTATCGTGAACGCTCTTAGTCCCTTGCGCGCCATCGATCGCATCGACACCGGCCCCCGTTTCCGCGATGCCGACACGATCCGGCTCAATCGCATGTTTCGCGGACAGGATACGCGCGAAATGTTGCGGAACCTGATCGAGGACGATCTTGTCGGTGATCTCGCCACCGTGTCCAGCTTCGGCGCGGAAAGCGCGGTGCTGCTGCACCTGATCAGCGAAGTTGCGCCCGATCTGCCGATCCTGTTCCTCGATACCGGCAAGCATTTTTCCGAGACACTGACCTATCGCGATGCGCTCGTCGAACGGCTCCGCCTGACGAACCTGCGCAATCTCGAGCCCGATCCGGCAACGCTGGCGACGAAGGATGAAACGGGACTTCGCTGGTCCTACGATCCCGATGGTTGCTGCGAGATACGAAAGGTGCTGCCACTGGCGAACGCGCTGGCCGATTACGATGCGACCCTGACGGGCCGCAAGGCGTTCCAGTCGGACACGCGCGCCAATCTGCCCCGCTTCGAAGTGGACACCGCCGATACGCAGGGGCGCCTCAAGATCAATCCGTTGATCGACTGGAGCGCGCAGGACATCGTCGCGTATTTCGAGGCACACGATCTGCCGCGTCATCCGCTGATCGAGCAGGGTTACCCCTCCATCGGCTGCTCCCCGTGCACCAATAAGGTCGCACCCGGCGACGATCCGCGCTCGGGCCGGTGGAGCGGCTGGGACAAGACCGAATGCGGCATCCACAGCGCACAGGACGGTTCGGTCCAGCGCGGCGACCTGCCGCCGGGATATGATCCGGCTTTTTAAGCGTTGCGGAACGGCGTGATTACAGCTTAGTTTTCGCCGCTGATATCCAGTCTTTTCCTAGCGACGATCTTCGCCACGACCACTCCTGTTTCGACCGATTGCACTTATGATCTCGCTGCGATGCCCGCGCTCGATCGGCAGCCATTCGGTGAAGCTATAGAAGGCGGATGGTGCGTCCTAGTGGATCGGGGCTGTCATGCCGAAGCTGCCGAACTTATTCGCGAATGGCGGCACGAAAAGCGCGATTACACCGGCATTCTGTTTTGGCACGAAGGGCAGTTACGCGCCGAGGCCGCTAAAACCGCACCGGCCATCGCGCCGATCCATCTGACATACAAATCGGCTGAGGAAGAGGCCGCTTTCGGATGAATTTTCTTTGTCGACGGCACCATCGCGTTTCTGCGCGGGGACCGCGAAGGACTAGCAACAGCGACGCGACGATTGGCGGCGTTGCCCAAACGGACCGAGCCTGCACGATACGACGACAATGGAAAGCCCTTCTTCCGCCAATGGCTGCCGAACCTGCCGGTCCTGAAAGTTAACGAAAACTGGTTAGACCGCGATTCCACAGAGGCCTATTCAGAGAAGGAATGCTACGCCGCCCGGGGAGTAGCCCAGGGTCAAAGCCAGCTGTGTTCGCGGTACCAGCGCGCCGTCGATCGCAACCCTTCGCGGGTTTCGATGTCCGGCGCCCAAACCTCTGGTGGAACGCGGCGGTTCGAGTGCGACACCCAATTGGGGTGACACATGTAACCGACCCGATCGGGTGTCAGCTTCGCCTTATCTCCCCGTATGATCCGGTCGCCCCGCGCAGCCAACGACAGAAGTGTCGCGGGGCAATGCGGTGCCCAGACGCGCCGCCCCATCGCCATGCCGATCGCACGGGCCATTTCCTTATGCGACCATCCCCCGGTTCGGCCATCATCGGGCTCGAATGTCTTGGCCCATGCCTCTCGCCCCGCCGCCGGCAGATCGCAAAGGAGCCTTGCGAGATCCTCGGCATGAATCAGCGACGTGGCCCCACCGGGCGGAAGCGGAACAATCCCGAATCGCGCCGCGCGAAACAATTCGAGCATGTCGGTATCACGCGGGCCGTAAACGGCGGGCGGGCGCACGATCGTCCAATCGAGGCCGCTTTGTGCGACCAGCGCCTCAGCCGCCGCTTTCGACGCGCCATAAGCCGATAGAGATGGCTCGCGCGCAGCGAGCGAGGAGACGAAGACGAAGCGGTCGATACCCGCCTTGCGCGCCGCCGCTATCATGGCAGCGGTGCCGCCGACATTCGCGGCGGCAAAATGGGCGGGATCGGGCGCATTGGTCAGCCCCGCAATATGCAAGATCGCGCTCGCTCCATCGACCAGTTGGTCGAGCGCGGCCGTGTCGGCCAGACTGCCCGCAACCCAATCTACCTCCGGTCGGTCCGACGGAACCGTGCGTGCCAGCGCGCGAGCGGCCATTGATCGTTGGCGCAGAAGGTCCAGCACCGCTTGGCCCACGAAACCCGTGCCGCCCGTGATCGCCAATGTCACAATAACACCAGCTGATCGCGATGAATGACGGCCGATCGCGGTGCATGGCCGAGTATCGCGGATTGGACAGATTGCGGCTGCCCCAACAGCGAACGGCAGGCGTCGGCATCGTACTCGATCAGACCCTGCGCGATGAAAGTGCCATCCGATGCAATGACGGCCACCAGATCGCCGCGCGCGAATATGCCGATACATTCCGTAATGCCGACCGCCAGCAAACTCGCCCCATCGCGCAAAGCCGCCGCGCAACCGGCATCGACGCGCAACGTGCCGCGACTTGCCGTACGTCCACCGATCCAGCCCTTGCGCGCGGCATCCCTTCGGGTGGGCACGAATAGGGTTCCCCGACCTTCCGCAAGCGCGCGGGAAAGAGGGTGCGCACGAGTTCCGTTTACGATCGCGAGGGCAATGCCGGCGCGTTCGGCGATCTCCGCCGCCTGAAGCTTGGACACCATGCCGCCGGTGCCGACGCCATCGTTCTGCGGCCCCTTGGCCATCGCGCGAATACGATCGTCGATGCCCCGCACCACCGGCACCAGCCGCGCATCGGGATCGCGGGGATCGCGGTCCATCAGGCCATCGACGTCGGACAACAGGATCACCGCCTGCGCCCCCGCCGCCTGTGCCACGCGCGCCGCCAACCGATCATTGTCGCCGAACCGAATTTCCTCCGTCGCGACGCTGTCGTTTTCGTTGATAACCGGAACGACGCCCGCATCCAGCAGCCGCGCCAATGTGGCCGAGGCGTTAAGATATCGGCGGCGGTCCTCCAGATCGCTCAGTGTCAACAAAATCTGCGCGGCTATGGCATTCCAGTCCGACAGGAGGCGCGACCACAGGCCGGCCAGCGCAATCTGCCCGACCGATGCCGCGGCCTGCGCGTCGGCTAGGCTTACTATGTGTTGCCGGGGTATCCCCATCCGCAACGCGCCCAAAGCGATGGCGCCCGAACTGACCAGAACGATCCGCTGGCCCGACCGGCGCAGGTTCACGATATCCTCGACCAGAGTGTCCAACCATGCGTCGCGTATCGTGCCATCCCCGCCTACCAGCAGCGACGAACCGATTTTTACGACCAGTGTCGGGCAGCTTTGCGGCTGTCGCAATTCGGCGAGCGTTTCGATGGGCATCCGTCGGTTTTCATCCCCGCGTCACAGTGGCGACCAGGGTTCCGCCGTGTCCACGGTTTCCTGCTCCGCCGCGTTGGTTTCGGTCGACGTCCGATCGGGAAGGTAGGACAATACGGCGTTCAATAACGGCTCCAACCCCTGCCCGGTCGCGCCCGATATGGCGAACACTTCCGCCGCGCCCGCATCGAGCAATTCCTGCGCGAAACCCTGTGCGAGTTCCGCGTCGGCCAGATCGATTTTATTGAGTGCGATCAATTGCGGTTTGTTTTCCAGGCCCGCACCATAGGCGGCCAGTTCGCCCCGCACCGTGGCCATCGCGGCGGCGGGATCGTCGCCGCCGATATCGATAAGGTGGATCAGCACGCGGCAACGTTCGATATGGCCGAGGAACCGGTCGCCGATCCCCGCCCCGTCGGCCGCACCTTCGATCAGGCCGGGAATGTCGGCAAGTACGAATTCGCGTCCCTTGTGATGGACCACGCCCAATCTGGGGATCAGGGTGGTAAACGCGTAGGCGCCGACTTTCGCCTTCGCGTTGGAAACCGCGTTGATGAACGTCGATTTGCCGGCATTGGGTAATCCGAGCAAACCGACATCCGCCAACAGCTTGAGGCGCAGCCAGACCCACAGTTCCTGCGGGCTTTCACCCGGCTGATGCTGACGTGGCGCGCGATTGGTACTGCTTTTATAGCTCGCATTGCCGCGGCCGCCCATCCCACCTTCCAGGAATGTAACCCGCTGACCGACCTCGGTGAAATCGGCGAGGATAGTATCCCGGTCTTCCGACAGGACCTGCGTGCCCACCGGCACCTTTACGATCAGATCGTCGGCACCGGCCCCGGTTCGATCCCGGCCCATGCCGTGGCTGCCGCGCTTGGCCTTGAAATGCTGTGCGTAGCGAAAATCGATCAGCGTATTGAGGCCCTGTACCGCCTCGAACACGATATCCCCGCCCTTGCCGCCATTGC
>JBASAR010000135.1:0-21003 GCA_049650705.1 Pontixanthobacter sp. | reverse complement strand
CGTGCCTATCAGGGGGGTGCCAGCGGTTTGGGCGATCGCAGCATTCTTACATTGCATGAGATGGGCAGTGGTGGCCTATTGCCCGATATGACCATCCTGATCGACGTTACCACCGCCGAAGTCGATGAGCGTTTACGGCTTCGAGACTTTGGGGGGGCCGATGCGATCGGCGGGCGCGGTGCGATCTATCATAAAAACGTCGCGCGTTATTTCGACAATTTCGCCAGCGAAAACCCCGATCGAATTATACGTGTAAATGGCCAAGGCTCGGTAGACGCTGTTCATCGACGTATTCGTAATGCCGTCATCGAACAATTCAAAAGCGCGTTCTGAACATGTACGCCCATCAAGAAGCTTGGCATCAGTGGCGTGACGCCATCGCAAGCGGGCGGATGCATCATGCTTGGCTGTTCACGGGTCGGGAAGGGCTGGGCAAAACCGAATTCGCCCATGCCGCCTCGCTTGAACTTGTGACCGGGACAGTGGGCTCGTCATCGAAACAGCTGCATCCGGACATACTTCGGCTTCGGCGCGCGCCAAAGGACGATAAGGAAGAGAAGAAGTGGGATGAAGGCAAGCCGTTCGAACTTAAGAGAAACATTACGGTTTCGCAGATACGGAGCATGCAGCGCCAACTGGCGACACGGCCGACGATGGGGTCGAAACGCGTAATTATTTTAGAACCTGCCGACGATATGGAAGCAGGGGCTGCAAATGCCCTCCTGAAAAGTTTGGAAGAGCCCCCACACGGCACGTATTTCGTCCTGATTTCACATCGCCCCGCAAGGTTGTTGGCCACTATTCGGTCGCGTTGTCGCACCGTTCGCTTTCCCGTTCGATCCGATGAGGAGATAAGGCAGTCGTTGGACCGAACGCACGCGGATTTCGACACTTCCGCGCGTGAGGCGGCCGTCGCGGCCGCGCGTGGGTCACCAGGCGCGGCAACGGGATTCATAGACAGCGATCAATCTGCGAACTTCATACTTATGAAGGACATCGTCACGACGGGGGACCGCGATCACGCAATACGTGGGCGGCTTCAGTTCGGCCTCGGACCGCGCCCGGATCGCGACCGCATGACGGGATTGATCGAACTGGCCCGTATCGCGATCGTTCAACACGCGGAAAATACGTTGTATGACAACTTTCCGGATTTGGCAGACGCGCATAGCCGGCTGGTCGATCTGGCCGCGCAGGTTCCGGTATACAATTTCGACCCCGGCGTAGTGGTGACGGAAATCGGCAGGTTGCTCGCTTCGGTTCCGCCATCTACGGAACATGCCGATGCCTGAACCCTATTATATTACCACCGCGATCAGCTATCCCAACGGACGTCCTCATATCGGCCATGCTTACGAGGCCATTGCTGCCGATGTCATAGCGCGGTTCCAGCGTGCGCGAGGAAAGAACGTGCGGTTTCAAACGGGCACGGACGAGCATGGTTTGAAAATGGCACGCAAGGCGCAGGAGCAGGGGCGAACCGAACGCGAACTGGCAGACGAAATGTCGTCGTATTTCAAGCATATGTGCGACGAATTGAATGTCCAATATGATCGATTTATCAGAACGATCGAACCCGATCATCATCGCGCAAGTCAGGCGTTATGGTTGGCCATGGAACGGGCTGGCGATCTTTACCTCGACCGGTACGAAGGATGGTATTCGGTTCGCGATGAAGCCTATTATGATGAAAAGGAACTGATCGACGGCGGGGACGGTATAAAGCTTTCACCCGAGGGGACGCCGGTTGAGTGGACGGTCGAGGAAAGCTGGTTCTTCCGTTTGTCCAATTATCAGGACCGATTGATGGCCCTGTATCGCGACCATCCGGAATTCTTACGACCGGAAAGCCGAAGGAACGAAATGATTGCCTTCGTTTCCGGGGGTTTGCGCGACCTTTCTATTTCACGCACCAGTTTCGATTGGGGCGTTCCGGTTCCGGGGGATGGCGACCATGTGATGTATGTCTGGGTTGATGCGTTGACGAATTACCTGACCGGTCTGGGGTATCCCGATGCGACGGATGACTGGAAGAATTTCTGGCCTGCCGATCTGCATTTGATCGGAAAGGATATAACGCGCTTCCATGCCGTTTACTGGCCGGCGTTCCTGATGAGCGCGAAGTTGCCTTTACCGAAAGCCATTTATGGTCATGGTTTTCTTTTGAACCGTGGTGTCAAGGAATCGAAAACGCTGGGCAACGTCACCGATCCCGTAGCCTTAGCGAATAGGTTCGGAACCGATGCGTTGCGTTATTTTCTGATGCGAGAGGTCGCGTTTGGACAGGACGGTTCCTATTCACCCGAAGCCATAGTGACACGGTGCAATGCCGAATTGGCAAACAGCTTCGGCAACCTCGCCCAACGAAGTTTGACGATGATATATAAGAATATGGACGGGTTGCTTGAGCCTGCACCTTATGATGAAAGCGCAGATCGAGATCTGCGGGAACTTGTTCACGCCAAATGCAAGGCGCTTGAGCAAAAGTTCGACACGCTGGCCTTCAGCGAAGGATTGGACGCCTGGATGCAAGCCGTTTTTGCATGCAATCAATATATCGATGATCAAGCCCCCTGGACCTTGAAGAAGACTGACGATGCAAGAATGCGCGAGGTTCTCATGGTATTGTTTCAGCAAATTCGTGTTCTGGCCACGGCGGTACACCCGGTCATTCCGCAAGCATGCGCGTTGCTACTCGACCGAATGAAGGTGCCCGATGATCGACGTACCTTTGAAAGCCTTCAGCAGATCGATTGGTTCGATGCACTTGTCGATTCTCGCACACCGATCGATAAGCCCGAAGGCATCTTCCCCCGGCTTGAGCTTGTAGAAGAAGTAGCCGCGTGATGCTGATCGATAGTCACTGTCATCTCGAATATGAGGGTATCGTCGAGGATCGCGCAGGTGTTCTCGAACGGGCTCGTGAGCGACAGATTGGTGGGTTTCTCAACATATCGACCAAGCAAAGCGAATGGGCTCAGGTAACTGCCACTGCAGCTGGTGAACGGAATATTTGGGCAAGCATCGGCATCCATCCGCACCATGCGGACCAACATGCATCTATGGCGATCGACGTCCTTCGCGAAGCTGTCGACCATCCAAAGGTCGTGGCGATTGGGGAGACTGGGCTCGATTATCATTACGATAAGTCCGATCGAGAAACGCAGAAGGCGTTGTTTCGGCTTCATATTGCGGTCGCCAGGGAAACCGGCCTGCCGGTTGTTATCCATACGCGCGATGCCGAAGAGGACACGGCAAGCATATTGACCGACGAATTGACCCGAGGTTATTTCCCCGCCCTTATTCATTGTTTTACGGCAAGCGCGGAGTTTGGAAGGCACGTTCTCAAACTCGGTTTGACCATTTCGATATCGGGTATCGTCACTTTCAAGAATGCAAAGAGTTTACAGGACTTTGCCAAAACCATTCCCACGGATCGTTTGTTGGTCGAGACGGACAGTCCGTTTCTTGCGCCTATCCCCCATCGGGGAAAGCCATGCGAACCGAGCTTTGTTCGCGATACCGCCGAATTTCTTGCAGAACTGCGGGACGAAACGATCGAGGAATTATCGGCAAACACATCGCACAATTTCTTCGAACTGTTCGAAAAAGCAGTTCTATGAAGTTGATAATGCTTGGAAGCGGCACAAGCACGGGTGTGCCCCGCATCGGCAACGACTGGGGTGAATGCAATCCAACCGAACCGCGCAACCGTCGCAGCCGAGTGTCGATCCTTGTCGAAAACAACGCGGGAAAGCGACTGCTGGTCGATACATCTACCGACCTGCGTCAACAATTCCTTGCCAATGCCATCGCATCCATCGACGGAGTTTTCTGGACGCATGACCACGCCGATCACTGTCACGGAATCGATGATCTCAGGGTCCTGCGTTTCGATCGGAAAGCGCCGATACCGGGATATGGATCGAAGGAAACCGTGCGACGATTGCGGCAACGCTTCGACTACGTGTTCGCAGGACAACACGGTTATCCAACGATTTGCCAGCTCGATACGCTCGACAGCTTGCGGATGTGCGCCGGGTTCGGGGTTAAATGGTGCCAGATGCCGCATGGTCCCGCGCAAAGCACGGCGTTCAGCTTCGATTGCGATGGAAAGTCAATCAGTTACGCAACCGACTTTAGCGACATCACCGCAGATATGATCAGTCTTATGCGGGGATCCGACATTCTGGTTTCCGATTGTTTGAAAAGAAAAAAGCATCCGACGCATGCCAACCTCGAAATGGCGTTGGAGCTTCATCGAAAGACAGCGGCAGGTCGAACGGTTTTGACCCATCTCGACAAAACCATGGACTACGCGACATTATCGGCTGAAATGCCCGACGATGTGATCGTAGGATATGACGGGTTGACATTGATCGCATGAGCGGTTGGCTTTATCTTGTCTGGGCGATCGGCGCCTTGATACTCGTAGCGGGCGCATTCACCGGATATCGGATGAGCTGGCGCAAGGGTCTAACCTACGTGATGATCTGGGGCTCAATCTTCGCTGTCGCGACACTACTGATCGAAGCGGTTGGATATACCTAACCGCTAAACCCTATCTTATTTAACATAATAACTATTATCATTCTCGCTAATGAGGGTTTATGAAATCGTTAAACCGCTTGCTCGAAATCATGGCGACCCTGCGACATTCGGAAGATGGCTGCGAGTGGGATCGGGTGCAGACCTTTCAATCCATCGCTCCCTATACGATCGAAGAGGCCTACGAGGTCAGCGACGCGATAGATCGCGACGACATGAAGGATTTGCGAGGAGAACTTGGCGATCTGCTTCTACAAGTCGTTTTTCATTCGCGTATCGCGGAAGAAGCAGGACATTTCGATTTTCAGGATGTCGCAAGCTCGATCGCCAACAAGATGGAGGCCCGGCATCCCCATATCTTTGGTCTTGAAAGCGGCGCGATGGACAGCGCGCGTTGGGAAGACGTGAAGGCGAATGAAAGGCGTGAACGAGGCGCCGTCAGCGCGATGGATGATGTGGCAGCCGCCCTTCCCGCGCTGATGCGCGCGGAAAAACTGCAAAAACGCGCGGCGCGGACCGGTTTCGATTGGCCGGACCCAATCGGTGCGGAAGAAAAGATTTTCGAAGAGCTTGGTGAGTTAAAGGAAGCAGCAGAAGCGGACCGTACCGAGGAAGCAGGCGATCTGTTATTCGCTGTCGTAAATTTCCTACGGAAACACGATATAGCTCCGGAAGACGCGTTACGGCAGGCCAATGCAAAGTTCGAACGGCGTTTTCGAGCGATGGAGATTGCAGCAGAAGGAGAGTTTGCGGCGCTTTCGTCAGATCAGCAGGAGGAACGATGGCGCGAAGTAAAGTTCCGAGAGCGGTCTCCCGATAACCAAGATTAGAGCGCTTCGAACCGCCCCAATTCCTTCGGAGTCAATCTGACATCGACAACGATTTGCGGCTTACCCAAATCGTTTGGATCGCCCTCATTTTCAGCAATTACTTCCCCGTGCGCGTGCAGCCAAGCGATTTTGTGACCTTGTGCTGCAGGCACCATGATCCGATGCTCTTGTGCATTCGAAGTCAAAAGGTCGCTTAAATGATTGGTAAGTGAATTCAGACCAGCCCCCGTTACGGCGGAAATGGGAAAGACATGGTCTGTTTCGTCGGCGACCATTGTAAGTTCCGCTTTACGCTCCTCATTCAGAATGTCCCATTTGTTCCAGGCTTCCACGATGGGAATGTTGGACGTTCCATCTTCGGCGTCGACCACGTCGAGGCCGGTCAGAATATTAAGCACCTGCGCCTTTTGCGCCGCAGCCGCATCGTTGGCCATATCGCGCACATGCACAATCAAATCGGCGGCCGTTACCTCTTCCAAAGTAGCGCGAAAGGCCGCCACCAGTTGCGTAGGAAGGTCGGACACGAAACCGACCGTGTCCGACGCGATTGCTTTCTCGACCCCTGGCAAGCGAATGGCGCGCATGGTTGGATCGAGGGTCGCAAAAAGAAGGTCCTCCGCCATCACGTCGGCACCGGTCAATCGATTGAACAGGGTCGATTTGCCGGCATTCGTATAGCCTACGAGTGCAATGACGGGCCATGGTGCGCGATCCCGACGAGCGCGATGTAGTGTGCGCGTCTTGCGCACTTGCTCCAATTCCTTACGCAGTTTTGCCATGCGCGTACGTATCATACGACGGTCGGCTTCGATCTGCGTTTCCCCCGGTCCGCCCAAAAATCCGAAACCGCCCCGTTGCCGCTCGAGGTGGGTCCAACTTCTGACAAGCCGACTTTGCTGGTAATCCAAATGCGCCAGTTCGACCTGCAACCGCCCCTCGGCGGTATCGGCGCGCTCGCCGAAAATCTCGAGGATAAGTCCGGTTCGGTCGATAACCTTGCGCGATAAGGCATCTTCCAGGTTGCGCTGTTGAATGGGGGATAAGGCGCCATCGACAATAACCAGCTCGGCATTCTCACGGTTGCAAGCCGTCAGAATGTTATCGACTTGGCCAGCCCCGAAAAAAATGTTCGGCTTGATTTCGCGCACCGGTATGATGACCGCTTCCGCAATGACGATACCGATCGCCAGCGCCAGTCCGCGGGCTTCCTCAAGTCGGGCTTCGGCGTCCAGATCGTAAATCTGCGAACGTAAATTCGGACATATGATTACCGCCCGCGCACCGCGCGAAACCTCACCCATCAGATTATCGTCGAAACTCAGTTTTTATCGCCTTCAAGATCGGAGCTGAGATCGACGGGTTTGTCGGGCTGTATCGTCGATACCGCATGCTTGTACGCCAATTGAACAAAACCGTCGCGTTCCAACAGCATACAAAAGAGGTCGTAGGCGGCAATCGCGCCCTGCAACATCACACCGTTGACCAAAAACATTGTTACCGGAACGCCCGCGTCGCGCACGCTGCTGAGAAACACATCCTGCAGCATGCGATGCTTATAGCTGGTGTCCTTGCTTCCGAATTGGTGCGCGTCCATCGGCTGACCGGGCATGATCGTGGAAATACCGTGCTTGTATACCAGTTGCGTCTGGCCATCACGGCGAAGCAAAACGGAGAAATTGTCGAACCAGGTAACCACACCCTGCAGTTTTACACCTTTCACCAGAAACATCGTCACCGGTATCTTCTCTTTGCGGAGAAGGTTCAGGAAAGCGTCCTGCAGATTGGCTTGTTTGGTCGACGCTTCGGCCGCCTTCGGTTCGGACGAGGCAGGAACCTCAGGCTGAGGTTTCGGCCGCGCGGTGAGGGTGCGTCCTTGGGACATGTCGGTTCTCCGTTATTGGCAATGGACATTTCGACCCATTGCGATCTAATTCGGCGGATGGCGCCAAATCGAACATTGCCTGCAAGTTATGCAGCGTCGCTTACAATTACAAACCTTTTGTCGAACACGCTATTGGCCGTCGTCCTTCTTACGATCCCCCATACCCAATAGCTTGAGTTTGCGATGTAGGGCCGACCGTTCCATGCCGATGAAGCTTGCTGTCTTGGAAATATTGCCGGAAAACCTACGGATCTGAACGTCCAGATATTCGCGTTCGAAGGTTTCGCGTGCCTCGCGCAAAGGCGCTCCCATCAGCGAAGCGATGCCGCCCCCACCACCCAGTTTTCCACCTGTAACCTCCCCCGGAAACATCGATGCTTCGATGGTGCCGATCTCGTCCCGCGGCGTCAGAATAATCGTTCGTTCCACGACATTGCGCAATTGACGGACATTTCCGGGCCAATCATACGATTGCAGCGCCGCCATGGCTTCAGCCGAAATAGCAGGTGCGGGTATGCCCTGCTCCGCTGCATGGCGGGTAAAGAAATGTTCGGTAAGTGCCGGAATGTCATCCCGTCTGTCGGCCAGGGATGGCACGTTCACCGGCACGACATTCAAACGATAGAACAGGTCTTCGCGAAACCGTTTCTCTTCCATCTCGACTTGCAGATCGCGCGCGGTCGATGACACGACCCGCACATCCACGCCGATCTGCCGGGTGCCGCCGACACGCACGAAACTTTGGTCAGTCAGCACACGCAAGATACGCGCCTGCGTCGACAGTGGCATATCGGCGATTTCATCGAGGTAGAGCGTTCCGCCATCGGCAAGTTCCAACAGGCCGGGCCGAACGAGTTTGCCGTTGCTTTCCTCCCCGAAAAGTTCCTGTTCGAAGCGTTCCGGCGTGATGCGCGCGGAGTTTACGATGACGAAGGCGTTGTCCGCACGCAGGCTCCAACTGTGTAGCAATCGCGCGGCGACTTCCTTGCCCGCTCCTGCCGGCCCGGTAATCAAGACCCGGCTGCCGGTTGCAGCCACGCGTTTGAGAGTTGCGCGCACATTGTTTATCGCCACGGAATTGCCGTGGAACGACTCTCCTTGGCCGAAACCTCGCTTCAGACGGTCGTTTTCACGCCGTAGTCTTTCGGTTTCGGTCGCCCGTTCGACAAGATGCAGAAGCCTTTCGGATTCGAACGGCTTTTCGATGAAATCCATTGCCCCGCGGCTGACGGCGGACACCGCGGTATCGATATTTCCATGCCCCGAGAAAATGATCACAGGCAGTTCCGGTTCACGCTGTTTTATGGCGTCCAGCACTTCCAGCCCATCCATCTTGCTGCCGTGAAGCCAGACATCGAGCAGCACGAGACTGGGGCGGCGCTGGTCGATCGCGGCCAGGGCCGCCGTACTGTCCGCCGCAGTACGACAATCGTATCCTTCGTCGTTCAATACGCCCGATACCAAATCGCGAATATCGCGTTCGTCATCGACGATCAGAATGTCTAACGCCATCGTGCGGTTCCTCTATTGAATTCCAGTAATTTCGTGGTTTCATGCAACATTGCCTGTTGCTGGTAGGCTGGGGTCACGGGACAACCGAATGGTGACGCGTGTGCCCCCGTCGGCGGTCGTGCCGAAGCTCATATCGCCGCCATGTTCTTCCACGATTTTATTCACGATCGCGAGGCCGAGGCCCGTGCCCTTCGCCCGTGTCGTGACGTAGGGTTCGGCGATCTTCTCCCGATCCTTCGGCAAACCGATACCGTTATCGACCACTGTAATGGTGATGCGATCGTCATTTGCATCGAGGCGGATGTCGATTGAACCGCGATAATCGGGTTCGGCTACATTCGCCTTCGCTTCTATGGCTTCGATTGCGTTCTTTAGAATGTTGGTCAACGCCTGACCGATCTGATGCCGGTCGCATTCAAAAATCTGGGGCGGTGCGCTTGCGGTGTGAAAGGCAAAGTCGATGTCGCTATGGGCGACTTCCTGAAGGAAAATACCCTGCCGAACCAGATCGATGACATCTTCCGAACGAAAGACGGGTTTGGGCAGACGCGCAAAAGACGAAAATTCGTCGACCATCTTTCGCAATGCGCCGACCTGACGGACGATCGTATCGGTAAGATCGTCGAACAGTTCGCCGTCCTTCTCGATCTGCTTGCGATATCGGCGTTTCAATCGTTCGGTCGCCAATTGAATGGGGGTCAGCGGATTCTTGATTTCATGTGCGATCCGGCGCGCCACATCGGACCAGGCCGCCTGACGTTGATCGATCAGTTGACGTGTTATGTCCTCGAACGTCACCACATTGCCCTCGTGTGTTGAAGCGATTTTGACGGCCAAAGTCAGCAGATCGCCATCTTTTGTGTGATTGACGATGCCACTCGCCACCCCGCCATCGACCATGGCCGCGATTTGAGGAGCGATGGATGCCAATGTGGCGTGCGACCTCTCCCCGACACCGGTGTTCAACAGCAAGGCCTGCGCCGTACTGTTCATAAGTTCGACATGACCGTCCGCCGCAATCGAAATGATTCCGGCAGATGTCGATTCCAGCAGGGTTTCCATAAAAACCCGTCTTTGGTCGAGCTGAGCATTGGCGCTCATTAAATCCGACGTCTGCGCCTCGATTTGCGCGGTCATTCGATTGAAAGCGCGGTTCAGCATGCCGATCTCGTCGGCACCCGTTCGCCCTTCCACACGTAACGCGAAGTTCCCCGAGCCGACCTTATGCGCAGCCGCGACGAGGTCGGTCAACGGTTCGACCTGCCGGTCCGCGAAGCGCAGGGCGAACCATACCGCAGCCCCGACCAAAGCGAGTGACACGAAATACAGCGCGAGATTGAACCGTAACTGCAACGCCCGCGCGCGGGTTGTCAGCACGTCGTAAGCGGATGAGATCGACTTGGCCCGTTCCCACTGACTGAACGGCCCGGAATCGGAATTGCGCGCATTGTACAGATAAATGCCGCTGGCCTGATCGATCGCGGAAAGCGCCTCTATCCGCGTTTCATCGGCCGATATCGCCACCCCTTCCCCAGCGTCCAGTTGCGGCACCGCTTTACGGGCGTAATCGACGGGTACGTTGTTTCCGCTTAAATTTAGGACGATGGCAGTGCGAAAAGTGCCGTCGTCGACCCTTTGCAGAATAGCCGTTTCGTTAAGTTCGCGCCCCTGCATCTGGTAATTATACCAATCGATAAAATCATCGTCGGTAATTTCGGATGATTGCAGATAAGCACGCAAATCGTTAGCCATGGTGATAGTCTGCGTGCCGACTTGCAGTTGGTTCTGTTCGTAATAACCTTGGGCAAGTTCGTTCGCATTCTTCATCAGCCCGCGCGAATTGTCCGAGAACCAGAAATCGACGCCGGATTGAAATAGAAACGCGGCGAACGCTGCAACCAGAAGGGTCGGCACCGCCGCAACCATGGAAAAGAAAAACACGAGGCGGGTGTGCAGGCGCGCCGTGCTGCCCGCTGCCCGCCGTATCGCCATCCTCCGCCCGAACAACACCAGCAGCGCCAGCGACGGTACGAGCGTGGCGATCAACAGCGTCGCCACCTGTGTCGCCGGCAGCAATTCTCCACCGGGCGGCGCATTGGAAAAGGCGAAATAGGTTGCCACCATGGTCGCGATGGTGGCGGTTATCGCAGCGATTTCGACCAAACGGAAAAAATTGGATCGGCGCGTAGTCACCATAAGACGCCGCCAAAAACGTGGCATCGTGATCATAGGCTTCGCGGGGGAACTGGCCATAGTTGCATCGTTACAACGGCACTGTTGCCAAAGCGCAAGCCCCTATTCGGTGAACCGTTAGTGCGCGGAGCCAGTCGGGGTTGCTACGTTTGATAGTCCTGCGGCTCGATCGACAGGTCCGACAGTCTTTTTCGTAACGTGTTGCGGTTCAGGCCGAGCAATTTCGCCGCTTTCAACTGATTGCCAGCGGTCTGCGATAGCGCCCAACGGAAAAGCGGCCGTTCGAACGCGGACAATGCATTCTGGTAAATTTCTCCCCGAACCGGTGTGTATTGATCGAGCCATTGCACTATCGATCGGTCCAAACCCTCACCCTGCACGGCCGGTTTAGCCGTAGCGACGTGTTCGGCGACGGTCGCAAGATCGATGGTTTCGTCCCGTGCCATCAAAGCAAGTCGGTAAACCGTATTTTTGAGCTCACGGACATTTCCCTTCCAGGGTCGACCACACAGATCAGCCAACGCTTGCTTATCGATCCGCCGCATCGGGAGCCCTTCGTTGGTCGCCTTCGACAAGAAGAACCGGCACAAGTCGGGAATATCCTCCACGCGTTCACGAAGGGGTGGAAGATTGATAGGCACGACGTTCAAACGATAATACAGATCTTCGCGAAACCGGCCGTTCTCGATCAACGGTTGGAGGTCGCGATGGGTCGCGGCAACGATGCGAACGTCGATCGCGATATCCCCCTGCCCGCCGACACGGCGAATGCGACCGGATTGAAGCGTGCGCAGCAGACGCGTTTGTGCATCGATCGGCATATCGCCGATCTCGTCCAGAAACAGGGTGCCGCCGTTGGCCTGTTCGAATTTGCCGAACGCTTGCTTGACCGCCCCGGTGAAGGCACCACGTTCGTGACCGAACAGCTCGCTTTCGATAAGTTCGGCGGGAATGGCCGCCGCGTTGATCGCGATAAAGGGGCCGGAGCATCGGTGACCGCGGCCATGAATGGCTTCGGCCACCAGTTCCTTGCCCGTTCCGGATTCTCCCAGAACCAGAACCGACAGATCGTTATCGAGCACGCGCGTGATCATGCGGTACACGCCCTGCATCGCCGGGCTTCGACCGACGAGTGGCAGATCGGCGACATTGGTCTGGGGTTCGTCGCGTAAATTGGGTCGCTGTCGTGCCGCCCGTCGAACCGTGTCCGTCAACGCATCGATATCGAACGGTTTGGGAAAATATTCGAACGCCCCGCTCTGCGTCGCGCGAATTGCGGTATCGAGCGTATTCTGCGCCGAAAGGATTATCACTTCCATGTCGGGATAGGTTCGGCGCAATTCGGGTAGATCGGCGATACCGTCGCCGTCGCCCAACACGATATCGGTCATGAGCACGTCGTATCGGCCGGTCTGCAAAGCGATATCGCGATCCGCGATCGACCCACACACAAACACTTCGATCTGCGCATCTGATAATGAAGCGCGGATGACCGCGGCGATCGCAGCGTCGTCTTCAACCAGAAGGACGTTGCATGTCATGTAGATGGAACGGCCGTTGGCAAGTGCAAACGAAATTCGGTCAGACCGGTCCGATCGTCACGCATGTGGGTGACACGCCCGCCCATATCGTGCGTCAGTTTTTGTACCAATGGCAGCCCAAGCCCCTGCCCTTGTTTCTTGGTCGAGACGAAGGGTTCGAAAACACTATCGACGATCTGCGCATCGATCCCGACGCCATTGTCACAGATTGCGATTTCGACGGGAAGTTGGCGGATGTCCACGCCCGATTTTGCTGTGACCGCCAAACCGCTGACATAGCGGGTTCGGACGATGATTTTGCCGTTCGGCTCCGCACGCACTGCATCCGCTGCGTTGGCCAATAGATTGACCAATATCTGAAGCAACCCCTCCGGACTGGCTTCCACATCCGGTATCGATGGGTCGAAGTTTTCATCGATAACGCAGGAGGTGTCTCCACTGGCCATAATCGTAGCCACTGCCCGGCGTATAAAGGGGTGGGGATTGACCGCTCTGCTCGGCTCCAAAACGCCGCTGCCCAATGCCTGCATCCGATCGATCAGACTTGCGATGCGTTCAACCTGCTCTGTAATGATATCCGTGAACTGCGCGTTTTCAACCCCAGCCCGCCGGCTCAGCAGTTGGCTTGCCCCTTTGATCGCGGCTAGCGGGTTTTTAATTTCGTGCGCCAGAATGGCAGGGCCCCGCATGACCGAATTTTCTATGTCTCCCTGCCGCATATGATCGCGACCGGCTTCTGACAGGGTTACGACACGCCAACCGTTCGCACCGACGACAGGTGAAACCGTAACAGTGACGGTCTGCTCTCTTCCCGCGGGCATGATAGCAATACCCCGCGCCGCGATTGGCGCATGCGCGCTCTTAAGACGGGCGACAATTTGATCGGCAATGCCGCAAGCCTTCGCGATCCCCAGACCCTGCAATCTCCCACGGCTGCGAACAAGCAGCGCTTCAGCCGCGGGATTGGCTTCCCGTATGATCAAATCATGGTCGATAAGAAGGACCGCCGACAGCATGTTCGCTATTTGCACTTCCGCCGATGGAACGTCGGACGATTGGATATCAATCGAACCGGCCGTGTGACCGTTCATGCGGCGCGGCGGTGTATGAAGGGTTCGTAAAACCGTTCGAGTTCGCCCAGTACCTGGTCCGCATCGTCGATTAAGTTCACATGGTTTCGAAACTCGGCCGAGCCATGCATCCCCTTCGTGTACCAGCCCAAATGTTTGCGCGCGACTTTCGTCCCGACCGCAACGCCGTAATGCCCCAGCATTCCGCGATAATGTTCGGTAAGCACCGCGTATTGTTCCGCAAACCCCGGACTGGGCAACGTCTGCCCCGTGCGCAGCCAGTGCATGACCTGGCCCAGCAACCATGGTTTGCCATACGCACCGCGTCCGATCATCAACCCATCGGCTCCCGACTGATCGAGCGCAGCGGCGGCATCGGAAATGCTGCATATATCGCCGTTCACGATCACAGGAACATGGACAGCATCCTTGACCTTTCGAATGAAAGACCAGTCCGCCTGCCCCTTGTACATCTGATTGCGCGTTCGCCCGTGGACGGTAATCATTTTCACGCCGAGGTCCTCGGCGATATGAGCGAGTTCTGGTGCATTGAGGCTGGCATGGTCCCAACCCATCCGCATTTTGACAGTCACCGGTACCTCCACCGCATCTACGGTGGCTTTCATCAGCTTCGTCGCGAGCGGTAACTCGCGCATCAAGGCGGAGCCGGCGAAACCGTTCGTCACTTTGCGCACGGGACATCCGAAATTGATGTCGATGATCGCCGCACCCCGATCGCGGTTGAGCTTCGCCGCTTCCGCCATGGCGCCGGGATCGCACCCGACAAGCTGCATCGATACGGGATCCTCCGTCGTGTCCCAAGCGGCCTTTTGCAAAGACTGTCTGGTTTCGCGGATCGCGGCCTGGCTGGCGATCATTTCGGTCACGTTGAGACCCGAACCATATCGGCGCACGAGCTTGCGGAACGGCAAATCCGTGACACCCGTCATCGGCGCCAGAACCACGGGGCAGTCGATGGTAACGTCGCCGACGCGGATCGGGGGAAGATCGGGAGGGGTCGAAATTTCGCTCATGATCGCAAGTGCCTATTTATTGGGCAGGGAGTAGTGCATTGCAGCATATGCCGCAAGGCGGTAGCGCACGAACATGGCCGATACGAAGCAATACACGCGAAGTGCCGCGATTGTCGTCGCCGCCGGACAGGGGCTGCGCGCAGGGCAGGATGTGCCGAAACAGTTCGCGATCTGGAGGGGCAAACCCGTTCTGCGCCATTCGGTCGAACGGTTTGCGGAACAGGGTTTTGCGGCGATCATCGTTGCGATCCCCGAAGGTTGGGAAGATCACACTGCTGCCGCGTTAACCGGGTTCCGCTCCGTCCTGTTCGTGAACGGCGGAGCGACCCGTCAGGCATCCGTTCGCGAAGCTTTGGCGCACTTGAATGATAGCCATCTGGACCGTGTTTACGTTCACGACGCGGCACGACCGACAGTGCCGCTTGCCGTTCTCGATCGTTTGTCGGAAAGCCTCGACAATTATGATGGTGCCATACCCGTATTGTCGGTCGTCGACAGTCTGTCGATCGACGATAACGGAACGATGGCCGGGGCAGCGGACCGTTCGGTTCTGCGCCGTGTGCAGACCCCTCAGGCATTCCGACTGGATCGGCTTCGCCGCGCATATGCGGCTTGGATCGATGACGATGACGCGGGCGACGATGCCCAGGTCTTGTATCGCGATGGCGGAACCATCGCGCATGTCGATGGGGATGCCGCATTGAAAAAGCTCACCTACGCCGACGATTTCGAAGGACGGAACGGGATGATCGGACGGGCGGCCCCCGCCTTGCGCATGGGTATGGGTTTCGACGTTCACCGCCTGGTCGAAGCTGAAGAATTATGGCTAGGCGGCGTTCGCATCGAACATGACAAAGGATTGTCCGGCCATAGCGATGCGGATGTCGTGCTTCACGCGCTGGTCGATGCGATATTGGGGGCCATCGCGGCGGGGGACATCGGCGATCATTTTCCACCCAGCGATCCGAAATGGAAGGGCGCGCGATCGAGCCAGTTCGTCGAACATGCGGTCCGGCTGGCGGATGCGAAAGGATATGGTATCGGCAACGCCGACGTGACCATTATCTGCGAAGCTCCGAAGATCGGCCCACATCGCGATGCCATGCGCGGTTCCATCGCTGCCATGCTGCGAACCGATATTGCACAGGTAAGTGTAAAAGCCACCACTACGGAAAACCTTGGATTTACCGGTCGGGGCGAGGGAATTGCCGCGCAGGCAATCGTAACTCTGACCAGTAAGGAATGACCGTATGACGCCATCGATACTGCCGGATGACTTAACGCAATTGGCGACTCGCGTTATCGTTGCCAATCGTGATGCCGGACGCACGGTGGCGATGGCGGAGAGTTGCACCGGCGGTCTGGTTGCAGCGGCGCTTACCGAAATAGCGGGATCATCCGTTGTTCTCGACCGTGGGTTCGTCACCTATTCCAATGCTGCGAAGATGGAGTGCCTTGGCGTTGCGGCAGACATTATCGAGACATTCGGGGCCGTGTCGATTGCGTGCGTTTGGGCCATGGCGCAGGGCGCACTTGTAAAAAGCAGCGCCGATGTCGCGGTCGCCATCAGCGGCGTGGCAGGTCCCGATGGCGGTACGGACCTGAAACCAGTCGGTACGGTCGTGTTTGCAAAAATAGTACGCGGCGAAGAACGTGATCCCCACGGGGAACTGCGCGACTTCGGACAAGTCGGCCGGGCGGACATACGCCGTCAGGCGACGCTATGCGCGCTCGAACTGCTATTGCCGTAAAGAGCATCGGCGCGCGCTTCGAACGCGGCCACCATCTTGCGAAACGCCCGATCGAAATATTGCCCTGCAATACGTTCGAAAACGCGGTTCTTGAATGTGAAATCGACACAAAAGTCGATTTCACATCCCCCATCGGGCAACGGCGTAAACGTCCAACGATTGTCGAGATCGCGTAACGGCCCGTCGATGTAGTGTACCTGGATACAGCGTGGGCGTTCTTTCTGCACCCGCGAGGCAAAGCTTTCACGCAACGCCTTGAAGCCGACGACCATGTCCGCCGTCATCTCCTTGTCGGTATCGGTACGCACGCGCGTGGCGATGACCCAGGGGAGAAATTCCCGATACCGACCCACATCCGCGACCAGATCGAACATCTGTTCACAGCTATAGCGCAGCCGTCTCTGTTCGCGAATGCCGGGCATCAGACACCCTGTTTCAGTGCCGCCCGTGCGAGCTTGGCTTCACGCGCGGCGCGCATTTTCGCAAAATCCTCGCCCGCATGATAGCTTGACCGGGTCAGCGGCGACGATGCAACCTGCAGGAACCCCTTGGCGCGCGCAATCGCACCATAGGCGTCGAATTGTTTCGGCGTCACAAAATCCTCGACCTTTGCATGTTTCGGCGTCGGCTGAAGATATTGGCCCATCGTCATGAAATCGATATCGGCGCTGCGCATATCATCCATAACCTGATGCACTTCCAGGCGCTGCTCGCCCAGCCCTAACATAATGCCGGATTTGGTGAAAATCATCGCATCATGCTGCTTCACTTCCTCCAGCAAACGCAGCGATGCGTAATAACGGGCACCGGGGCGGATAGTCGGGTACAGGCGGGGGACGGTTTCCAAGTTGTGGTTGTAGACGTCGGGTCCTGCCTCGCAAATCGCTTCCACGGCAGGCCGCATTTTACCCCGGAAATCGGGCGTGAGAATTTCGATCGTCGTCTCGGGGGTTTCGCGGCGCAACGCCTTGATCACCTTCACGAACTGCCCCGCCCCTCCATCGGGCAAATCGTCGCGATCTACGGAAGTAATGACGATGTGGTTCAGGCCCATCTGACCGGCGGCGATGGCGGTGTTTTCCGGCTCCATCGGATCGACGATGCGAGGCATGCCAGTCTTGACATTGCAAAAGGCGCAAGCCCGAGTGCACACGTCCCCCAAAATCATGACAGTCGCGTGCTTCTTCGTCCAGCATTCGCCGATGTTCGGGCACGCCGCCTCTTCGCACACCGTGTTCAAATTGAGTTCGCGCATCAGTTTGCGCGTCTCGTGATATCCCTTGCTCACCGGCGCCTTGACGCGAATCCAGTCGGGTTTGCGCCGCCTTTGATCGGGACGCGATTCGGATTGCATAGTGGAACCCGTCGAGGGGGATGCGGAAGGCGACAGATCGTTCATGCGCGTATATCTAGGTAGGCAGCGAAGCCGACGCAATGGACAGGGTAGCCCGACGGTCCGCTGCCGCCATTATGCTTGCCGCTCGGTCCCCCTTTGGCTAGCGGGTCGGACATGGATCCCGCGATCGCCCAGACGTTTACATCTCCGGTCGTGCTCTTTTTCCTGCTTGGGATTTTGGCGGGTCTGGCTCGCTCCGATCTTGCCATTCCCGAAGCCATCGCAAAGGGGTTGTCACTTTATTTGATGGCGGCGATCGGTTTGAAGGGCGGCGTTGCCGTCGCGCAATCGGGATTGAGCTTCCAGATGCTCATCATCCTCGGCGCCGGCATCGCAGCAAGTTTCGGGTTGCCCTTCATTGCCAACGCGCTGTTGCGCGGCTTCGGGCGGCTTAGCGCCATCAATGCCGGGGCTATCGCCGCGCATTACGGATCGGTCAGTGTCGTTACCTATGTCACCGCGGTCGAGATACTCGGCGCGCGCGGCACCCCGCCCGAAGGTTATATGGTGGCCGTTCTCGCCGCGATGGAAACCCCGGCCATCTTGGCAGGACTTATGTTGGCGCGTTCGGGGGACGCAAAAGCCGGCGGGAAGAGGGGGGAACTGCTTCATGAAGTGTTCCTCAACGCGTCGGTCGTCCTGCTTCTTGGGGCATTTTTCATCGGGACAATTGCCGGGCCGGCAGGCTTTTCAGACGTCGCGCCGTTTTTCGAAGCGGGGTTCAAGGGCGTCCTTTGTCTGTTTTTGCTCGACATGGGACTTATCGCTGCGCGCCGCCTGTTATCAACCCGGGCAATGACATGGCGCCTCGCCCTGATCGCCATCGGACTGCCTCTGCTCAACGGCACCCTTGGGACGGTCGCCGTCTCCATGGTCGGGGTCGATGTCGGCACCGTTGCGGCATTCGGTGTCCTATGTGCCAGCGCCAGCTATATTGCCGTTCCCGCGGCCATGCGTCTGGCCCTGCCGGAAGCCGATCCCGGACTGTATCTCACCATGTCTCTCAGCATTACCTTTCCCTTCAATATTCTCGTCAATATCGGTCTGATCGCGACGCTCGCATCCGTTCTGGCCAAAGGAACCTGACCCCATGGTAACAACGACCGTCCGCAAACGGATCGAGATATTGACCGACACCGCGTTGCTGCGCCGGGTTACCGATGCGATCGACGATGCGGGAATAGGCGGATGGACGGTGACCCCCGTCCGGTCCGGTAAAGGAAGCGAAGGTCATTGGCGCGAAGAGCGCGTGATGGGCACGGATAAGGTCCTGGTGCTGACCATCGCACCGCAGGACAAGGCCATGGTTCTTGCTGAAACCCTCGCGCCGATCCTGTCCTCCCACGGTCTGTTGCTCACGATGTGGGATGTCGAAGTCATTCGCGGGGAGCGGTTCTGATGCCTGAATTCGCCGAGCTTCTAAAAGGGTACCATCGTTTCCGCCGTGAAAGTTACTCGGCGCAACGGGAACGCTATGAAAAGCTCACCGTCCATGGGCAATCGCCCAAATTGATGATCATCGGCTGTTCGGACAGCCGCGTCGATCCGGCCCAAATATTCGACGTCGACCCCGGTGAGATATTCGTGGTCCGCAATGTCGCGGCGCTGGTTCCACCCTTCGAAACCACACCCGGTTTGCATGGCGTATCGGCGGCGGTCGAATTCGCGGTGAACGTTCTGAAAGTGCGGCAAATCGTGGTCATGGGCCACGGTATGTGCGGCGGCTGCCAAGCGGCACTGACGCAGGACCTGCAGGGCGCAGCAATGGGCGAAGGCGGCTTCATCGCCAATTGGATTGCTATCCTGGACGACGCGCGTGGACCCGTGGCGGAGCGATACGGCACACACGGGAGAGAGGCGGAACGCGCCATGGAGTTAGCAGCGGTCCGCGTGAGCCTGAAAAATCTACAAAGCTTTCCGAATGTACGGCGTAGCATGGAAGCCAGCGCGTTGCAGTTGCGTGGGGCGTTCTTTGCGATTTCCGACGGTGTCTTGCATGTGCTCGATGCTGCAACCGACAGCTTCATACCCGAAGGCTGACCACCCTCAACCCGCTCCGCGAGATCTTCATGCCCGACGACCACAATCTAAACATCGCTTTGCTGATCGATGCAGACAATGCCAGCCCCGCCGCGATCGACCCGGTGCTGACAGTCCTTGCCGAGTTGGGACAGGTGAACATCCGCCGTGCCTATGGCAATTGGCGAAAGACCGCGTTGAAAGGCTGGATCGATCGCATGCACCGTTATGGCATCGAACCGTCGCAGCAATTCGATATGACGAAGGGTAAGAATGCGACGGACATGAAAATGACCATCGACGCGATGGACATGCTGTATCGCGGACGGGTTCAGGGTTTTGGGATCATGAGTTCGGATAGCGATTTCATGCCGCTGGCCATGCGTATTCGGCAAGATGGCTACCCGGTCTATGGCTTCGGGGGCGCAAAGACGCCGGAAGCATTCCGTCAGGCCTGTTCGCGATTTATCGATGTGAATGCGCTGATAAAGGCAGAGAAGGAAGAGAAACGCGAGGGAACATCCGGACCGTTGGACGACGATCTTCTCAATCTGCTGTTCGATGCCTACAATGCCTGCAAACGCGATGCACAAGGCTACGCGCGACTGTCGGAAGTCGGACAGCGGGCGGGGAACCGGTCGAGTTTCGATACCCGGAATTACGGCTATTCACGACTGATCGACCTGATCGAGACTATACCCAACTTTGCAACGACACGCAGCGATAGCGGTCAAATCATGGTCAAACGCGTGCGATAGTTCAATGTGCGACAGAAAAGGGGCGCCAGTCGAAACCGGCACCCTATTTGTTCAATCACACCAGTGATGGCCACCCTTACATAATGGCGGGTGCATCCGGTCCGGCAAGCCGACCGGCGATATAGGCGCGCCACAGCCCCGCCAACGCGGATCGTTGACCTTCGACCTTCGCGAACGTCGCATCGGCTTCCGCGTATTTGCCCTGGTCGGCCTGGGCGATGGCGAGGCGTGTAAGTACCCGGTTTCGGTCGATGCCGCTTTTGGTCAACGCCGCCGTGTATATACTTTCCGCTTTCGCCGCTTCGCCGTAGCTTAGAAAGACATCGCCGGCTGCGTTTGCGGTAACGGCAGTCGCGTCGGACTTGAGGGCGTCCCGTTCCAAAGACGGCAGTTCCGCCCTATCCGCAGCCAACTGCGCATCGACCGTCTGGCGCGCTTCGGCAACGAAGGGGTCGCTCGACTTCAATAC
>JBASAR010000134.1:0-31023 GCA_049650705.1 Pontixanthobacter sp. | reverse complement strand
CCGGGCCTCTATTTCTACGACACCGACGTCAGCGATATTGCCGGCGAACTGAAACCCTCAGCGCGCGGAGAGCTAGAGATTACCGACGTCAACAAGGCGTATTTGGAAGCGGGAAAGCTGTCGGTGCGCAAGCTTGGACGCGGAACGGTATGGCTCGACGGGGGCAGTCATCGCGACCTGTTCGAAGCGGGGCAATTCGTCAAAGTCATCGAAGAACGTAGCGGTATGAAAATCGCGGTACCGGAAGAAATCGCCTGGCGGCGCGGCTTCATCGACGATGCCGAATTCGAAAAGTTAATTCCTGCCAAACCGCAAACCGAATACGACACCTATCTGCGATCGCTGTTGAACCCGGCATAGAAGCGACCCTTATGACGATCGATCCTATGGTGCCCGATATTCCGTTCAACATTCCGGCCGTCAACGATGCGTCGCGTCGTTATGTCATGGAATCCTTGGAGAACCGGCATACGAGCGGAGACGGGCCGTTTACGAACCGATGCCATGCCCTGCTCGAAAAGAGGCTGAACGGGCGCGTGCTGTTGACCCATTCGGGCACCAGCGCGCTGGAACTCGCGACATTGCTTGCCGAAATCGGCCCGGGGGACGAAGTGATTATGCCGTCCTTCACCTTTTCATCGACGGCGAATGCGGTCGCCCTGCGCGGCGCGACGCCGGTTTTCGTCGATATTCGTCCCGATACGCTCAATATCGACGAGAACGCGATCGAGCCCGCTATTACTCCAGCAACGAAAGCGATCCTGCCGATCCATTACGCGGGCATCTGCGCGGAGATGGATACGATCAATGCCATCGCGGCCCGCCACAACTTGTTCGTGTTCGAAGACGCTGCCCAGGCTTTGGGATCGACGTATAAGGGCCGTCCCGCGGGCACCCTGTCCCAGGCGGGTGCGTTCAGTTTTCACCAGTCGAAAAACATTGTATCCGGGGAAGGCGGCGCGTTGTGGATGGCCGATGGCCATCATGCCAACCGGGCGGAAACCATTCGCGAGAAGGGGACCAATCGCCGCCAATTCCTGCGCGGCGCGGTCGACAAGTACACCTGGGTCGATATCGGTTCGTCCTATCTCCCCAGCGATCTGGTGGCAGCGTATTTGTTGTCGCAGCTGGAAGAAGTCGATGCGATCACCCACTATCGCGCGAACTGTTTCGATTATTATATGGCGGCATTTGCCGATCTTGCCGCGGGTGGCCGCGTGGAATTGCCGACAGTGCCGGACGACTGCACCACGAACGGACATCTGTTCTATCTTTTGCTGAACGATGCGGAAGATCGTGATGCGTTCATCGCGCACATGAAAGCGGCGGGCATTACATGCCCATTTCACTACGTGCCGCTCCATTCGACCCCCGCCGGCGTAAGATACGGTCGTGCCGATTGTCCGCTGCCGGTTACCGATATGCAAAGCGCCCGACTGGTGCGGTTGCCGCTTTATCTGGGTGTCGAACCACAACTTTTTCGGATTGCGACGATCAGCCGCAGTTATTTAAATTGAAACGCGTATTTTCCTTCACGTCTCGATCTTATGTAAGGTTTGCACCGGGCGGACGCATGGCATCGCCAGCTTACCTATGACGAAGCGTTTTTCCCTTGCGTGGGCCATGATTGCCGCATTGGCGGTCCTGTCGGCGGTGTTGATATTTGCATTCCCCATATTCTCACTTGTACCCATCCCGGCAAAAATCATAGCTATCGCCTATTATACTGTGCCACTAGCTATCTTCGGGTATTTGTTCCGAAAAATTGAAGTCGACCTTTACGATCTTTTGTCTTTCGCAATCGTCTCTTCAATCGCCCTGTTTATGTTCTTCGGTGGGAATCGTTTTTTCTCCGAATTTGCGACCGCCGATTTCATGGATCAATATGTGGACACCAGTTTTCATATTGCACTGATCAATGCAATCGCGCGATATGGCTATCCATCGACGGATCTTCATTTCGGGCAATTTTCCTGGTACCACGTCGCAACGCATTATTACGATGCAGGCTTCGCTGTCCTTACGGGGCGGGATATCAAATCCCATTATTCCCTAATTTCTTTTGTGAAAGTCGCTGTCGGCTTGGCCACAATCTTCGCTTCGGTCCATGCGTTGCGTTTTCCGTCGCGTATCAAGGCAGTGTTTTCCTATGTCCTAATCAGCCTATTTGTAGCGTCGACTTGGCTTATCGTAGAATCGCACGGTCTATGGTTACCGATGATAGTCGCGTTGCTGGCTTTGCCATTGATTCAACGTGGCTGGCACAGACCGGATGCGCGCTTCGGCATGTTGTTTGCGATTGCGTCTATTATTGTCATTCTAGGGAAAATCAGTCTTGGCGTGCCCTTCGTGTTCATTATCGGGTTGACGCTATGGGTTCGTCATATGCGCGAACCGGTTATCTATGCGGCGGGGCTGTCGATATTCGTGGTGTTCGCGATTAATCTCTATTTCCTGATGCAGTCTATTCCGACCGAGCCGTTGAACGAACGACACTATTTGCATGTGAAGGGGGTCGGCATTCCGTTATGCCTCGCCTTTTATGCTCTTGCATTCTTTCGAAACGGTATCGCGCGCGCGGCGGTTCCGGCGGTAACGGCGTGTTTCGTCATTTACGTATTTATTCTCTATGCGTTGGATAACCTATCCGACGTTGTATATTTCAACATCGGGCTGTGGTTTTCGGTGGTGGCGGTCATCACGCTCGATCTTAGTCAAACATCGACGCAGGACGATGATCCTGTAAGGGAATGGGTTCCGCGGTTCGTGCGGTCTTTTGTATATTCTCGTTTGGTACGAACCGCTGCGCTGTGCGTGGGTCCAACGGCAATTCTGGTGCTGTATGCCGGCGACAGCGTCCTGCCGCGTGCTTCGTTGGGATGGCAACGGGTCGGTTCCATTCTGTATGAACAGCATCCCGTCGTGCAGGATGATATCGAGAACCGCTTAAGGTCGGTATTGGATAGGCGGGATCGAACCGCTGCGTTGTTCGTGCCGAGCGCGATCTGGCGGAAATTATTAGCACGGCGGGGCAATACGGACCTGAAACCATCCGATTATTCCTTAAAATTTGTATCTACGGTCGATCGTCCTCTCGTGCATGGGGTTCCACCCGATACGACCTATCGCTATTTGTTTTTCGATTATGGTGATGATGCGCGTTGGCAGAGTGGGTTCGACGGTGACTGTGGCCCATATGACCGCGTTCTCATCTTGCGGAAAATCGAACCGATCATAGTCGAACAGGCGCAATGTCGCCCCGCGCAATAACTTAGGGCCTATCGGGTCATAACCAAAGACAAGACATGCTGGCACCCTCTCCATAATACTGGTCGCTCGCCGGGACGCGCACCAGCGTATCGGTGATCGCCAGACCGATTTGTGCGCTCGACAATTGATTTTCGATCAGTCGCACGCTGCCGTTTTCACGCGTGCCGCGAGCGAATTGTTCGCGCCACCTGCCGTGGATACCCGCACCAACGATAGCAAGAGGCTCCCACGGCAGTGCCGAACCGAAAGGACGCCCTGCGCTTGCCGCGATCAGGGGCGCCAGAAAGAGACGCGCGGTGACCATCGCCGATACGGGATTGCCCGGCAGGCCCACGACGAATTGCCCGCGATCGCTTGCGGCGCACCAGACGGGTTTGCCGGGTTGCATGGCGACTTTCGAAAAGACTTCGTGGAATTCTCCGCCCGCCAGCGCATGTTTGGCGAAATCGCGTGCCCCCACGGAAGCGCCGCCGATGACGACGAGGATGTCCGCGGTACGCAGAAGAGCGGAGGCCTCGCCTTCGATCGTCGAAGCGTTGTCGGGTACTCGGCGACGGGCGACGACTTCGCCGCCCCAGTTGTGGCACGCAGCGGCCAAAGCGCATGAGATACTGTCGGGGATCGCACCTTCGTGTCGCGTTGCCTGGCCCGGCTCCACCAACTCGTCGCCCGTCGCTAGGATCGCGACCCGCGCCTTGCGCCATACCCGTATTGTCGCGCGATCGGCAGCGGCGGCGGTGACCAACCGGTTGGGGGTGAGCCGCGTGTTTTCGGGAAGGAGGACTGCGCCCGCTTCGAAGTCGCAGCCGGTGCGCCGAATGAACGGATTGTCGCCGACATCGCCGGTGACCGTCATGCGGTCACCTTCGGTTCGCGTGATCTCCTGCACGACGACGCGATCCGCATCGGCCGGAACCGGCGCGCCGGTATAGATGCGCACCGCGCCCCCCTCGCCGACAGAAGGTGGGTTCGCCATACCCGCTGCGCTTGTCCCGTTCACGGCGAACGGGCCGGGCAGATCGCGGCTGCGGATCGCATATCCATCCATGATCGATACGTTTCGGCGGGGGGCGGAATGGCGTGCAAGCACATCGGCGGCGGTCACCAGTCCACTCGCATCGTTCAGCGGGCAATCCACCTGCTCCAGCGGTCGCGCCATCGCAGCCAATCTGGCCACGGCCCCATCGTAGGTAATCAGAGTCTCGTCGCGCAGAACGTCGCCGCCGCTCATGTCAAACCGAGCCACCAGCGGATGACATAGGCAACCGCGCCCAATACGCCGACGCTTATTCCCCAGATAGCGGCCATCCACCCCAGCCTTCGTATAAGCGGTGTCTCTTCGGCCGGATCGTCATGCATCAATGATACCCCTCGTCGCCCGTTTTCCCGCGAAACACCCAATAGGTCCATACGGTGTAGGCAACGATCATCGGCATCGTGATCGCCACCCCGATCAACATGAATATCTGGCTGCGTTCGGGCGCGGCGGCATCCCAGATGGTGATGCCCGGCGGCACGATGTAGGGCCACATGGTAACGCCCAGCCCCGCCATGCCCATGAAGAACAGCGCGATCGACAGCCAGAAAGGCTTGGAATGCCGTTCGCTCTGCAGCGTCTTCAACAGGATCAACGCTACGGCGGCGGTGACGATCGGCACCGGTGCGGCGAAATAGATTTCCGGCGCGGTCAGCCAGCGGGCGGCATATTCGGCATTCAGGAATACATTGTATAAACTGACCCCGCCCATCAGAACCAATGTCGCCCAGGCGGCGCGTTTGGCCAGCTTGCGGGCGTGGGCCTGCCCCGGCCCCTCCAGCTTCCATACCAGCCAAGTCGCACCCAGCAGCGCATATCCCGCGACCGTGCCGAGCCCGGTCAGCAACGTATAGGGGGTCAGCCAGTCGAACCAGCTGCCCGAATAGGCACGTCCGGTAATCTCCACCCCCTGAAGCAACGCGCCAAGCGTCATCCCCTGTGCCATGGCCGCGACCAGACTGCCGCCGGTGAACGCCATGTCCCAGAACCCGCGATGGCGAGGATCGCGCCAACGATATTCGAATGCGACACCGCGAAACACCAGACCCAGCAGCATGGCGATAATCAGCGGATAGGTCGCAGGCAGGATGGTGGCGTAGGCCAGGGGAAATGCCGCGAACAAGCCGCCGCCGCCCAGCACCAGCCATGTCTCGTTCCCGTCCCACACCGGCGCGATGGAGTTCATCGCACGGTCGCGTTCCGGCCCGTCTTCGAACGTGGGGAACAAGATACCGATGCCCAGATCGAAACCGTCCATCACCACATAGGCGAAGATCGCAAAGGCGATGATGAACGCCCAGACGACGGTGAGATCGGCATTGGGGATCATCAGCGGTCGTCCCTTCGCGGCCGGTCCGTCAACGCCCCGCCAGCCGCCGCATCGGTGGGGTCCTGCGTCAGACCCGGCGTGATACCGGCGGTGCGGATAGGGCCGTTGTCGCCCCGCTTCACGCCCGTTTCCCCGACATGCGGCGTGTGGCCCATCAACCGCAGTATATACCAAGTGCCGATACCGAACACCGCGAAATAGACGATGACGAAGGCGACCAGCGATGCGCCGACCGCCGGCGCAGCGAGCGGACTGGCCGCATCGGCGGTGCGCAGCAGATTATAGACGACGAAAGGCTGTCGCCCGACCTCGGTCGTAATCCAGCCCGCGATCACCGCGACGAAGCCCGATGGCGCCATCAGCAACGCGGCACGATGCAGCAGAGGCCAATCGTACAGTTTCTTTCGACTACGCGCGAGCAGGCTCCACAGTCCGATGCCGAGCATCGCGAACCCGATACCGACCATGACGCGGAACGACCAGAACACGATGCCAACCGGCGGTTCCTCGTCGTCGGGAATGGTGTCGAGCCCGTCCATCGGTGCATTCAGATCGTGTTTCAGGATCAGCGACGACGCCTTGGGTATCTCGACCTTGTAATCTACGCGTTTTTCCGCGCTGTTGGGGATACCGAACAGGATCAATGGCGCGCCGTCGGGATAGCTGTCGTAATGCCCCTCCATCGCCATCACCTTTTGCGGCTGATGCTCCAATGTGTTCAATCCATGCATGTCGCCCGCGACGATCTGCAGCGGCACCACGACCGCGGCCATCCACATCGCCATCGAGAACATCTTGCGCGCATGCACGTTCGTGCGGTCTTTCAGCAAGTGATACGCGCCCACACCGCCAACGACGAACGCCGTGGTGATGTATGCCGCCATGACCGTATGAACGAGGCGGTAGGGGAAGCTGGGATTGAAAACGATGTCGAACCAGCTATCGCCGGGCAGAAACTGCCCGATCGCGTCACGTTCGAAACCGACCGGCGTCTGCATCCAGCTGTTCACCGACAATATCCAGAAAGCGGAGATGAACGTGCCCACCGCGACCATCAACGTGGCGGTGAAATGCAGCTTCTTGCCGACCCGGTTCATCCCGAACAGCATGACGCCCAGAAACCCGGCTTCCAGAAAAAACGCCGTCAGGACTTCGTATGCCATCAAGGGGCCAAGGATGGGCCCGGTCAGATCGGAGAAGACCGACCAGTTGGTGCCGAACTGATAAGACATAACGATGCCCGACACGACGCCCATGGCGAACGCGATGGCGAATATCTTCACCCAATATTTGAACAGGTCGAGATAGAGCTGCTTGCCCGTTTTCAGCCATAGCCCTTCCAGCACCGCGAGGTAGCTGGCGAGCCCGATCGAGAACGCCGGGAAGATAAAATGGAAGCTCACCGTGAAAGCGAACTGGATACGGGCCAGAAGGAGGGCGTCGAAATTATCGAACATGAGCCTTAGATAGGCGTAGCTGTCAATCAAAGGGAATGCCAAGCGGGCATCGACCCGTGCGATTTTTGCAAGCCACCGGGGAATTGCGTGACAGCGCGCGGCGGGTCGCGCAGGGAAGCCACCATGTTCGATATGCTCGCCGCCGGATCGCATGGGGTGCTGGATACGATCCAGCCGGCGATCATTCTGCTCGGCCTGGGCATTCTAGCGGCGTTGACGGCCAAGACGCTGCGGCTCAATCCTATCGTCGGCTACATTATATTGGGCGTCGCTTTGTCCTTCGGTGGCCTGGCGGAAAGGTTCGACGGGGCAGTCGTGGCCGCGCTGGCGGAAGCCGGCGTGATGTTCCTGCTGTTCAATCTCGGCCTGCATTTCTCGCTCGCGCGGATACGGGAGGAAGCGCGCAATATCTTCGGGTTCGGCGCGTTGCAGATGGGGATCGCCGGGGGCGGGTTCACCGCGCTAGGCCTGCTGTTCGGACTGGCGCCATTGGCCGCCATATTGGGCGGGTTCGCGATGGCGCTGTCATCCACCGCGGTCGTCATCGGCGTGGTGCGGGAACGGGATCAGGAGGATTGCCCAGTCGGCCGCGCCGCGCAATCCATCCTGATATTTCAGGACATCGCCGCCATCGCCCTGCTGATCGTCGCCGGCAGTCTGGGCAGCGGCGAAGCGCTCGGACCCTCGCTGGGCATGGCGGCATTGAAAGCACTCGGCGCGTTCGCCGTCGCGGCCCTGTTCGCGCGTTATCTGACGGAACCGCTATTCCGGCTGGTCACCCGCGCCGATAGCAGCGAGGTGCTGACTGCGACCGCTTTGTTCATCGCACTAGCCGCCGGTTGGCTGACCGGAATAGCCGGCCTATCGTTGACATTGGGCGCGTTTCTGGGGGGCATGGCATTGGCGGATTCCCGCTATCGCCTGCTGGTGCAGACCGAGATCGAGGCGTTTCGCGGTCTGTTCCTTGGCTTCTTCTTCATGACAGTCGGACTGTCGATCCAACCGGGCGTCATCACGGCGAACTGGCATTGGGTGCTCATGACGGCGGCGGCGCTGGTCGCGTTGAAATGTATTTTCAATATCGCGGCGGGGCTGACCAATCGTTGGTCGGTGCCAGGATCTGTGCAGCTGGGTTTCCTGCTGGGCCAGGGTTCGGAATTCGCGCTGGTCCTGTTCTCCCTGCCTGCCGTCGCCCTTTTGTTCGGCGCGGAATTGCTGGGGATCGCCATTTCGGCCATCGCCCTGACGATGGCGTTGACCCCGCCCCTTTCCGAAGCCGGTCGGACATTGGCAGGCAAGCTGCGGCGCGGCCCGGCGGATGAACGGATGCTGGGCGATGGGGCGGACATTCTGCTCGTCAATCTTGGCGAAACAGGCCGCTCGATCGCCGATCGGATGGCCGATGGCGATATCAGCTATCTTGCCGTGGATTCGGATCGCGACCGGTTCGAAACCGCGCTGGCAGACGGTTATCCGGTTCATTTCCTGCCCGCCGCCGATCCGCGCAGCTGGCAGGCGCTGGGTTTGAACAAGCGCAAAGGCGTGGTCGTGACCCAGGGTTCGATGGACCGGGTACGCGAACTCGGCCCGCTGATCCGCGACGCCGCGCCCGATATCGAACGGCTGATCGCGGTCGAGGATATGGCCGACTATCCCGACCTGGACGACGATCGCACGCAGTTTTTCGCGGTGGACGGCGCAGGCGGGCACGACCGGCTGCACGATGCCCTGCTTCGTCTACTGAGTGCCGAGCGTCGTTCGAACGCCTAGGTCGGCTGGCGATCCAGTTTTCGGGCAAGATGTACGAAGCCCGTTATCAAGAACGGCACCAGCACGATCGACAACACGACCTTCGCGATCATCTGCCCGATCAGCAGATTGGTGATGTCGAATTCGCCATAGAAAGCCAGCGTCACGAAGATTACCGAATCGACCGCCTGACTGAGCGCGGATGCGATCGCCCCCCGGATCATCAGCCCGGCGGTGTTGCCATCTCCGTCCCCCGACCCCCGCAGCTTGGAAAAAATCCACACATTGAGCAGCAGCGACACGATGTAGGCGGCCGGCCCCGCGCCCATCACGCGCCATAATTGTCCATGCACCAGTTCGAACGCGGCCAGCCCATCGCCACGCTGGGCGATCATGTCGGGCGATGCGGGAAGGGCCAGCACGACCGCCATCAGCCCGGCGGACACCGCCAGCGGCAGGAAACCCCACCACACGATCCGCTTGGCCAAGGCATCGCCGTGCAATTGCGCGACCGTGCTGGAAATGACCACCAGCAGCAGGAACGCCAATATGCCCGCCTCCACCGCAAGATCGGTAAACGGAATGCGGATCTGTTTATAGGCGAGAAACCCCGCCAGAACCGTCATCCCGCCATAGAGCAGCAGCATGAACAGAAGCGACCGGGGCACTGGGTGGGCATGGGCTTGGGGGGCATGGGCTTGCGGGGCATGGGGCGTCATCCCATGCCGCCTATGGCTTTCCCGGATAAAAAGGCAAGAACCACGCGCGCATCGTTCTGTTGGCAGGGCATTTGACGAAGGCGGCGTAACACGCGAATGGGGCGCGACGGGAATCGGCATATCGCGCCGCCCGCATGAATAGCGGGGGCCTTCGCCGACATGCATCCGATCCTGACCAGCGCCATCGGCATCGTCGCGATCCTCGCCATTGCGTTCATCCTTTCCACCGGCAAGCGGCGCATCCGCCTGCGCGTGGTCGGCTCCGCTTTTGCGTTGCAGGCACTGCTCGCATTCCTGGTTTTGGCGACGAGCGGGGGCCGGGCGGTCATCCGCACGATGTCGGACGGGGTCGCGGCGCTGCTGTCCTATGCCGATGCGGGCACGGCGTTCCTGTTCGGGGCGGACAATCCACTGGCGAACACGTTCGCGCTGGGCGCGCTGCCGGTGATCGTGTTCTTCGCTTCGCTGGTGTCGATCCTGTATTATCTGGGCGTTATGCAGCGGATCGTCCGCTGGTTCGGCGGGGCGATCGGCTGGCTGACCGGGGTCAGCAAGGTGGAGGCGCTGGGCGCGGCAGCGAACATCTTCGTGGGCCAGTCGGAAAGTCCGCTGGTCGTGCGCCCCTATCTCGCGGCATTGTCTCCTGCGCGATTGTTCACCTTGATGACCGTCGGCATGGCGGGCGTGGCGGGCACCATTCTGGCTGCCTATGCCGGATTGCTGGGGGCGGAATATCTGCCCTTCCTGCTGGCCGCCGCGTTCATGTCGGCACCCGGCGGTATCCTGATGGCGAAAATCATCATGCCCGACGACGATGACGACGATCGCGATGTCGTCGGCAATCTTACTTTGCCCAGGGGCCGCATCAGCGCAGAGGGCCCGGCCGCCATCATCGAGGCAGGGAAAGCGCACGAGGTCGAAATGGCGGAGACGTTCGAGGATGGGCAGCAACCCGCCAATGTGATCGAAGCTGCCGCGCAGGGCGCGCAGACCGGCGTGAAACTGGCGGTGGCGGTCGGTGCGATGGTGCTGGCCTTCGTGGCGCTGGTGGCGCTGGCCAACGGACTGCTGGGATCGGTCGGCGCGCTGTTCGACATGCCCGAACTGTCGTTCCAGCAGATCTTCGGCTGGGTCTTTGCGCCGGTCATGTTCCTGATCGGCATCGGCGACTGGCACCAGGCGCAGGTCGCCGGCGGGCTATTCGGCACCAAAATCGTCCTCAACGAATTCGTCGCCTTCATCGAACTGGGACAGGTCGAGGCGCTGACCGCCCGCAGCCGCGCCATTGTGACCTTTGCGTTATGCGGTTTCGCCAATTTCAGCTCGATCGCGATCCAAATGGCGGTGACCGGGGGACTTGCGCCCAACCAACGGCCCGTGATCGCACGGCTGGGACTGCGCGCGCTGGCCGCGGGAAGTCTGGCGAACCTGATGAGCGCGGCACTGGCGGGATTGTTTCTGCCGTATTAAAGCCGGGTACCATGACCGACCCCAAGCCCGATATCGCTTCCGTCTCGATCGCCCGCCCGCTTACCGAACTGGCGGAGGAGCTTGGCCGCAGCTTTGCCGAATACGGCTTCGCCATCGTTCGCGATCACGGTATCCCTGCCGATCTCATTGCCCAGGCGGAGGTAAAATCGAAAGCCTTCTTCGACCTGCCCGCCGACGCGAAGCGTGCCTATATCTTGCCCGAAGGCGGCGGCGCACGCGGGTACACGCCGTTCGGGACCGAGAAGGCGAAAGACGCGGCGGTCCATGATCTGAAGGAATTCTGGCATGTGGGGCGCGATCTGCCGGCGGGTCATGCCTTGTCGCAATATATGGCCCCCAATATCTGGCCGAAGGAGGTCGACGGGTTTCGCAACGTGTTCACCAGGCTGTACGATGCGTTCGACCACGCGGGAGCACGCGTTCTGCGCGCGGTCGCCATCCATCTCGGGCTGGACGAAGCCTTTTTCGATCCCACCATCGCCAACGGCAATTCGGTCATGCGGCTGCTGCGCTACCCGGCATTGGAAGGGGCGGAGGCGGAGCGTGCGATCCGTGCCGCCGCCCATGGCGATATCAACACGATCACGCTGCTGTTGGGGGCGGAAGAGGCCGGGCTGGAGCTACAGACCCGTCAGGGTGAGTGGCTGGCGGTTGCCCCGCCGCCCGGGGCGCTGGTCGTCAATATCGGGGACATGCTGGACCGGCTGACCAACGGACGCCTGCGATCGACGCAGCACCGTGTGGTCAACCCGACCGGTGAAGCCGCTTATCGGGCGCGTTATTCGATGCCGTTCTTCCTGCATTTCCGACCCGACTACCGCATCGAAACGCTGCCCTCCTGCGACGATAGTAATGCGCCGCCCCCGATCACGGCCCACGAGTTTTTGATGCAGCGTCTGCGCGAAATCAATTTGGCGTAGGTTTGCGCAAGACGGGTGCGGCCAACCGCGCGAACTTCGATTTTATGGGTTTGTTGCATCGCAGCAACACGGGCTATCATGTTGTCTTGTCGGCGTTTTTTCTGTGCAATCCTGCATCGGTGCGCACTTCGGCACAATCTGTGCAAAAGTAACGAAGCGTCGTGTCACGGCAGAGTCACAAAACCCCTATTGGCCAACACGTATCGCGCCATACCAGCGCACCATGACCCCAATCGATTCGGATCATCAGCCAAGGACATGCATCTCATGAAGTTCAAATATCTTCTGGCCGCCAGCGTCGTCAGTCTTTCGGCAACCGCCATGGTCGCCGTACCCGCTTCCGCGCAGCAAATCACTTCCGGAATCGAAGGCCAGGTAACCGACGCCCTAGGCACCGCCATTCCAGGCGCAAGCGTCACCGTCACCGATACGCGCACGGGGCAGAGCCGCGATCTTACCACCGGCGAAGACGGCAATTTCCGTACCGCATCGCTGGTCCCCGGCGGGCCCTACACCATCACCGTGACCGCGCCGGGTTTCGAAGGTCAATCGGTCGAAGAACAGTTCATCACCGTCTCGGGCAACACCGATTTCACGTTCGAATTGTCGGAAGCCGCAGTCGGCGGTAACGCGAACGTCATCGTCATCACCGGCGCGCGTGCCAATGTTCAGCAGCTTGCCGTCGGCCCCGGCAGCGCCTTCAGCGTCGAAACGCTGGAAGCCTTCCCGTCGATCAGCCGCGATGTGCGCGATATCATCCGCCTCGATCCGCGTGTCGCCATCGAAACCAGCGGCGACGGGGTGGACCGCATCTCCTGCGTCGGGGGGAACGACCGTTCCAACACCTTTACCGTCGATGGCATCACGCAAGCCGATGTGTTCGGATTGAACGGTACGCCATTCGCATCGCGTAACTCGCTGCCGCTGCCGTTCGATGTGATTCGCGAGACCTCCGTCGAATTCGCACCGTTCGACGTCGAATATTCCGACTTCACCGGCTGTCTCGTCAACGTCGTCACCAAATCGGGCGAAAACAAGTTTCACGGCAGCGCGTTCTACACCTATTTCGGCGACGATCTGTATGCCGACGAGATCGACGGGCGCCCACTGAATTCGGGCAGCGAGAAACGCTACGGCGCGACCCTAGGCGGTCCGATCATTCCCGATCGCCTGTTCTTCTATGCCGGTTTCGAACAGACCGAGCTTGGCGGCGGCAACAATTTCGGTCCGACCGGTGCGGGTTTCACCAATGAAGCCAATTTCGTGACCATCGATCAGTTCAACCGTTTCGCCGACATCGCGGCCAACGTCTACGGGCAGGAGATCGGTGGTTTCCCCGACAATCTGCCGCAGGGCGACACCCGCTATTTCGGGCGGATCGATGCCTACATCACCGACGAGCACCGGTTGGAAGCGACCTATCAGAAGCTCGATGAAAGCAACATCGAGCCCGATTTCGGTCCCGACAACATCACCGGCCTCAACAGTTTCGAAGATGAAGGCACGCAGTCCGATTATTACTCGGTCCGCCTCTATTCCGACTGGAGCGACACGATCAGCACCGAACTGCGCGCCAGCCGTTCCGAAGTGTCGGACGTGCAGGGCCCCGTCGGCTTCGGCGAAGCGCAGAGCGACAATCCGACGCCGCGCCTCGCCGTTCTGACGCAGGTGCAAGCGACGGATAACAACGGCGCCCTTCGTTTCAACAACGACGGAACGCCGATTTTCAATAACGGCATCCTCAGCACTGGCCCAGGCATCTTCCGTTCGGCCAACCAGCTGGATACGAAAATCGACCAGATCCGCGGCATCGTGAACATCGATGCGGGCGACCACAATTTCAAAGTCGGGGCGGAACTCAACGATCTCGACGTGTTCAACCTGTTCGCCGTCAACGCGACGGGCACGATTTTCTTCAACAGTTTCGAAGATTTTGAACAGGGTCTGGTGGCACCGGGCGGTTTCTCCAGCGTGTTCGGCAGTGCCGACGATCTGGCGGGCGGTGCGTTGGGCGGGGCGACCATCGCCGCCACCCCTAGCGGCGATATCAACGAAGCCAGCGCCACGTTCGGTCGCCAGATCTATTCCGTCTTCGCACAGGACGAATGGCAGGCGACCGACCAGCTGAGCCTGATCGCGGGCCTGCGGGTTCAGTGGTTCGACGGCGATGCGCCGCGTTTCAACCAGGCATTCGTGGACCGGGTCGGTTTCTCCAACGCCAATCCGTTCAGCAAACTCGACCCGATTTTGCTGCCCCGCGCATCCGCCACCTATGAATTCGACAATGCCGGGTTCCTATCCAACAGCCGCGTTACCGGCGGCGTCGGCATCTTTTCGGGCGGCGACCCGGTGGTGTTCTTCTCCAACGCGTTTTCGAACAACGGGTTCAGTTCGGCTGATGGCGATACGTTCCGCTGCAACGACAGCGACCTGACACGCGATCCGGCGACTGGACAGATCGTTGTGGTCACCGGCGGCCAGTTCACCGGCATCCCTGCCTGTGCGATCGCCGCTGGATCGCGGCGGGCGGCCGCCGGCGGGGCTGATGTGCAATCGACAGACCCCGATCTCGACATTCCGACCGTGCTGCGTGCCAATCTGGGCTTCAGCACCGATTTCGGAACCGAAACGGGCTTGTTCAGCAACCTTCGCTTAAACGTGGACTATATCTATTCGAAATATCTCGACCCGCTCAATTTCGTCGATCTGGTGCAGACGCCCGACGTTCGTACCAATAACGGGTTCACGGTCGATGGCCGCCCGATCTATCAGGCGATCGACGTCGGCTTCCCCGGCTGCAACGCGGAATTGACCACGACGGGCGGCACCCCGATCTATAGCGGCGTAACCGCTGCCTGTTTCAGCAATGTGGATAATGGACGCAGTGCCGGGGTGGACGATTTCATCCAGCTGACCAACGGCCGCAGCTACGACAGCCACGTCGCGTCCGTTCTGCTGTCGAAGGATTTCGATGGCGGCGTGTTCACCGATACGGGCAGTTCCAGCATCCGGCTGGGTTATGCCTTCACCGACAGCAACAATTTCCGCAATGTCGGCAGTTCCACCGCGACGTCGAATTACGACGTGACGGCGGCGTTCGACCGGCAGGACCCGGCCATCAGCACCTCCAATTTCGAAACGCGGCACAATTTCACCGCCGCCATTTCGTTTCAGGAAGAGTTCGTCGAAGATTACCGCACCGGTTTGGGAATTTTCTTCCGGGCGCGGGAGGGCAGCCCCTACTCATTGACGTTCGATGGCGGCGGCGTGTTCAACGATGGCGCGTCGGGCGACGACAATGCGCTGCTCTACATCCCTACCGGCGCGGGCGATCCCAACCTGTCGGACTTCTCGGACCAGAGCCAGTTCAGCGCGACGCAGTTGGCGGCGGTGCGCGGGGTCCAAGCGGGTGCAGCGGACAGTATCGTGGATTATCTCACGAACAGCGATGTCGGCGACCAGTGCAACGTCACTTTCGGTCAGTCCATTTCGCGTAACACCTGCCGCAACGATTGGCATTACGACCTCGACCTGCGGATTAGCCAGGAACTGCCCTTCATCGGCACGTTGACGGGCATCGCCAACGACCGGATCGAGCTGTTCGCCGATTTCGCGAACTTCCTCAATCTGATCGACAGCGGGGCCAATATTCTGCGCAGCCGGACGGAGTTCCTCGATCTGGTCGATACCGGCATCGATATCGACGATCCCGACAGCGACAACCCGGCGGACCGCCTGCGCGTGAACCCGGTCGACAGTCAGGGCCGTTACGTGCTTTCGGGGTTCAACCCGGACGATCAGAACGACATTGCGATCTCCAGCAGCGCATGGCGCATCCAATTGGGCGTGCGTTACGAATTCTAATTTCGCGCGGCCGAACGATCGATGGCGGTGCCTTTCATAGCGCGAAGGCACCGCCATTTTCGTTTGCAGGATAGAATTGCCGACCCGGGCCCTGTATCGGATCGGCCAGCATGACGACGGCCACCCCCTATTCCGCGATCCGGCGCAAGCCGAAGCCAGCCACGCTGGTCCTGATCGTCCTACTGCATGTCCTTGCCATCTATGGGCTGGCGAAGGCCTTCGCCCCCGACTTCACCAGCAGCATGGAACGCGAAGCGCTGACCACCTTCAGCGTCGACGCAACGCCGCCCGAACCGCCCCCGCCGCCGCAAAATACGGAAGAGACGCGGGATGAAGGCACGCAGGGCGATCCCGGGCGCGAGGCCGTCGCGCAACGCGAAACCGCGCCGGAAATCGCCATTCCGGTCAGACAGGACCGCCCCTTGCCCCGCACGGCATCCGACGGAACCCAGAACAGTTCCGGCGCGCGGGAAACAGGTGCTAGAACAGGTGCCGCCGGGCAGGGCTTCGGCACGGGCAGCGGCACCGGCGGAACCGGACAGGGCGCCGGACGGGGTGACGGCGGCGGCGATGGCGCGCGCATCGCGACCAAACCGTCCGTCGCATCGGGCAGTCTGAACAACGCGTCCGACTTTCCGGTACCACCGGGAGGCCGGGGCACGCGCTTCGGCAAGTCGGTGACGGTGGTGTTCACCGTGGGAACCGACGGGCAGGCGAAGAATTGTTCCGTCGCACGGTCCGGCGTCGATGCCGCTACGACTGCGCTCGTTTGCGGACTGGTACAGCGCAAGATTAGGTTCAATCCGGCAGTGACCGTTAGCGGGCAACCGGTCGAGGCACGATATGGCTACCGCGTCGATTTCACGGCCGCGGATTGACGAGACAATGAAGGCGGGCTTTCCAAGATGATCCAACCGGTAATCCTGTGCGGTGGCAGCGGCACCCGTCTGTGGCCCCGCAGCCGCGCGACGAAGCCCAAACCCTTTCTAACCCTGACCGGTCGCCGCAGCCTGTTTGAAAAGACGTTGGACCGTTTGAAGGATCGCCAGATTTTCGACGCACCGCTGATCGTGACAGGTGCCGATCATCTGGAACATGTGCAGGCGCAGGCGGGGCGGGTGGACGACATCCGCATCACCGTGGAACCGCAGGGCAAGAACACCGCCCCCGCCATCGCGCTGGCCGCGATGGGTCTGCCGGAAAAGGCGATCATGCTGGTCTGTCCCAGCGACCATCACATCGAAGACGAGACCGCATTCAAGGCGGCGGCGGAAATGGCCGCCAACCTCGCCGAACAGAACTGGTTGGTATCGTTCGGCATCGCGGCGGACAAACCCGAAACGGGGTACGGGTACATCAAGAAAGGCCTCGATCTCGGCGGAGGCTTTGCCGTCGACCGGTTCGTGGAAAAACCCGACCGGGAAACGGCGGAAGCCTTTCTGGCGGATGGCGGATATAGCTGGAACGGCGGTATCTTCGCCTTTCGCGCTGGCACCTATCTCGACGCACTGACGCAGCATCGGCCGGACATGGTCGACCATCTGCGCGACGCCGTACGGCATGGCACGGGGGAGAACGGCGTATTCTATCCCGATCCCGATCATTTTGCAGGCGTCGAATCGGAATCGATCGATTACGCCGTGATGGAAAACACGGACCGCGCCGCCATGGTACCGGTCCGCATGGGGTGGTCGGATATCGGCAATTGGGACGCGCTGCGCGATGCCCGCAAGCGGGACGAAGATGGCAACACGCTGACCGGCAAGGCCGAACTGATCGACTGCCGCAATGTCCTGATCGAAAGCGACGGGCCGCGCGTATCGGCCATCGGGCTGGACGATATCATCATCGTGGTGGATGGCGACGATGTGTTGGTCACCACGGCCGACGGCGCGCAGAAGGTGGGAAAATTAACCGCCGTATCGCGGCAGGGCCGGACTTAGGCCGGATGATCGCGCAAACGATCCAGACTGCGCTCACGCCGGTTTTCGTACTGGTCGCGATCGCCAGCATCCTGAACGTGCTTGCCGCGCGTTTGGCGCGGATCGTCGATCGTTCGCGTAATCTGTTGGAACAGCACGGAACGACGCAGGGCGACGAGCACGACCGGATCGTGTCCGATATTCGCATTCTGGCGCGGCGGATCGAACTGACCAATCGGGCGATCCTGATGCTGGTGTTGAGCGGGGTGACCATCGGCGTAACGGTCGTGCTGCTGTTCGTGGCGGGGTTCACCGGTAGCGATCTGGATCAGGCAATCGGCGGCGCGTTCATTGCCGCGGTGGGCCTGATGATGACCGGCCTCATCATGTTCCTGCGCGAAACCCAGCACGCATCGGCTGCCTTGCGTATTCCCGAAACGTATCTTGAGCTGGACCGCACGATCTAGCTATTCGCCGGAGCGGGTCCTTCCAGCATCTTCGCGCTTTGCGTACGAATGGCACCGGCCACGATCGGTTCGACGAAGGAAAGCGCCAGCGGCAGGTCCATGTCGATTACCAGCTCGCTTTCCTCGATCGTCACGGTACCGCGCAGGGCCTGCCCCATCGCAGTCACGGCAATGTTCATGCATTCGTCGTTCGCCCAGGATGTATCGACCTGCGCGATGCCGCCGGGAATGTGATCGGCGATCTGGTGGGTGCTGGCCTTCATCCGGCGCTGCACCTCTTCCTTCGGCAGATTATGGGGTACGGCGACTCGCATCAGTTAGGCTCCACGGGTTTGGTATCGTCGCCTTCGCCATAGCGATATTCGAGATAGCGGGTCTTGATCGCCAGATCGTCCAGCGACCCTTCGGCCAGTTGCCGCGTGACGCTGTCAATCTCGCGGCTGATTTTCGTGAGGCTGTCGGTCAGCTGCTGATCGGGCGTGGCGCCAGTACGGGTTTCGGCGCGCAAATGAGCGGGTATCTTTCGATAGGATTCGACCGTTTCGGGCAGCACTTCGCCAACCAGTTTGCGCACCTCGCGCGCCGCGGGATGCGATTGATCGACGGTTTCGAGTTGCAGGCCCAATGCATCCAGCTGCACGCCCATATCGCCCACGATGCTGGCGGCGGGGGCGGGGAGGGCGGCGCGCTGATGTTCCAGCCATAATTCGGTCTTGCCGACCATCTGTCGCACGTCGCCCTTGGTCAGTTCGGCGCGTTTGGGCGGTGCGGTCTTGCTGGTCGCGACGACCAGAACCAGGGCGGCGAGGGACAGCACGGTCAGGATCACGCCCCAGAAACCGATGCCGTTCAGGATCGCGCCGGCAATGCCGGCCGCGATAAAAATGGCGACCACACCGATCGCGATCTGGATAAGTTTGCGCACCAATCGCTTGGACTTAATCGCCGCCGATCCCGCGCCGATCGATTTGCCCGTGGCGCCGATCGCTGCACGATGCCGCCCGCCGGACCGGTTGTCGTCGCGCAACCGCCGTCCTTCCATCAATAGGCGGTCGCTGTCGGTGGTAAGGTCGCCCATGTCAGTCTTCGACCGTCAGGAAGCTGCTGCTTTCCAGCTGGTTGGCTGCCTGTGCCTGCCCTTCCACGCGGGCGATGTAGCCCTTCGACTTCTCGACTTCGCCAGACAGTACGTCGACCGTCTGCTTCATCGAATCCAGCGCGCGCAGCTTGAATGTGTCGACTTCGTCCATCGTGTCGTAGATGTTCTGGAAGGCGCGCTGCAGGGTTTCCAGCGGGATGGTGCTGGCGGCGGCCTGTTCGTGGATCTTGCCGGTCTGTTCGCGCAGCAGCGTCGATGTACTGTCGATGATGCCCGCCGTGGTTTCGTTCAATGCGGTGATCTGCCCCAGCACGAGGCGCTGGTTGGTCATCGCCTCGCTCACCGTGACCGCCGTGCGCAGCGCGCCGACGGTGGTGGTACTGGCGCGATCGACGCCCTTCACCAGTTCGACATTGTTCTTCTTAACCAGATCAAGCGCGAGGTAGCCCTGCACGCTGACGGCCATCTGGGTCAGCAAATCCTGCGTACGCTGTCGGACGTAGAACAGCGCCGTCTCGCGCACCGCCTTGGCCTTCTGCGGATCGGTCGCATCGAGTTCGGCGGCTTTCTCCTCCAGCTTCGCGTCCAGCGATTTGGAGATGTGGATCATCTGTTCCAGATCGCCCATGGCTTCCCACAATTTCGCGCGTTCGACATCGATCGCCGCGTTGTCCATCAGCAATTCGTCCTTGCCATTGCCGAGCTTGGACAGGATTTCCTGAATGTGCGTCTGCGCGCTTTGATAGGAACGGAAATAGTTGGTCAGCTTGTTACCGAACGGGATGATGCCGAAGATCTTGCGGGTACCGGTAAGTTTGCCGCGTTTGCCGGGGTCGAGATCCTCGACCACATTGCGCAATTCCTGCAAATTCGCACCGACGCCTTCATCCTTGTCCATCGCGCGGATCGGGCGGTCGAGGAAGCGGTTGGAATGCTGCGAGGCGGCCATGATTTCCTTGCGGCCCATATTGGTCAGCTGATCGACCTTCTTGCCGAATTCGGGCGAATTGGCATCGATGCTGACGAGGTCCGCGACGAAGCCGTCGACCTTGGTCTGCAATTTCGTCTTGGTTTCCTCCGACACCGGCACCAGCCCGGCGGCATCGGCCGCTTGCACCTCCGGCACGGGATCGGGCGCGACCAGATTGAAATCGGTTGCGGTTTTTGTCGCGGTGGTCGTGGGGTTCGTTGTTTGCGGGGCGCTCATGATGGCAATGCGGCTCCTGTCCGTGTTCGTGCCACTGTGTTAACCCCCTAAGACACGAAGTTCAAGAATAGTCGCGTGCCCCCGGTGCCGTGATGGCGTTCAGGCCGCTTCCAGCACGAATGGCTCGATCTCACCGCTCAAATACAGCTTTTTCGCCTTGGCGCGGCTCAACTTGCCGGAGCTCGTTCGCGGCAGGGTGCGCGGGGGGACCAGTTCGACCACGCAGTTCATGCCGGTGATCGATCCGACCTTGTCGCGGATTTGCTTGTGCAGCTTGTCGCGTTCGGTGGGATCGGACACGCGGCAATGCACCAGCACCGCGGGCGCTTCCTCGCCCGTGGCGGTTTCCATCGCGAAGGCCGCGACATCGCCATGGTTGAAGCCGGGCAGCTGTTCTACCGCCCATTCGATATCCTGCGGCCAATGGTTCTTGCCGTTGATGATGATCATGTCCTTCGCCCGCCCGACGATGAACAGATAGCCGTCGGCCATGTAGCCCATGTCGCCGGTGTCGAGCCAACCATCGACGAGGCAATCGGCGGTGGCATCGGGATCGCGGAAATAGGAATGCATGACGGATGTGCCCGCGCACCAGACCTTGCCGATCTGATGGTCGGCGCGTGGTTCGCCGCCCCCCCCGTGATCTTCGCCGCGTATTGCGACCTCCATGCCGGGCACCGGTTTGCCGCAATTCACGATCGCGCGGTAACGAGCGGGGCGCGACAGATCGCCACGCGTGCCGGACAGGCGTTCTTCCTCCACCAGTTCCACACGGATCCCTTCGCGCGGGGGCATGACGGTGACCGCCAGCGTGGCCTCCGCCAATCCGTAGCTGGGCGTAAAGGCGTTGGCCTTGAAACCCGCTTCGGCAAAGGCATTAACGAAGCTTTGCATGACATCGGGCCGGATCATGTCCGCGCCGTTGCCCGCCGTGCGCCAGCGGGACAGGTCGAACTTTTCCGCGACGTTGCTCTGGCTGGAAATACGCCGCGCGCAAATGTCGTAGCCGAAAGTCGGCGAATAGCTCAATGTGGTCCCCAGATTGCGGCTGATAAGCGACAGCCAGGCGAGCGGGCGGCGGGCGAAATGTTCGGTCTTGAGATAATCGCCGGACACCTGGTTGGCGATCAGCGACAGGAAACAGCCGACCAGCCCCATATCGTGATACCATGGCAGCCAGCTGACCACGCGGTCTCCACTGCCTACATCCATCGATGTGGAATGCCCCGCCAGATTATCGAGCAGCGCGCGATGCGTCACCGCGACGCCCGTGGGGAAGCGGGTCGATCCGCTGGAATATTGAAGGTAACAGATATCGTCCGGCTGCGGCGGGGTCAGCGTGCATGCGGGCGCATCGTGACCTGCGAAGCTCTGCCAGTCGATCCCTTTACAGCCCTGTTTCGCGGCGGCCGCTTCGCCCAGTTCGGCGATCTCTTCCGGGTAGAACAGGATTGCGGGATCGCTGCTGGCCAATTGCACGGCGAGCTGGTCGACATAGCTGTCCTTGCCCCCGAAACCGGTGGGCAGCGGCAGGGGCACGGGCCATGCGCCGGCATAGATCGCACCGCAGAACATCGCGGCAAACTCCGCGCAAGTTTCCGCGACCAGCGCCACGCGATCGCCCGGTTCGATGCCGGCGGCGCGCAGGCGGTACGCGGTCGCAATCGCATCACCGCGCAATTCGACAAAAGTGTAGGCGCGTTCCAGATTCGCGCGCATATCGTGAAAATTCAGCCCCTTCTCACTGCGCGCGGCATAATCCATCGCGTCGGTGAAGGTCGCGAAATCCGATCGGCGGCGGGGCAGGGGGCAATCGTTGGGCGTCGGTTTTACGGTATTGTCCGCGGGCCGATCCTGTGACGGTGCTGCGTTCATGGATTGTGTGAATACCCGTACATTGCGCGCCATGGCGGCGCCTCCCGACAGTCGGACGGTATGCAGGGCGCATTCGCCCTTTCGCGGCACACCGCACGATAACTTGCCCATTTGGCCTAGAGTGTGTCAAGAATATGGCCGATGAACGAGAACGCAGGCACCGACAAACGGGGAAAACGCTTTGCAGCAAAGCGCGAAAGGCACCCGCCCAAGCCGTTGGACGCCATGCGCTTGCGCGATCTGGCGCTGTCCTACGTCGCGCGGTTCTCAACCAGTTCGGCCAAGCTGGAACGCTATCTCACCCGCAAACTGCGCGAACGCGGGTGGGAGGGGGAGGGAGCGCCGGACGTGGCGGGGCTATGCGAACGCTATGTCGAGCAAGGATATATCGACGATGCGCTTTACGCGAAAACGAAGGCGGGCGGGCTGCTCAATCGCGGATATGGCGCGCGCCGCGTCGCGCAGACGCTGTATGCCGATGGTATCGACGAGGGGCTGCGCGACAATGTCGCACCCGACGAGCTTCGCCGGCGCGAGGCGGTGCAGGTCATGGCGCGCAAACGCCGCTTCGGACCGTATTATCAGGCGAAGGATGGTTCAGCCTTGCTGCCCGACAAACGCGAAAAACAAATCGCCGCCCTGCTGCGTGCGGGCCATGGCTTTGCCGATGTGCGTAGCGTAATGGATGCGCGCGACGATGCCGCGGTGGATGTGTGGGTCGACGAAGCGAGGGAGATGTTCGAATGATCGCTAGAAGTTTCGCAATGGCAGCCCTTCTGGCTATGACCGCCTGTTCGCCGCAGGAAGCGAACGCGCCCGTGCCCGTGGCAGCGACCACGGCGCAGCATCCGGTTTCCGGGCTCGATGTGGTCCCCCTGACCGTCACCAGCGGCACGGCGGTGCACCGCTTCGATGTGGAAGTGGCTAGAAACGACGAGGAGCAAGGCAAGGGCTTGATGTTCCGAACCGAACTCGGCCCGAACGAAGGCATGATCTTTCCCCGCGATCCGCCGGACATCGCCGGCTTCTACATGAAGAATACGCCGTTGCCGCTGGATATCATATTCATCGGCGCCGACGGGCGCATTCTCAACATCGCAGCGAATACCACGCCTTATTCGCTCGATACGGTCCGCGCCGCGGGAATGACCAGTTTGGTGCTGGAACTGGCCGGTGGGCGCGCCGCGGAATTGGGGATCGAGCCGGGCGACAGGGTGGAATGGCAGGATCGCTAGAACCCGCCGACTTCGCACTTGGCCCCATGTGGCTAATCCGCTAATCGCCGGGGCATGAGCTTCTTCGGCAAGATATTCACCTGGTGGGACGGGGCCACGATCGGCACCATGCTGCATACGCTGCGCAAGGGCGATCATGTCGGCACCGATGCGCAGGGCAACAAATATTACCGCACGAAAAATACGCGGAAGGGCGGCCTGCCGACCGATGGCAGTTACGTGGGCAAGGAACGCCGCTGGGTCGTGTATGACGGCGCGAACGACGCCAGCCGCATTCCACCCGAATGGCATGGCTGGATGCATGGATCGTTCGACGACGTGCCCGAAAGTTTCCTGCCGCCGGCAAAGATTTGGGAAGTCGAATATACCCCCAACGCCACCGGGACGGCGGATGCCTACCGTCCGCAGGGCGCGCTGGAACGCGGCGGCAAACGGGTGAAGTCGCCGGGCGATTACGAAGCATGGACGCCGGGCAGTTGAACGGTCGCAGGCGAACGGCAATATTGGCAATGGGCACGGCCGCGCTGTTGACGGCCTGCGGCGGTACTGCGGTGGAAGCGCCGGAGCCCGACGACGATGCCATACCCGAAGAATTGCAGGTCGCTGCGCCGCGATCGACACCCGCTACGACGGACGGGGATGCGGCTCAGGTCGGATCGCCGATGGAAGATCGGGTGGCGACGCTCGGTCTGCTCAACAAACGCAACAATGTGTCGCGCGATGTCGAACTGAAACCCGGCGAACAGAAGCGGTTCGGCAATGTCGTTCTTCGTCTGGCCGCGTGCGAGCGGACCGCGCCATGGGAAATGCCGCGGGAAACCGGCGGTTTCGTGCAAGTGAGCGTCCGCGATACCGGGGGCGAACGCGAATGGCGACGGGTCTTTTCCGGCTGGCTGTTCGCCGAGTCGCCATCGCTCAATGTGGTCGAGCATCCGATCTACGATGTATGGATGAAAGACTGCGCGATGAGCTTCCCGGGCGAGGAAGCAGCGGAGAGCGACGATGCGGACGCCCCGTCGGACGACACATCACAAAGCAGCGAGACGTAAGCATCGGGCAGCCGCATCGCGGTGATTGGATTGGTCGCGAATGCACGCGCCTCGCCCAGCATCTCCACGTAATCGGACTGCGTAATCGCTTTCGCCCCCAAGGTGGCGAGATGATTGGTCATGAACTGGCAGTCGAGCAGCCGGAACCCGGCATGCTTCAATAGGGCGATGAGCCAGACCAGAGCGACCTTGGACGCATTGTCCGTGCGGCTGAACATACTTTCGCCGCAAAACACCCGGTCGAACGCGACACCGTACAGGCCGCCCACCAAATCGTTGCCAACCCAGCATTCGACCGAATGGGCATGACCCACCTCATGCAGCGCGGCGTAGCTGAGCATGATCCGTTCGCTGATCCAGCTTTCGGGATGATCGGGGCGCGGCGCAGCGCAGGCGGCCATGACATCGCGAAACGCGGTATCGATCGTCACCCTGAACCGATCCTGTCGCACGACCTTGCGTAAGGATCGGGCCGGGGTGAATTCGTCCAGCGGAATGATCGCGCGGTCTTCGGGTTCGACCCAGAATACTTCCGTATCTTCCCGACTGTCGGACATGGGGAAGATGCCGCTGCGATAAGCGAGCAGCAGCATGTCCGGCGGGATTATCGCGCCATCGGTCGTGGGGGCGGGGCCATGCATCATGGGCGTTTAGCGCGCGGTTCGCCAATAGGCCATAAACGCATGGACATCGATGGATACGGGTATTACACGCGCAGCGTCCTGGAGGGGCGTAGCTCAGTTGGTAGAGCGTCGGTCTCCAAAACCGAAGGTCCAGAGTTCGAGTCTCTGTGCCCCTGCCAGGTCGACCTTCCCACATGCCGCTTCCACCGCGATTAACCCTCGGCCCGCAATCTGTATGAACTTGGGACGACCGGATCATTCAGGGAACAAAAGGACGAAACGTGCATTATTGTCGGTAGATTGATTAAATCTGTCGGAGAAATTATATGTCGTCTCTATCCTATCGCAGCAGTCGGCCCGACGGATGGGTCCAGCCGCGCCCATTCAACGATGCGTCGTCCCGCTTCGCCAAGCATGGCGCCATCCTGCCGATGGACCGCCCCAGCCTGTTCGCGCGCCTGTTCTACCGCCGGTAAGTTCAAACCCGCCTTGCGATGAATGGACGGGCCGGTCGCGCAGTGCAACCGGCCCTTTTTCATATTGTCCAAAGGCAATCAATATTGGTCCGGCTCTTCCGGCGTGTCGGCGTGGAAATCCTTACCCGCCGTCTTTTCCCCGCGTGCCAGTTTAAATACCACACCCGATAGCAATGCCAGCGCCAGCAGGTTCGGCAGTGCCATCGCGGCGTTGGAAATGTCGCCCAGCCGCCAAACCAGCTGCGATGGCTGCGTCGCCCCCCAGAAGATGCCGACGCACCAGATTACCCGCCAGGCGATATGCAGCATCTTTTCGCCGCCCCGGCTCGATCCCGGCACACGGTCGTAGATGAAGGTAATCGCCCGCTCCCCGTAATAGCTCCATGTCAGCAGGGTGGTAAACACGAACAGAATCAGTGCGATGCTGGCGATGAGCGTGCCGATGGGAATGGTCGCGATCTCGAACGGGAACGCCGCGGCGAATGCACCCGATGTGGTCACGAAGCCCGATTGCGCCGTGGTGCCCAGATCGGATTGCCAGACATGATCGACCGCCTGCCCCTGATAGGTGAAGTCCCCCTGCACCGTCAGGATGACCAGCGCGGTCATGGTGCAGATCACCATCGTATCGATGAACGTACCCAGCATCGCCATGCGGCCCTGCTGTTCGGGATCGTTGGTCTGCGCGACGGCATGCGCGATCGGGGTCGAGCCCTGTCCGCTTTCGTTGGAAAACAGCCCGCGTGCGACACCGGCGCGGATCGCCAGGATGATCATCGCGCCGGCAAAACCGCCGCTGGCGCTTTGTACGTTGAACGCGCCGCCGAATATGCGCCCGAAGGTTTCCGGCAGATCGCCGAAGTTCAAAATGAGCGCGATCACCGCCATCACGATGTAGGCTGCGGCCATGAACGGCACGACTTTTTCCGCCACGCTGCCGATCGATTTGATGCCGCCGATGATGACCACGAACACCGCCACCGCCACGACCAGCCCGCCCAGCCAGCGTTCCCAGCCGAACAATTCGTTCAACCCGCTGGCAACCTCGTTCGCCTGAATGGAATTGCCCGTCACCAGCGCCGAAAACAGCGTGCCGACGCAGAACAATATGGCGAGCCAGGTCCATTTCGGCCCCAGCCCCATCATGATGTAGGTCATCGGCCCGCCGCGATAGACGCCGTCCGACGTTTTCTCGCGATACCGGATGGCGAGCGACCCTTCCGCAAAACCGAGCGCCATCCCGAAAATCGCGGTGACCCACATCCAGAAGATCGCGCCAGGTCCGCCCAAAGCGATGGCCGTCGCCACGCCCGCCAAATTGCCGGTCCCGACTTGGCCGGACAGCGCGGTGGACAGCGCCGCAAAGGGGGAAATCTCACCTGCGCCGGAGCCTTTGCGCCCTTTGAACAATCCGGCAAACGCGCTGCCCAGTTTGACGATGGGATAGAACCGCAGACCGATCATGATCCACAGCCCGATGCCCAGCAAGATCAGCGTCATGGGGGGGAAGGGAATGACCTCCACACCTTCCCATGTGCCGCCCCAGATGAAATCCGATACGTTGGTGATCGGCGCGATCCATGATTCGGCGCCGGTTGTTGGCGTGGACATGCAAATTTCCCCTCATGCGACCCTTGCGGGCGTCCCATAGTCAGCGGCGCACGCTAGAGATGCACGGCATGCAACACCAGCGCAAAGATAGGCCCATCGCGCCTGGCGCTTGCATGCTTGCTTTTGCCGATATGACGGCATAGGGACGACACGTCTTTCCGACATCGCCGGTAAAAAAGCCCCTCCCGATACTTGCATCGGGGCGGCGCCGGGACTTACCTGAAAGACACACGATCTTGGCGGGCATCCGGCAAGGGACATGAAACAGCAGCGCGGAATGGGCGGCGGAAATTATGGCGGATCGAAAATCGGGCGCAAGATCGGGTAGGGGCAAAACGGCGCCCGGATCGGCGGGCGCGACCAAACCCGGCGCCAATGCACAACAGGCTTCGAAGCCGTCCGCGCCCAAGCCATCGCCCGGCGAATTCATCCGCCAGGTCCGCAACGAAACCAGCAAGGTGGTGTGGCCCACCCGGCAGGAAACGATCACCACGGCGATCTTCGTGGGGATCATGATGGTCCTGCTTTCGCTGTTCTTTTTGGGCATCGACACGGTCTTCGGTGCGCTTGTCACATGGCTTATATCACTCGCATAGGCGGGGGGAGGTAATCCTCATCGCGCGATTGCGCGCTTAGCCAACCCGTTGATACAATAGAACTTCATGCAGGAATTGAACTGATGGCTCGCTGGTATATCATCCACGCTTATTCGGGTTTCGAAAACAAGGTACGCGACGCGATCATCGCGGAGGCCGAACGGCTCGGCCTGTCCGACGGGGTGGAGGAGGTGGAAGTGCCCACCGAAACCATCACCGAGATCAAGCGTGGCAAAAAGGTGCAGACCGAACGCAAGTTCATGCCCGGTTACGTGCTGGCGAAATTGCAGCTGACGGATGACATCTACCATCTGGTCAAGAACACGGCGAAGGTTTCGGGCTTCCTGGGTTCGGGCAACAAGCCGCAGCCGATCACGGAAAAAGAGGCCGCGCGCTATTTCGGCGGTGTCGAGGAAGCGAAAGCAGCGCCGAAGAAGGACATCCACGTCGATTACGAAATCGGCGATTCGGTCAAGGTGCTGGACGGTCCCTTCGCCAGCTTCAACGGGGTGGTCGAGGAACTGGATTTCGACAAGGCGAAGGTTAAGGTTTCGGTATCCATTTTCGGCCGCGCGACACCGGTGGAACTGGATTTCGAACAGGTCGAACTTTCGAAATAGGCAGCAATCTCGATCACGGGGCAGGGTGGTTTGACTGAGTTTTATTAAGGGCGGTTTTCGACCTAGTTGCAGACATCATAAAAATCGCACATCTTGCCATCGCTTAAATAGCGAAGAGTTTGACCAATGACCTTGGCGCGGCGTCTCGAAATCATTGTAGGCATTCCGGCGTGGGTTATACTGGCGGTCGCTATGATCGTGCGTGAACCGGGCGAACATCCGCCAATCTGGGGCTTTTTCGCTTTGGGCATTCTCTTCTTGGTCTGGACCTTTCGATTCCTCTCCGACGAAAAGAAATTTTTTCGAGATTGAGCAGCGCCGCGCGACGTCCCCTATCCACCCAAAAGCGGACCATCCTACGAGGTTTCCTACCGTCGATTTTTCGGTATCTCTGGCGTTCCATAGCCCCTAGAAACCGAATCCCCACTCTTAGCCGGACTGAATACGAAGAGCGGTTTTTTCTCTAGGACCGTGTAACATGCGTCACATCGGTTCAGCCTCGACCCGGCAAAGCTGAATTACGCAAGTCGAGGCGCCGGGATATCTTGCGTTTCGCCGGTAATGCGCTACGGCGCGCAATCCCGGAAGGGAGTTCTATGTGGGAGGCAACGCGGATCGAAGCCGCCCTGTCGTTCGACCACTTACCATGCGCCGTATGCGTTCCATCGACGAACGTATGCCGCAACAGTGTGAAAGGAGGCCCATCGTGGCCAAGAAGATCGAAGGTTACATCAAGTTGCAGGTGCCCGCCGGCACCGCCAATCCCTCCCCGCCGATCGGTCCTGCATTGGGTCAGCGCGGTGTGAACATCATGGAATTCTGCAAGGCGTTCAACGCCGCGACGCAGGAGTTGGAAAAGAACGCGCCGATCCCGACCATCATCACGGTCTATGCCGATCGTTCGTTCACCTTCACGACCAAGACCCCGCCCGCCAGTTTCTACATCAAGAAAGCGGCCAAGCTGAAGTCGGGCTCCGCCGAACCGGGCAAGGTTGTCGCCGGAACTATCAAGCAAAGCCAGGTCAAGGAAATCGCCGAAGCCAAGATGGCCGATTTGAACGCGAACGATGTCGATCAGGCTATGAAAATCATCGAAGGCTCCGTGCGTTCGATGGGTCTCGAAGTGGTGGGAGGATAAGATCATGGCGAAACAGACAAAAGCACAAAAAGTGCGCGCCGAACTGAACCCCGAGAAAATGTATGGTGTCGATGAGGCGATCGCGTTGTTGCGGACCCATGCGAGCAAGAAATTCGACGAGACGGTCGAAGTCGCCATGAACCTGGGCGTCGATCCGCGTCATGCGGACCAGATGGTGCGCGGCATGGTCGCGTTGCCATCGGGTACCGGGAAGGACGTGAAAGTCGCCGTGTTCGCGCGCGGTGAAAATGCCGAAAAGGCGACGGCAGCGGGTGCGGACAAAGTCGGTGCCGAAGATCTGATGGAAGACATGCAGGCCGGCAATCTCAATTACGACCGCGTCATCGCCACGCCCGACATGATGGGCGTCGTCGGCAGGTTGGGTAAGGTGCTTGGTCCCAAGGGACTGATGCCGAACCCCAAGCTGGGTACCGTGACCCCGAACGTCGAACAGGCGGTCAAGGATGCCAAGGGCGGCCAGGTGGAATTCCGCGTCGAAAAGATGGGCATCATTCATTCCGGTATCGGCAAGATGAGCTTCGGCGATGGCGATCTTAAAACCAATTTCGAGGCGCTGACCCAAGCGATCGTGAAGGCCAAGCCATCGGGATCGAAGGGCAAGTTCGTACGCAAGGTGTCGATCACCTCGACCATGGGGCCGGGCCTGAAAATCGATCTGGCCGAGATCGAGGGCGCCTGACACCCAAACCGGCGACACACAACCAAACGGGCCGGGGAAGCGATTCTCCGGCCCGTTTTCTATCGCGCTCTCGACATCCGGCGGATTGCGGGAAGTTTGGAACTGTTTTCCACCCACCCTTTGGTGCGGGCAACGGTCGCATCGAAAAGGTCGACACCGCGCAGCAGAAGATGATGGGCGAGGTTGCGGTTCAGCAGAAAGAACGATGCGCATTCGACGCTATGGGTGCCGAACATCGCCTTATGCCCACCATCGCCTTCGGTGAAATCGAAATGGCGATAGCGGTTTTCCGCAAACAACCGTTCCAGCGCCTCCAATTGAAGGACCGTGCCCGGAGAGAACCGGGCGAAATCGGGATCGTAACCCAGATAGGCGTAGGTCACCGTATCGCCGTCGATCGGCAGATAGAGGTAGCTGATGGCCCGCCCATCGACACATAGCAGGAACGCCCGCACCCGGTTCTGCGCCGCAAGATCGCGCCGCTCGTCATGCGCGGCCGAACCGACCGGCAGGCCGGCATCCAGCGAACGCGCCTGATAGGTCCGTTCCGACAGAGGCAGGGCCAGATC
>JBASAR010000133.1:0-30936 GCA_049650705.1 Pontixanthobacter sp. | reverse complement strand
CGATCGCAGCCACCGCGTCAAACATGGCGCGTTGCTGGATGCAGAACTGTTGGCGCAGGTCTATATCGAATTGACCGGCGGGCGGCAGATCGGATTGCAACTGGCGGCGGACGGCGGCGTCGGCGCCGAAACGGGGCCCGATCTGGCGGAGGTCCCCCGCGGCCATGGCAGCCAGCGCCCCTATCGCGAACCACGCCCCCATACGCCGAGCGCGGCGGAAATCGCCCGCCATCAGGCTTTCATCGGCGATATCGCCAACCCGTTATGGGCAAAATAGGATAGGGCCGAACAGGCGTTCTGCCGCGCCACATTCGTCCCGGCATAATCAAGGAGACACTATCATGGAAATACGGGTTTCGGGCCATCAGGTGGAAACGGGCAGCGCGCTGCAGGATCATGCCAGCGACCGGTTGAACGCCATCGTGAACAAATATTTCGGCGGCGCGATATCGGCGCATGCGACCTTCAGCAAGGCGCCCGCCGGTGCTTTCGCCTGCGATATCGTGACCCATGTGATGCAGGGTCTGACCGTGAAAAGCCACGCGGAGGCGCATGATGCGCATCAGGCGTTCGACGGTGCGGCGGAAAAGATCGACAAACAGGTGCGACGCTACAAACGCCGGATCAACGATCGCCATGCGCAGGCTGCCCATGCGCTGAAGGAGGAAGAAGCCGCCTACACCATCTTCTCCGCCGAGGACGCCGAACGCCCGGAACCCGACGATACGCCGGATGCGCCGTTGGTGATCGCGGAAACCAAGACCGACATTCCCGAAGCCAGCGTCGCCGATGCGGTCATGATGCTGGATTTGCGCGACACCAACGCAATGCTGTTCAAGAACGCCAAGTCGGGGCGGCACAACATGGTCTATCGTCGGCGCGACGGTTCTGTCGGTTGGGTCGAACCGCATTGAGGGGCTGACCGGCCATGAGCGCACCCACGGGGCAGCAGGACCGGGACGCCGGTTCCCCCGCCAAAGCCCCCACCGAAGCCAACGCCGAAACCAACCCCGGCGCCGATCTGCATTACCGCGCGCTGGAGCGGCTTTACGGTTCGGCCCCGGTCAACGATCTGTTCCAGTCGGAGCTTGCCATCATGGGCGAAGGGTTGGCGCGGGTCGAGTTCCAGGTGACCGAACAATCCTACCACGCGGCGGGGGCGGCGCATGGGACGATCTATTTCAAGATGCTGGACGATGCCGCATTCTATGCCGCCAATACGCTGGTGACGGACCGTTTCCTGCTGACCACATCCTTCAATTTGCATTTCACCAAACCGGTGCGGGTCGGGCCGGTCACGGCGGAAGGACATTGGGTCAGCGGCCGCCGCCGGGTTTTCGTGGCCGAATCGCGCCTGATCGATAGCGAGGGGGACGAGATTGGGCGTGGCACGGGTACTTTCATGCGGTCGCACATACCCCTGTCGGGACTTGCCGGTTACGGTTCGCGGTAGGCGCGGCATGAACGACAGGCTTCCCGCCCACCTGGAAATATCCGGAATGATCCGTGCAGTGCAGGCCGAAGGCGGCTTCGCGACGGTTATTGCGAAGGGGGAACGCGACGCCGGCACCATCCTGCTCGTGACGATGGCGCGCGATGAGCCCACGCGTCTGTACGAACGGATGCCGCAGATGGACGGAACCCGCCGTTTCGAAGTCACGCGGACACAGGACCCGGGCGATCCCGGCACGTTCAATGCATATCTCGACCGCCGCCGTGCGCAGGACGACGATATCTGGATCGTCGAACTGGATATCGCGCATGCGGAACGTTTTGCCGCAGTGCAGCATAAATAGGGTGATCCGATTTCATTTGAAACTATCTCGCCGTCACTCCCTACCAGCGTAGGCGGCTTCTTGACGTACGGTCTCTAAGCCAAAATGCAGACGGGGGGCGGCCGGCAGGCCTGCGATCCGACCAATATTGCAATCCACCCCGTCGGGTCCCGCCTGTGTCTGTGTCCGTCCACCGCTCAAAACGGCAGAGATATGGCACGCAAGACCCATTTCGCAGGCTTCGCAGCGATCGCCGCGACCACCACCGTCATTTTCTTCAGCGCCGATTCCTCCGATGCGTATGCCGAACACGGCATCGAAATCGAAGTGGATGCCGCAACTTCAGAACCGAGCCGCACGATCGCGCCGATCTTCGTGGCAGAGGAAATGGCGCAGACTATTTCCGAACGGCCGCAGGCGGCAAAATCGCCGGTCGAGCCGGAAACCCTACGCGAACTGGTCGCCGCGACGGATACCGGATACGATCTGTCCCCCGAAATGCGTTGCCTGGCCAAGACCGTGCATTTCGAATCGCGCGGCGAACCATTGGCCGGGCAGTTGGCCGTGGCGCAGGTCGTTATCAATCGCGCAGAGTCCGATCGCTTCCCTGCCAGCTATTGCGGCGTCGTCTATCAGCGGTCGCAGTTCAGTTTCGTGAAAGGCGGCGCGATGCCCGCGATCCGGCACGATTCGAAAGCCTGGACCCGGGCCAAGGCCATCGCCCGCATCGCCCATGACGGCGACTGGACAAGCGAAGCGGCCGATGCGCTATATTTCCACGCGCGCTATGTCACTCCCGGCTGGAGCCGCAATCGCACCCGGCGCGCATCGATCGCGACCCATCTTTTCTATCGGTAGGTTCGCGCGTCAGCCCGCGATTTCGACCCAGACGGGTGTATGGTCGCTGGCCTTTTCGCGCCCGCGATATTCCTTGTCGACACCGACCGACACCATCGCGTCTGCCAATTCCGGCGTCAGCAGGACATGGTCGATGCGAAAACCATGGTCGCGCTGCCACGCGCCCGCCTGATAATCCCAATAGGTCCATACGCCGCCCCGGGGGTTGAGTGTGCGCACCGCATCGGTCCAGCCATCGGTCAACAGCTGCGCATAGGCGTCGCGCGATCGCGGCTGCATCAGCGCATCGTCCTGCATGCGTTTGGGCGACCACACATCGTCGTCATGCGGAATAACGTTGTAATCGCCCACCACGGCGCAGGGTAGCTCCAACGACCATAGATGCGCCATCCGCTCGCGCAGTCGTTCCATCCAGCGCAATTTGTAGTCGAATTTAGGACCGGGCAGGGGATTGCCGTTGGGCAGATAGATGCAGGCGACGCGTACCCCGTCGATTTCCGCTTCGAGATAGCGGGATTGATCGTCAGGCTCGTCGGTATCGGACAGAAGGGGCAGGCCGCGCTGTGTTTCCGCCGGCTTCACACCATCGGCCAGAATAGCGACCCCGTTGAAGCTTTTCTGCCCATGCCAGATCGCATTATAACCGATCCGCTCGAATTCCTCCGCCGGAAAACCTTCATCCGCCGTCTTGATTTCTTGCAGACACGCGACTTTCGGCCGGGTTTCGTCCAGCCATTCGATCAGACGCGGCAGGCGGGCCTTTATGCCGTTTATGTTGTAAGTCGCGATCCGCATCGGGGGCGGCTTATATGCCGAAGCTCGACCCGCAGCCGCAGCCGGCCGCCGCATTGGGGTTTTCGACCCGGAATGCGGCCCCGCCCAGCGATTCGACGAAATCGACGACGCTGCCATCGACCAGATCCAGGCTGACGGGATCGACCGCCAGTTTCACGCCGTCGGTTTCGCTGACCGCGTCGTCATCCTCGACCGCATCGGCGAGATCGAATTTATACTGGAAGCCGGAACAGCCTCCGCCTTCCACCGACAGACGCAGGATCGCGGGCTTGGCCTGCTTCTCGGCAATCCAGGCGACGCGTTTGGCGGCGGGTTCGGTCAGGGTGAGGGGCGTGGTCATGTGTACGATGTAAGGTGCATGGGTTTCGTCCTCAAGCGGTCTGAATATAGTTGCGCAATGCCTGCGCTTCCAGCTGCACCTCGTCGATCCGGGATTTGACCAGATCGCCGATCGAGATGAAATCGCACATCGCGCCATCCTTCACTACTGGCAAATGGCGGATCCGGCGGCGGGTCATCAGGCCCAGCGCCTCGTCCACTTGTGTGCTGGTTTCCACGGTGATCGCCGGTGCGGTCATCACGTCGCCGACCGGCGTATCAAGGCAGGCCGAACCATCATCGGCCAGGCGGTAGATCACGTCGCGTTCGGAAAAAATGCCGGCTAGCGCGCCCTCCCGCATCACGGGCAGCGCTCCGATGCGTTTCGTCGCCAGCAAAGTGACCACGTCGCGGACGGTATCGCCCACATTGCAGGCGATCACATCCACCGCGCCTCGTTTCGCGATCAATTGTGCGATATCCATCGATTTCGTCTCCCTCATTTCCCTCCGCAGGAGTGTGTCACGAAATGGACGTTTTGGCGAATCGCGTACCATTCCCGCCATTGATAAGCGGCACGATGACAGGCAAAAGCGCGAGCATGATACCCAAAAGCCCCCTGGACGATCCCGAAAACGCTTCTTTCGCATGGGCGCGGTATCGGCGGCTGATGCGCTTCATGCTGTTCGTGACGATCGGCGTGGTCGGCATCGCCATCGCGCTGCTTTACGATGGCGAAAGCCCCGCTTCGGTGCATTTCTACATCGCGGTCGCATTGGGCATCGGGTTCATGATGCTATTGACCGCGGCGTTGATGGGGCTGGTGTTCCTGTCCAGCGGAACCGGTCACGACGAAAGCGTGACCGATCTGGCGGAGGATGAGGACGATACCTGGAAGCGCGACGGTTAGGCCGACTACCGGGCCGGAACGGCGTGCGCGGCATCGCGCAGCCGATATTCCTCGACCACTTCACCACCGATCAGATGCTGCTGAATAATCCGTTCCAGCACGGTTTCGGTGCAGGAATGGTACCACACATTGTCCGGCCAGACGAGCGCGATGGGCCCGGCGGCGCAGATTTGCAGGCAATCGGCCTTGGTCCGCTGAATGCCGCCGGTGCCATCGTCCCGCTTGGGTCCGGCCAGTTTCAGCTGCTTCATGCGTTTCTTCAGGTAGTTCCAGGCCGCCTTGCCCTCTTCGCGCGAACAGCATTTCTGTTTTTCCGCCAGCGCACACAGGAAAATCTGTCGTTCGACCGTTTCGCCGCCGATTTTGCCCAAAGCGAGCTGCGCCTTCAGCAAATCCTTCTCTCGACTTTTGGCCTTACTCATGGCGCGGCAATCGGTTCACCGCTGGGTTCGATGCCCGGCTTTTTCAGATAGGTCGCGAGCCAGTCGAACACGGTGTTGTGCCACTGCAATGAATTGGCAGGTTTGAGCACCCAGTGGTTTTCGTCCGGGAACACCAGCAGTTTCGACGGTACGCCCTGTTCCTGCAAGGCGGTGAAGGATTGCAGCCCCTGCGTATAGGGCACGCGGAAATCCTTTTCCCCGGTGATGACCAGCATCGGCGTGCGCCAGTTCTGAACATAGTTCACTGGGTTGAACTTCTCGTATTCCTGTGGGTTTTGCGCGTAGGAGCCTCCGAAATCCCAGCGGGGAAACCACAATTCCTCGGTCGCGTAATAGAAGCTGCGCATGTCGAACAGGCCGTCGTGCTGGATCAGGCAGTCGAACCGGTCCGGCCATTGCCCCGCGATCCAGTTCATCATGTAGCCGCCATAGGATGCGCCCATCGCGCAGGCGCGGGTGCCGTCGATCTGGCTGTCGCGGGCCAATGCGGCGGCGAGGCCTTTTTGCAGATCTTCCAGCGGTTTACCGCCCCAGTCGCGGTTTATGCTGTCGGTAAAGGCTTGCCCGTAGCCGGTGCTGCCGTGGAAATCGACGGAGATGACGGCATAGCCCTGGCTCGCCAGAACGCGCGGGTTCCAGCGGCTGGACCAGCCATCGTTGAACGAACCCTGCGGCCCGCCATGGACGTAGAGGATGGCAGGCAGACGTTCTCTCGAACCTTGGGCCGGTCGTTCGGGCTTCGTGATCTGACCCCATACCGTGTCGCCGCCTGCCCCTTCGAAATTGAAGCGGGTGGTGGTGATGCCCGCAAGCTTGCCGATGGCGGGACGCGCAACCGCCGTGATCGGCATGGCCTGCGACCAGCCCTGCGACAGGTAAAGTTCCGCCGGGGCCGCGATCGAATCGCGTGTGAACAGCAGACGGCTGCCGGCGATCGGTGTGACATTGCCGATATGCGCTTCGTTCCCGGCCATCAGGTCCAACCGCTCGACCCGGCCATTGCGCGGATCGATGCGGAAAGCGGGCGTATCGAGCACGTCCTGCGCGGTGGCGACGATCCAGCGGGAATCGGGCGTCCAGGCGAGCGATCCGAACGAGCGGTCGAAACCGTCCGTCAGCGCGCGGGTGCGGCCGGTCGTGAGATCGCGCAGATGAACGACCAGCCGATCGGATTCGTAGCCGGCCCGTTCCATCGCCAGATAGGCAAGCCATTTCCCATCGGGGGAGGGGGCGGGCAGCGTATCGGTGGCCTCGTTACCCTCGGTCAGATTGACGGGCGCTCCGCCGTCCAGCGCGGAGCGATAGATGTCGATATCGGTCGATGTCGGTTCCTGCCGCCCGGTTCGCCGCGCCGCGAAATACAGTGCGCTGCCATCGGGTGCCCAGGCGATTTCCTCACCCCCGCCGAACGGTTTGGTCGGCGTGTCGGCGACCAGCGCATCGGGTCCGGCGGGGCCATCCACCGCCACTCCGGATGCCGCCGCTATACCTTGTGTCAGTTCGTACACGAACACGCGGCCATAGGTGCCCGGCGTTTCCCAGCCATCCCAATGGCGCACGAAACCGTCATCGGCATCGTAGAGCCGCCCGGTGCCGGGCCCGGGAAGATGGGCGGTGGCATCGCCTTCGCATCCAAAAGTGCCGCATTCGCGGTCGATATCGCCGAATACCGCGATCCGGCGGCCGTCGGGCGAAAGATGAAATCCTTGCACATCGGCCATGAACTGCGTGACCGGTTGCGGGGTACCGATCCGCCCATTCGCATCGATGGACGCACGCCAGACCTGACTGACCTTCGCCGAATCCGCCGCCGCGTCCTGCGCCAGCCGGTCGGACAGGAAATACAGATGGCCATCGCGCCCGAAGGCAAGATTGCTCGCTGTGCCGCCCAGGTCGAGTTCGACCGGCGGGCTAGCGGGGTCGCGCAAATCCTGGCGATAATGCGTCGTGCCGCGTGCGAAGTCGGCGGCATCTGTGCGTGTGACCGAATAGATCGTGTGGCGGCCATCGGGGCTGACCGTCGGCGCGCCCAATCGGGGCATGGTGACGAGATCGATCGCCTGCATGGGTGCACGTTCGGCCGGCTCCTCATGGCTATCGGCCATAACCGGCATCGATGTGCCGAGCGCGATCAGGGATGTGGCGATAGCGGCACCAAGCCGGAAGGATGCGATCATGCGGCGCAGGATTACGGTCTGCCGCCGCCCATGCAAGCCCTAAAGCCCCAACCTGGTCCTAAAGCCTCACCCTAGTCCCAAACCCCACACAAATCCTAAAGACGGCGTTCGATGGGCAGAAGCGCGATCAGCCCCGTTTGCCGGCAATCCGGGAGATTTCCGCGCGGACCAGCTTTTCCACCATGTCCGGCAAATGCGCATCGAGCCATTCCGCCAGCATGGGGCGCATCAATTCGCGCGTCAGCCCTTCGAGCGAGGTTTCGCCGGAACGCACGATCTGCGGCGGCGTGCCCGGTTCGGCCAGCATCGCCAGCGCCGCCAGATTGTCGCGCATGGCACTGCGGGCGGACGCATTCAGCAGCGGTTCGTCATCCGCATCGCTATCGGGCATATCATCGGATGCCAGCCCTTCGCCTGCGAACGCTTCGGGTCCGGCATCATCATCGACGATGTCGTCGCTGCCGAGGTCCAGAATTTCCTCCGCCTCGTCCGCGCTCGCAGGGTCGGTCTGAAATTCGGCGGCGGCTTCGGTTCGACTTTCGGGGGGCGGGGCCTCGCCTACCGCATTGCGGCGACGTTCACCGGCGGTGTTGGACCGGCTGTCGCGGGCAATCACTTTCTTGATGGATTCGAGGATTTCCTCGACCGAAGATTCGCCGTCACGACTCATGAACCATTACCCCTGCGCATCGATGCCCTCTTTGGCCGATAACCGATTCACCCTATCGTGCCAAATCGGGAATGTCCGCGCGGGGGGCGGGAATGTCAATCGTGCGCGTGGATGTCGCAACCGGTTCAGGATCGTAGCCCCAATCCCAGAAGCGGTTCCGGACCCGGTCGTAATTGATTGCCGGATCATACAACAGCCCCTCGTCCGCCAACCCCAGATCGCGCGCCTCGGCACGGCCCATCGCGGCCAGCAAAGTGAAACCCGCGACATAGGCGTTGCGGCGCGCGGTGACCAATTGCACGCGGGCGGTCAGCAATTCCTGTTCCGCGTTCAGCACGTCCAGGATCGTACGGTTGCCGATGGAGTTTTCCGCGCGGACACCCTCCAACCCCAACTCGGCGGCGGATACCGCGGTCAGCGACGATTCGATGATGGCGTTCGCAGCGAGTAGATTGGAGTAAGCGGCGCGGACCTGCGCAATGACATCGCGTTCGGCGGCAATCACCTGTTCCAGTGCAGCGCTGGCGCGCGCGGTCGCCTGACGCTGGATCGCGGCGGGGCGGCCGCCCTGAAAGATCGGAATGCTGAGCGACACGCCCGCCTGCGCCGCCGTGGCCACCTGCGGGGCGACGAGCAGCGGTCCTTCGGGATCGTTGGGATCGGGAAATGAACCGCCCAGCGTGCCGAGGAAGTTCTGGTAGTCGTAGCCTGCAAACACGGACACGCGGGGCAGACGTCCGGCTTCGGCGACTTCGATGTCCAGCCCGGCCGCTTCCGCCAGTTCCTTCGCAGCGATCAGATCGGGATTCGCTTCCAGAGCGATGAATACCGCGTCGTTCACATCGGCGGGCAGGCCGGGCAAAGGCGGAGGCGGGGCCAGATCGGTCGGTGCTTCGCCCACCAGCTGGATATAGGTCTCGCGCGCGCCGATCAGATTGGCCTGCGCGGTGCGAAGATCGCTTTCCGCAAGGGCAAGCCGGGATTGCGACTGCGCGATGTCGGTGCGGGTCAAATCGCCGATTTCGAAGCGGTCTTCGGTTGCCTGCAGATTGGTGCCCAGCACGTTCACCTGGTTGCGCGACAGACCGACCACCGCCTGGAGGCGTAGCACATCCATATAAGCGGCGACGACGCGGCTGAAGATCGCGGATTCGGTCGCGCGCAGATCGGCGCGACCTGCATCGACACGGGTTTCCGCGGCGCGAATCGAATTCTTGATCGCACCGCCCGAATAGACGGGGACGGTCAGGTCGGGACCGATGCTGATCACGCGTTCGGGCGCAGTGAAGCTCGTGGAATTCTGCCGCAGAAATTCGATATATTGGGCCGTCGCATCCACGCTCGGTCGGCCGGCGGCGCGTTCGATGGCGACGGTTTCGTCGGTGGCGCGCTGCTGCGCACGGGCGGCCTGCAGGGTCGGATTGGTACGATAGGTCTGGGCCAATGCCTCGCGCAGGGTATCCGCCTGTGCCGGGGCGGATACGCACATTGTGCCGATCAGCAGGGCGGGCCAACCGCGCATGGGTTCAGAAACTCCAGGTCTTGGGCGTGTCGAATTCGGCAAGTTGCGGGATGCCCATCTCGGCCAGCGGCAACAACGCCACGCTGTCGCCCGATTTGCGCCCCATCGCCAGCCGGGTCACACCCTTCGTCACGATGCCGGTGACGATGCGTCCGCGCGTGGTCATTTTCGGCGGCAGGGCGGCGGGCAGGTTCTCCACCGCGCCGTCGATCAGGATCAGCGAATAGGGGCCGCCCGCCAGATCGCCGTCGCGCGCCTGTTCGGGGGTGATCGTGGTGACGACTTCAACCAGTGGTTCGATCAGCGCGGCGAGGTAACCGCTGCCCGCATCGACGATCAGCACCGCGTCGGCCGCGACCGGTGCCGCTTCTTCCACCATCATGCCGTAGAAAACGGGCGCGGCCAGATAGCGGCCCTGCGCGAGCGGAATGGCGCGGTCGATATAGGCCGTGCCGCGTGCGTGGGCGGGCACGAAATCTTCCCGGGGAACAGCCAGCATCCGCGACAGGACGTAGGTTTCGTTGACGCCGCTGGTGCGCAACTGACTGTCGATCATGGCCCGGCGAGCGAGCGCGAAACCATCGCGAGCGCGTGTGTCCGGCACATGGTCGGGTGCATGGGCCGGTGCTTGGGCTGGTGCTTGGGCCGGTGCCTGGGTCGATAGGGGAACGCGCGGTTCATCGACGCTGTGGGGGAGAGGTTCCAAATGCGCGCTCATCGTTTCGTGTCCATCGTCGCTATTGCCGGCCGTGCCCGCCGCACTAGAGCGGCATCGCTTCGCGGCCAAGTGCTTTGACCATACCCGCCCATCGCGCGTATGGCATGGCGCTGACAGCCCCACTCGACCGGCAGGAGTTTGAATTCGATGAGCGACGTTGTTTCCATTACCGAGAGCGACCTGATCGACAGCGTGGCCGACGCGCTGCAATACATCTCCTATTACCACCCGATGGACTACATTCGCGCGCTGGGCGCCGCGTACGAGGCGGAACAGGGCCCGGCGGCGAAGGATGCGATCGCGCAGATCCTGACCAACAGCCGTATGTGCGCCGAAGGGCACCGGCCGATCTGTCAGGACACCGGCATCGTGAACGTTTTCGTGCGTTGGGGGCAGGATTGCCGGCTCGATTCCGCGCGATCGTTGCAAGAGGTCGTGGATGAGGGAGTGCGCCGCGCCTACACGAACGGCGACAACAAGCTGCGCGCCAGCATCCTGGCCGATCCCGCCTTCACCCGCCGCAATACGCGCGACAACACGCCCTGCGTCCTGTCGGTCGAGATGGTGCCGGGCGGCACGGTGGATATCGACGTCGCGGCGAAGGGCGGGGGCAGCGAAAACAAATCGAAGTTCAAAATGATGAACCCCAACGACAATATCGTCGAATGGGTGCTGGAACAGATACCGAGCATGGGTGCAGGCTGGTGCCCGCCGGGAATGCTAGGCATCGGCATCGGCGGCACGGCGGAACATTGCATGAAGCTCGCCAAGCAGAGCCTGATGGACCCGATCGACATGGCGCAGCTGAAACGGCGCGGCGCGCAAAGCGATATCGAGCAGCTGCGGATCGACATTTACGATGCGGTCAATGCGACCGGTGTCGGCGCGCAAGGGCTGGGCGGGCTATCTACCGTGCTGGATGTCAAAATATACGACGCACCCTGCCACGCCGCGGGCAAGCCGGTCGGCATGATCCCCAACTGCGCCGCCACCCGCCATGCGCATTTCACGCTGGATGGCAGCGGCCCGACGTACCTCGAACCGCCAAAGCTGGATGAATGGCCGGACGTGAACTGGCAGCCGGATGCCGAGGCGAAGCGGGTCGATCTCGACAATCTTACGCCGGAGGAAGTCGCCGGTTGGGAACATGGCGACCGCCTGCTCCTGTCGGGCAAGATGCTGACCGGGCGCGATGCGGCGCATAAGCGGATTGAGGACATGCTTAACAAGGGCGAACAACTGCCGGTCGATTTCCGGGGCCGTGCGATCTATTATGTCGGGCCGGTCGATCCGGTGATGGGCGAAGTCGTCGGACCCGCCGGCCCCACCACCGCCACCCGGATGGACGTGTTCACCGAAACCATGCTCGACCTCGGCCTACTCGCCATGATCGGCAAGGCGGAACGGGGGCAGGACGCGGTTGAGGTTATCAGCCGGTTCAAGGTCGCCTATCTGATGGCGACGGGCGGGGCGGCCTATCTGGTCAGCCGCGCGATCAAGGAAAGCCGCGTCGTCGGGTTCGAGGATCTGGGCATGGAAGCGATTTACGAATTTACGGTCGAGAACATGCCGGTGACCGTCGCGGTCGACAGTGCGGGCAACAATGTCCACGAATTGGCACCCGCAAAATGGCGCGAGAAGATCGCACGGGAGAAACTGCTGGCGTAAACCGAACGCGCGCGTTTCGATGAACGGTCGCCATCGTCCGATTGCGGTTATGGCCGTTGGGCGACCACATGCGCTAATAGTCCGCGCATCATGAAGACTTCCGCCGCTCAGACCCCCGCCCGCGAAAAATCCGCACGGGTATCGCTGCGCACGGTTCTGGTGTCGATCGCGGCGCTGTGGGCATCGTATTTCGTGCTGACGACCATTCGCGGATCGATCGTCGGGCTGGATCTGCAGTTCGAGCTCGTCTGGCGGCGCGCTTTGGTCACCGCTGCGGGGGCAGCCATCACGATGGCATTGTGGCTGTGTTTGCGCCTGTTCGATGCGCGGCCCTTATGGGTGAAAATCTGCGTGGCGGTGATGTTCGCATTGCCGGCTGCCGGCCTGGTTGCGATGGTCAACCAGCTTGCCTTCGCGGCGGTCCAGGCGGATGTCGCGCAACGGATGGCGGAGCAGCGCGGGGTTGCGATACGGGAGGATCAGGCGGGCAACATCTTTCTGGAAGTCCCCTCCGATCCCGATGCGATGCCCGTGAATGCGGCGCAGGACACGCCGCGCGAAGTGCTGCTGGCCCCGGCCAGTGCACGGGGCGGGGATGGCTGGCGTCTGATCGTGGACATCGCGATCGGCCGGTATTTCCTGTTGCTCGCCTGGGCATCGCTGTATTTCGCGCTGTTGGCGGTCAAGCAGACGCAGCTGGCCGAGCGGCGGGAGGCGGATTTCCGGCGTCAGGCGAAGGAGGCGGAACTGCGGTCCTTACGCTATCAGGTCAATCCGCATTTTCTCTTCAACGCCCTCAATTCATTGAGCGCGCTGGTAATGACCGGCAAGGCAGACCGGGCGGAGGAGATGATCCAGACGCTGTCGAACTTCTACCGCCATTCGCTGGCCGACGAAACCAGTGCCGATGTCGATCTGGCGGACGAGATCGCCTTGCAGAACCATTATCTCGCGATCGAGCAGGTGCGGTTCCCCAATCGCCTGGTCGCGCGGATCGATTGCCCGGCTGGGTTGGAGAATGCGCGGGTGCCCGGCATGATCCTGCAACCTCTGGTGGAAAATTCGGTCAAATATGCCGTCGCCCCGTCGCGCGAACCGGTGACGATTACGATTTGCGCGTATGCGCACGGCGATCGTCTGGTTCTCAAAGTAAGCGATGACGGGCCGGGGGCGGGCGATATCGCACAGGGCGGCTTCGGCATCGGCCTTGCCAATATTCGCGATCGTCTGCGTGCGCGTTTCGGCGATGCTGCCGAAATCGAAGCGGGGCCGACCGATAGCGGCTATTGCAGCGAGATTCGCATGCCCCTGATACTCGGCGAAAGCCGCTTTCCATGACCACACCCGCTATCGACGATACGATGCGTACCATCATCGTGGATGACGAACCGCTGGCCGTCGAACGGTTGCGCGCGGTGTGTGCGAAAATGCCGCAACTGGAAATCGTCGACACGGCGGCCGACGGCGTGCAGGCATTGGACCGGATCGCACGATTGCGACCCGATCTGGTCCTGCTGGACATGACGATGCCGGAATTGGACGGGCTGGCCGTAGCACGCCGCCTTGCCGACGATGCCGCTAAGAACGATTACCGCCCGGCCGTTATCTTCGTGACCGCGCATGATCATTTTGCCGTCGCGGCATTCGATCTCGATGCGGTAGATTACGTTCTCAAACCCGTGGCGGCGGACCGCCTTGCGCGCGCGGTCGAACGTGCCACCGCGCGGCGCGGTGAGGGGGGCCGGAATGGGGATCAATATGGAGGCCAGCATGGAAGTCGGCGCGACAGTCCATGGCTGGAAGAATTATGGGTGCCCCACCGCAGCGAACTGCTACGAATCGATATCGCGCAGGTCAGCCGCGTGGATGCCGAACGCGATTATGTGCGGCTGCATGTGGGCGACGACAATTACCTGTTGTTGCAGACCATCGCCGGGTTGGAAAAACAGCTCGATCCCACCGCCTTCATCCGTATTCACCGATCGACGATCCTGCGGCGCGACACCATTCGCGGGTTGCGGCATGACGGGCTGGGGGCATGGTCGGTCGATCTGGGGCCGGATCGTGAAAGCCTGCGCATCGGGCGGACATTCCTGCCGAAAGTGAAGGCGATGGCGGGGCGCTGACAGGATATCGATAGGGGCGCCGCCACATGTTTGCCGGTTGGCATTCCTGCGGCGCTGGGGCAGGCAGCGATGATGATCCTGGCATTCTTGTTCATACTCGGCATGGCGAACTTCGCGATGCATCGGGCGGTCATCGAAAGCGGCCATCCGATGCTGCGCCAGATACCGTGGCTGGCGATGAAGAACGGCCGGCAGATTTCCTTCGCAATCGAATATCTGGTGCTGGTCGCGGCGATGCTGATGGCGGCGCATGACGTGCCGGGCATCGCGTGGGGTTATGCGATCTATGCCGCGATCAATGGATTGTCCTGCTGGCTCGTGCTGAGTGGACGGGCCCGGTGACCATGCCGCGCGAAACCCGGTTGTTCCACGTCAGCGACGTGCATTTCGGGGTCGAGCATGCGGACGCGATACATTGGTTCGCAGAAGCGGTCGCGGCGGAACGGCCCGATGCGGTCATCTGCACCGGCGATCTGACGCAACGCGCGACCCATGCGCAATTCGCCGCCGCCCGCGATTTCTTCCTGGGTCTGGGCGTGCCGGTGATGCTGGAGCCGGGGAATCACGACATGCCCTATTACAATCTGTGGGAACGCTTCACGCAGCCCTACAAACGCTATGGCGCGCTTGCGGGGGCGGTCGGGGCGACCTTCGCAACGGACGATCTGGTGATCGTGCCACTCAAAACCACCGTGCGCATCCAGCCGCGTTTTCCATGGTCCGATGGATATGTCCGGCGCGATGCGCTGGCCCGAACGGTGGCGGCATTGGCCGCGTTGCCCGCCGACGGGCGGTACCGGATCGTCACGGCGCATCATCCGCTTTTGCCGGCGAAAGAGGGTGAGAAGAACCCCACCATCGGGGGCGACCAGGCGTTCGATGCGCTGTTGAAAGCCGGGGCCGACGCGATACTGACGGGGCATGTGCACGTTCCGTTCGACATGGTGCGGACACGCGGCAATCGGTCGCTGCGAATGATCGGGGCGGGTACGCTGTCGACCCGTTTGCGCGGGGCGGCACCGGGATACAATGTCGTGACGTATGCGCACGACAGCGGCTTGCAGGTCGAACAGCGGGTGTTCGAGGGGGCATGAAAAAAGGGGCCGCCCGTTGCCGGACCGCCCCTTTCTACAATCCATGGAATGGCGGGAATTACCGCTTGGAGAACTGGAAGCTACGACGGGCTTTCGCGCGGCCGTATTTCTTGCGTTCCACCACGCGGCTGTCGCGGGTCAGGAAGCCTTCGGCCTTGACCGCGCTGCGCAAGGCAGGCTCGTAACGGGTGAGCGCCTGGCTGATGCCATGCTTGACCGCGCCGGCCTGTCCCGACAATCCGCCGCCGCGCACGGTGGCGATGATGTCGTACTGCCCTTCGCGTTCGGTAATGGTGAAAGGCTGGTTGATGACCAGACGCAGGGTCGGACGGGCGAAATAGGTTTCCTGATCCTTGCCATTGACGGTGATCTTGCCCGATCCGGGTTTGAGCCACACGCGGGCCTTCGCATCCTTGCGGCGACCGGTTGCATAGGCGCGGCCCTGTTCGTCGATCTCCTGTTCGCGCAACGGTGCGCTTTCGACCACCACGTTTTCGGCGGTGGAGGCGTCCGCCTGCGGCGCGTCGGAGGCGATGTCTTTCAGATCGGCGAGATCGGAAACGGTGCTTTTATCGTCGGCCATTATGCGGAAGCCTTGTTCTTACGGTTCATCGAGGCAACGTCCATCACCTGCGGATCGGTGCCGCCATGGGGATGTTCGGTGCCGGCATAGAGGTGCAGGGCACGCATCTGGTCGCGGCCGAGCGGTCCGCGCGGGATCATCCGCTGGATCGCCTTTTCCAGCACGCGTTCGGGGAAGCGACCTTCCAGCACTTTCGCCGGGGTCGTTTCCTTGATGCCGCCGGGGTAGCCGGTGTGCTTGTAATAGATCTTGCCGGTCATCTTGCCGCCGGTGAACTTCACCTTGTCGGCATTGATGATCACGACATGGTCGCCGCAATCGACATGGGGGGTGAAGCTGGGCTTGTGCTTGCCGCGCAGGAGGTTGGCGACGATCGACGCGAGCCGGCCGACGACCAGATCTTCGGCGTCGATCAAGTGCCATTTCTTCACGACCTCGGCCGGTTTGATCGACCGGGTGGTCTTGGTAAGAGCCTTCATGGGCTGGATATCCACTATGGTTGATTGACGAAAATGCAAATGCGCGCACCCATCGACATGGGTCCGCTTACGCCGCGCCATTTGGGCGTGAACAGCGCGTAAGTCAAGCATTCGTGCGCCATACGGAGGAGGTAAAATAATACCTTAGCGGGTTTGGCGCCCAGCCCGATGCGCGCCCCATGCGACGGCCGCGACCAGCAGCGCGCCGACCCCCTGATGCGCCGTGGCGATCCAAAGCTCCACCCCGGTCCATACCGTTGCGATGCCCAACACGATCTGCGTACCGACCGCCGCGTTGATCGCGATTGAGGCCCGTCGATCCAACGCCTTCACCCGCCGCGCCAGCAGAATAAGCGCAATCGCAGCCACCCATGCCCACCAGCGATGCGCGAAATGCAACAGGAATGGGTCATGCGTCATCGCCCAAAGCCAACCGCGATCTGCATCGATCGTCGGCACGAACGCGCCCTGCATCAACGGCCAGCTGTCCGAGGCGTGGCCCGCATTCAAACCCGCCACCCACGCCCCCAGCAACAGTTGCACGAACAGCACCCCGCTCACCAACCAGACGAAGCCGGTCAGGCGCGCAGGTCTGCTATCGCGATCCCGCGCCAATGCACGCAGATCACGCGCTGTCCAGATCAGCCCCCCCAAGGTGAATAATGCGGTGAGCAGATGGATCGACAGCCAGAAATGGCTTACATCCGTCACCTGCGTCGACAGGCCGGAACGCACCATATACCAGCCGAACGTACCCTGCAGCGCGCCCAACGCCAGCAGTCCCAACAGCCGCGGCTTGTATCCGGAAGGAATCGCGCCCTTCACCCAAAACCACGCGAGCGGCAGGGCATAGATCAACCCGATGAACCGGCCGAGCAGCCGGTGAAACCATTCCCAGAAATAGATGAACTTGTAATCGGCCAGCGTCATGCCCGCCGGGCCGCTGACCTGTTTATATTCGCCGATCTGGCGGTAAAGCGCGAACTCTGCCTCCCACTGCGCTTGGCTGAGCGGGGGTATCGCGCCTGTCACGGGCTTCCATTCGGTGATCGACAAACCGGATTCGGTCAATCGCGTGATGCCGCCGACCACCACCATGACCACCACCACGCCAGCGACCGCGAACAGCCAGCAAGCCATTTGCAGCCAGCGATCATTTGCGGGGCGGGGTGAGACATCGGCCATCGGGTTGGAGATGCGCGTCGTATGACGGTGACGCAAGACGAATAGGCGCAACGCCTGTTTCGCAAATGCGTATCGGACTGTTCGAGAGGCTATTCCACGTAGGCAAACGGCGGCTTGCGTCATGTTACATTATCACATAAGACTGAAACACGATGCAAAACGTAGCCACTTCGATTCGTGCCCGGATGGACCGCGCCGGCATCGTGCTGTCCGGCCTGTGCGCGGCGCACTGCATCCTATCGATCATCATCGTTTCAACCCTCGGTATCGGCGGCGAGTTCTTGTTGGCCCCCGAGATCCACCGGTTCGGCCTTGCGATAGCGCTGGTGGTGGCCGCGGCCGCGATCGGTTGGGGTGCGATCCAGCATCGGCGGGCGGCACCATTCGTGATCGCCATGACCGGGCTCAGCTTCATGGGCGGCGGGCTCGCCGTACCGCACGGCGTCCAGGAAGTGGTGCTGACGGTGATCGGCGTCGGTCTGGTCACGATCGGCCATCTGATGAACCTGCGCGGCCACTTGCCTCATACGCGCTGAACGCTATCTCGGCGGGCATGACCCATCCAGTCGACGACAGCGCGCCGCCATCCGCCATCATCAAATCCATTACCGTGAATGGGGAGACGCGGCGTAGCGATGCCGCGACCATCGCCGCTCTGGTCGCATCGATGGAACTGGACCCCGCGAAAGTCGCCGTCGAACGCAACCGCGAAATCGTGCCGCGCTCGACCTTGGCCGACGCGCCGCTGCAAGATGGCGACGTGCTGGAAATCGTTCATTTCGTTGGCGGCGGCGATCACGATCCAATGACTGACGATAGCTGGGAAGTGGCCGGCCATCGCTTCACCTCCCGGCTGATCGTCGGCACCGGCAAGTATAAGGATTTCGCGCAGAATGCCGCCGCGCTGGAGGCTTCGGGGGCCGAAATCGTCACCGTCGCCGTGCGGCGCGTCAACGTGACCGACCCGAATGCGCCGATGCTGACCGATCATATCGATCCGGCGAAAACCACGTATCTTCCCAACACCGCCGGATGCTTCACTGCCGACGATGCGATCCGTACGCTACGCCTCGCGCGCGAAGCGGGCGGGTGGGATCTGGTCAAGCTTGAAGTGCTGGGCGAAGCGCGCACCTTGTATCCCGATATGCGCGAAACGCTGAAGGCGACCGAGGTGCTGGCCGGGGAAGGGTTCAAGCCGATGGTCTATTGCGTCGACGATCCGATCGCGGCGAAACAGCTGGAGGAGGCCGGTGCGGTTGCCGTCATGCCGCTGGGCGCACCGATCGGTTCGGGGCTGGGCATCCAAAACAAGGTGACCATTCGCCTGATCGTGGAGGGCGCGAGCGTCCCGGTGCTGGTCGATGCGGGCGTCGGGACGGCATCGGAGGCAGCGGTGGCGATGGAACTGGGCTGCGACGGGGTGCTGATGAACACCGCCATCGCGGAAGCGAAAGACCCCATCCGCATGGCCCACGCCATGAAACTGGCGGTGGAGGCCGGGCGTCATGCCTACCTTGCCGGGCGCATGGGCCGCCGGAAATATGCCGATCCCAGTTCGCCGCTGGCGGGGCTGATCTGACCCTCTGCCGCTACGGAAACGGGAACTCAAGCCATGCGGGTTCGTTGATAGGGCAAGAACGCGTAAAAGCGTTCGACCATACCAGCAAGAGAGACGACATGGGTGAATTCACGGACAAGGTCAAAGGCAACGTCAACGAAGCCGCCGGCAAGATGAAGCAGAAATCGGACGATCCCGAAACACGCGCCGAAGGACATGGTCAGGCCGCCAAGGGCAAGGGTCAGCAGGCCAAGGGCGAAATAAAGGGCAAGCTGGGCGACGATATCTGACAGTGTCGCATTAATTACAAAGGGGGCCGCAGCATCTTCTGCGGCCTTTTTTTTGTATGCGACGTAAAAACCGAATGTGCCGAAACGCAGGCATGTTTTTACGGCAAATTAACCAAGTCGCGCGATGTCCGATGCGTGGCGGGGGGCTCTCCAGCCATATAAGGCAAGGGGACACATGCGATCATGACCACCATCAACACAGCATTGCCGACCATTGGGGAAATGCGGGAATTCGCGCATTTCGCACCGGGCGAACAGCGCTATATCCGCCGTAGTCTCGATATCGGTTTGGACCGCCGGGATGCATTTCGCGTATGGGCCCGCGATGCGGGGGAACGCAGCGCCATTCGCAGCCAGTATGTCGTCTATCAGGATCTCAAACTGCTGCGCGGCGCGATCCCGAAGCAGACGGGGTTCGAAAACGTGGACCGGTTCATGGGGCCGTTGACGCGGATTGCCGTGTTCGATCTGTCGCAGGAAAGATTACGCTGCTTTTCGGCGTTCCGGTTCCTGTACGAACGTCTGCTCGGCGCGGAGGCACGCCCATGGCTGCCCGGCGCATTCTGCGGCGCGGCGGCTCTGCCTCAAATCCGGCCGGAACGCCGCAAGATGCTGTTGCAATCCTTAAGCGAGGCCGCCGCCACCGCCCCCGCCTGGAGCGATGCGAGCCCAAGCTTCTTCCCGGAATTCATCGCGCAGGAAGCGGCCTGACTACCGATGTTCGAACCGCAGATCGGTAACCGTTTCGAATTTGCGAGAACACAGATAGACCGGTGGTGGGGAAGCTGCCTGCAATGCTTTTCATGCGGAGAACGTGTCGTATTGCGGTTTCTCGACGACTTTTCGGATGGCGAAGCGGACACCATCGCGCCGATGGCATCGGCCCGTCTCAAGGCGGCGGTGAAGCTGATCAACCGAAGTGAGCTCACCAAGAAACAACGCGAGGGGGTGCATATTGCTATCGATGCATGGACCGCCCTCTGCGACAGACGGGTATTTTTGGCGCATGGCGAATCGAAGGCGCTAATCGATCATTCCGACACTTGGCACGTATTGATCGATGCGCCTGTCTCGAAAAACAAGGCGATCGAGGTGAAGCGCTGGGCGCTAACCGAAGACGAAGCGCTCGCGTTCGAAAGCCGCCTTCAACACGCCTTGACCGGTCTTGCGAATCGTATGGCCGCAGCGCGGCAATGGAATGCCGCCGCGTCCGCCGACACCTCCAGCATAGGGGTTACCGCCGATACAACCCGTCCATGCGACCTTCGTATCGGTCCCTGATCTTGTGCCGGCGGATCTTCATGCTCGGCGTCATTTCCTCGTTCTCGATCGTGAAGCCTTCATCGGCGAAGGCGAACTGGCGGACCTTTTCCACGACCGACAATTCGCGGTTCACACGGGCGACCGCGTCGCTCACTGCGCTGCGGAAATCGGGCGTTTCCATCAACTGCGCCATTGCGAAAGCCTGTCCGTTCGCGGCGGCCCATTCCGCCGCCCATTCGGGATCGGGGACGATCAGCCCGACGACGTAGGGGCGCCGGTCGCCGGTCACCATCGCCTGCGCGATTTCGGGTTGCAGGGTCAGCATCCCTTCGATCTTCTGGGGTGCGACGTTATCGCCTTTGTCGTTGACGATCATGTCCTTCTTGCGATCGGTGATCTTGATGCGGCCCATTGGGTCCAGATGGCCGATATCGCCGGTATGCAGCCAGCCATCGCGGATGGTGCGCGCGGTTTCGGCCTCGTTCTGCCAGTATCCCAGCATGACCAATTCGCCGCGCACCAGGATCTCGCCATCGTCGGCGATGCGGATGTCGACGCCGCGCATCGGCGGGCCGACCGTGTCCATCGCGATGCCGGCGGCGGGGCGGTTGCAGCTGACGACCGGGCCGGCCTCCGTCTGGCCGTAACCCTGCAACAGGGTGAGCCCCACCGCGTCGAAGAATGTGCCGACTTCCGGATTGAGCGGTGCGCCGCCCGACACCATCGCTTTCATCCGCCCGCCGAATTTCGCGCGGATTTTGGGGCGGAACACTTTTTCCAGGATGAAGTTCATCGGCATGTCGCGTTTGCGGATCTGCCCGTCTCGTGCATTTCCACCGATCACCAGGGCCTGATCCATCATGAACCCGGCGGCGCGGCCCTGACCGGCGATCTGTTTCATGATCCGGGTGCGCAGCACTTCGAACAGGCGGGGCACCACCACCATGATGGTCGGGCGCACGTCCTCGATATTGCTGGCGAGTTTCTCCAGACCTTCGGCGTAATATATCTGTGCGCCGACCGCGATCGGCAGATATTGCCCGCCGGAATGCTCGTAGGCATGGCTGAGGGGCAGGAACGACAGAAAGCGTTCCTCCGCCTCCAGCCCGAAATCGTCGTTCAATATTTCCGCCGCGCCGGCGGCATTGCACAGGATCGCGCCATGGTGCTGCTTGACCCCGCGCGGTGCCCCGCCGGTACCGCTGGTATAGATGATGCAGGCCAGATCGTCGCGCGCGATACCCTGCATGCGCGCTTCCACGGCAGAGCGGGCGGCGGTGGCATCGCCCACCACCATCGATGCCCAGCTGCGCCGCGTGAGGTCGCCGGCTTGATAATCGGGCAGATCCCCGATCGCGATCAGGAATTCCGCTGCGCCCGTCCGCATGATGGCGGGCAGCAACGGCTTGGCCAGTTTGGCATTCGACACCACGACCGCCCGTGCGCCCGAATTGTCGAGGATATGGACATGGTCGCGTTCGGTGTTGGTGACATAGGCCGGTACTGTAACGCAGCCCGCCGCCATGATCCCCAGATCGGCGATGCACCATTCGGGCCGGTTTTCGGACACGAGCATGACGCGGTCGCCACGTTGCAACCCCATTGCCCGCAGGTTTTCCGCAAACAGGCACACGCGATCCGCCACTTCGCGCCAGCTGATCGTGCGCCATTCGCCATCCTGCTTGGCCCCCAGAAACACCGCATCGCCATTTTCACGCGCGCGGTGCAGGAACAGGTCGACCAAATTACGGGCGTCGTCGATATCGGATAGTTGAAAAATGGCGTTCTCACTCCCTGATGCACGACCGCTCTTGCGGTTCGCGCCAGCGATTTACGCGGCTATCGGTATGTCGGCAAGCCGGGTGACGCATTCGAACGGGGCAATCCGTCGCACCAGCATGCGCTATTGGGGCACGATTTCGAGCAATCCGTTGAGCCGGGGATCGCGCGCATTGAGCCAATGGTCGCCATCCCACCATACCGCGCCCGCTTTCAGGGGCGGGGTGCGGGCGGCGATCTGCGCATGGCCCAATTCCTCGAACGCGGCGATCCGCGCTTCCATCCAAGTCCCTTCTTCCACCAGCACGCGGTCGCCGAAGGCCATGATCAGCGGCAGGCCGAGCGCATCGTCGATCCCCAATCCGAAATCGATAAGACCCACGATACTGCGCGCGGTCTGTACCGGGATGGTCGATCCGCCTGCCGCCCCGATCGCGGCGAAGGGCTGCCCATCGGGGGTGTAGATCACGGTCGGTGCCATGGAGCTGCGCGGGCGTTTGCCCCCCTCCACCCGATTGGCGACCGACACCCCGTCCACTTCCGGAGCGCGGCTGAAATCGGTAAGTTCGTTATTGAGGAAGAAACCGCCATACATCAGGCCGGAACCGAACGGCCCCTCCACCGTGGAGGTGTAGCTGACCATGGTGCCAGCCCCATCGACAACGGCGAAATGCGAAGTGCCGTTTTCCGTCGGTTCGTCGCCATCGGCGCGCGCAAGCGCCCCGGCAGGGGTTCCCGGTGCGACCGTGGCAGCGGCACGGACAGGATCGATCAGCGCACTGCGCCGCGCCAGATAGGCGGGATCGATCAGACCCGCGACCGGCACGGAAACGAAATCCCCATCCGCCAGATAGATTTCGCGATCGGCATAGGCCAAGCGCTGCGATTCCAGAAACAGGTGCCATGTCGCCGGATTGTCGACACCCATGGCCGCCAGATCGAAGCGTTCCAGCTGCCCCAATATCTGCAACACCGCGACGCCGCCGGACGATGGCGGGCCCATGCCGCAGATGCGATAGGCGCGGTAGGTGCCGCACACCGCGCCGCGTTCCTGCGGTTCGTAATCCGAAAGGTCGCGCGGCGTCATGCCCCCTTCGCGCGGGGTCTTTGCACGGACCAGATCGGCCAGCTGCGATGCATGTACCGAATGGTAGAATGTGTGCTCTTCACCCGCCGAAATACGGTTCAGCGTATCGGCGAGCGCGGTATTGGTCAGTATCGTGCCGACGGGTTTGGGTGTGCCGGAGGGCGTGAAATAGAGTTCGCGCCCTTCTTTCGTCAGGCCAGCGCGATCCGCCGCATCGTTCAGCGAACCATGCAGCCGTCGGTTGATCGCGAAACCGTCACGGGCGAGAAGGATGGCCGGCTCGAACAGATCGGACCAGGGCAGATTGCCATGCCGTTCATGCGCCATTTTCGCCATCGCGACATTGCCCGGCACACCGACACTAAGGCCGCTGCGCACGCTGTCGCCGTAATCGCGTAGGGTGCCATCTTCGCCGATGAACCATTGCGGATCGGCCCCGGCAGGCGCGGTTTCGCGCCCGTCGAAACTGGTGACCTCGCCCGCCGCCGTGCCCCGCACCAGAAAGCCGCCGCCGCCGATGCCGGAGCTTTGCGGCTCGACCACGGTCAGCGCCAGCATGACCGCGATCGCGGCGTCGGTTGCGCTGCCGCCTTTCGCCAGTATCGCTTCGCCCGCCGCCTGCGCCCGCGGATCGGCAGCGGACACTGCGCCGCGATTAACGAACCGTACCGTTTCCGCACCGGCTAGTTCGACGGTCCGGGGTTCGACGGTCCGGGGTTCGATAGTGGCGCACGCCGACAACAGGCCGGCAGTCGCAAGGGGGGTGAGGAAGCGTTTGAACATGGCCACCACCGCTATGCGCTGCCGACCGCTTGGGCAATGCTGTCGAACCCGTCGCGTGCCATCAGGGCCGGCAGTTCGCGCACGATCCGTCGCGCCAGACCCGGCCCATGGTAGACGAGCGCGCTGTACAGCTGCACCAGACCGGCGCCGGCCCGAATACGGTCCCAGGCATCGTCCGCATTCGCGATGCCGCCGACGCCGATCAACGGCAACGACCCGCCGGTCGCCTTACGAAAATCGCGTATCCGCTGCATCGCCATGTCTTTGATCGGCGCACCCGACAGGCCGCCGGCTTCCCCTGCGTGACCCGATCGAAGGGCGGGCCGCGCCAATGTGGTGTTCGATACGATCAGCGCGCCCAACCCCTTGTCCACCGCAATGCGCGCGATGGCGTCGATATCCGCAGGTTCCAGATCGGGGGCGACTTTCAGGAACACCGGCGGCGGGTTCGCCGCGCATGCTGCGCCGCGCGCGTCCATTACCGCATCGAGCAAGGCGATCAGCGCCCCTTCATCCTGCAATGCACGCAGGCCGGGCGTGTTGGGACTGGAAATATTCACCGCCAGATAGTCGGCGATGGGCGCCATCAGACGCGTCATCGTAACATAATCGGCGATGCGGTCCGCGCTGTCCTTGTTCGCGCCGATATTGATGCCGACGATCCCTTCGCGGCCACGCCGTCGCGCCAGCCGGATCGCCGCTGCTTCGCCGCCGCCATTGTTGAAGCCCATGCGATTGATGATCGCGCGATCTTCGACCAATCGATACAGGCGCGGTTTCACATTGCCGATTTGCGGGCGCGGGGTGATCGATCCCGCTTCGGTGAACCCGAACCCTAACCCGAGAAGCGCGTCCGGCACTTCCCCATCCTTGTCGAAACCCGCCGCCATGCCGACGGGATTGGGAAAACGGATGCCCGCGACATCGATCGCGAGGGCGTCATCGGCCGGCGCCCCGCGACGCAGAATGGCGGGCGGTGCCGCTTTCAACGCGCGGATGGTCAGTCGATGGGCCCGTTCGGGGTCCAGGGTAAACAGGGCGGGGCGCAGAAGGTCGAACAGCATGGCGCGCATCTATGACCGCGCGGTGCATCCGTGTCGATTCCATCCAATGCAGGATCGTATCCCTGCGCTAACACCGTCATGCGACCCGAAGGGCTTTCGGTAATCATTCCGCGAGTTCTCAACTTGACAGGGGCGGTGCCAGCGATGGTGCCGCCCTTTTTTTGGCCCACCGGTTTGCATGGGCGGGCATTTGCGATTTATGGTGACGGCACACGTTCAGGAGAACACCATGATGCGTACCCCCCTCGTCCTCGCTTGCGCCGCGTCCTCTTTGACTCTGAGTGCCTGCGCGACCACCGAAAGCGTTGCACTGCGCGCGGAAGCCGCGCAGACGGCCGCCACGCCGGCAGTCGGACGCAACAGTCTGTCGATGATCGACCGGGCCTTCGCGCAATACGATGCGCAAAGCCTGGCCATGTCGCCCATGTCCAAGGCCTATCGCGGCATCGTGGACGAGGATTACGGGCGGTGGGGCGATTTCTCCGACGAGGCCGCGATTGCCGAGAACGAATTGCTGCAAACGTATGCGCAATCCCTCCGCACCGACTATGCCGACCAGCCCCTGTCGGATGGCGAAGAGCTGTCGCGCCGCCTGTTCGACGCCATGGCGCAGCGCGGCGCCAGCCTGCACAAGTATCGCGATTACGGGTACATCTTCGACCAGATGCGCGGCGCGCAGAGCCAGCTGCCCGCCTTCCTCATCAACATCCACCGTGTGACGAACGAAAGCGACGCGCGCGCCTATGTCAGCCGGATCGAGGGACTGGGCACGGTCATGGACCAGCTGATCGCCGAGTCGCGGGAACGGGCGAATGACGGCGTGATGCCGCCCGATTGGGTCTATCCCTACGTGATCGACGATGTCGAGAACCTGTTATCGGCGGGCAACGATAACGCCGTGCTCGAAGATTTCGCCGACAAGGTGAATGCGGTCGACATGCCTGTTCCGCTGAAAGAAGGGCTGAAGTTGGACGCGGTCACCGCTTGGCAGACCTCCGCCCGCCCGGCCTATGAACGTCTGCTCGCCGAAATGAAGCGCCAGCAGGCGATTGCGCCGACGCAGGATGGCGTATGGCGGTTCGAAAACGGCGGCGAATATTACAGCGCACTGCTCGCCAATTACACAACCACCGACCTTTCCGCGGACGAAATTCACGCGATCGGCCTGCGCGAAGTGGACCGCATCCAGGGCGAGATGCGCGCCATCATGGAACAGGTCGATTTCGGCGGCACCTTGCAGGAGTTCTTCGAATATACCCGCACCGACGACCGCTTCTATTACGACGATCGCGCGCAATATCTTGCCGATGCGCAGGCCGCGATCGACCGGCTGGAAACGAAGCTGCCCGAATATTTCGCCACCTTGCCGACCGATCCGCTGGTCATCAAACCGGTGGAAGCATTCCGCGAAAAATCGGCGGGCAAGGCGTTCTATCAGCGCCCTGCACCCGATGGATCGCGCCCCGGCACCTATTACGTAAACCTGTATAACCTGAAGGATATGAGCAAGAACGAGCTGGAGGCCCTTGCCTATCATGAAGGGTTGCCGGGCCATCACCTTCAGCTGTCGATCCAGACGCAATTGGGCGATGTCCCCGCGTTCCGCCGGTTCGGCGGGGTCACCGCCTATTCCGAAGGGTGGGGCCTGTATTCGGAAGAACTGGGCAAGGATATGGGGTTCTACACCGATCCCTATTCCAATTTCGGCCGGCTCGGCATGGAGCTGTGGCGCGCGGCGCGGCTGGTGGTCGACACCGGGCTGCACCACAAACGCTGGAGCCGCGAACGCGCGATCGAATATCTCACGCAGAACACCCCCAATCCCGATGGCGATATTCGCAAGGCAATCGAACGCTATGCCGTCTATCCCGGACAGGCGACGGCATACATGATCGGCAAACTGAAAATCATGGAACTGCGCGGTCGGGCGCGTGACCAGTTGGGCGACGATTTCGACATTCGCGGGTTCCATGACACGATCCTGAAAACCGGGCCGGTGCCGCTGTCGATCATGGAAGAAAATGTGGACGCGTGGATCGCCGAAACACGCGCCAGCTGAATTCCATCGGAGGCCGGAACTTGTCAGACCGACAATTCCGGCCTAGCCCGCAGGTCGGGTCGCATCTTCCAACGAGAGGGTGCCAATTATGGACAATGCGACGCCCCGTGGCGGCGGAAACGATGATATACGGCGCGCACTGACCCCGCCGGCCCTGTTCGCGCTCGATTATCTTGCGGTCCCCGCCGATCTGTCCGACTTCGTCACCACATTCTATCACTTCCGCTGCGACGAGCGGGTGATCGAAGATATTCAACCGGCCGCCGTCGGACATCTGACACTGTTCCCCTATGGCAAAGGCACGATGCGGTTCGCCGATGGCCCATCCGACCCGTCGCATGAATGCAATTTGCTGACACCGTCTTCGGTCGCCGCGCCCTTTACGATGAACGGGCCGTTCCACGCGATCGGCGCGGTGTTCACGCCCCTGGGTTGGGCGGCGCTGACCGGTCTGCCGGCGGATGAACACGCCAACCGCTTGCACGCCGCGGCCGACTGGCTGGGGGAGGAGGCCGGGATTTTCGGCAGCCGCCTGTGCGACGATTATCGCCATGGCCGCCGAACCGGGGCGCAATGTGCGGGGGCATTGGGCGAGTTCATAACGTCGCGCCTGAAACCCGTGCATCCGCGCCATGCCGCGCTGATCGCCGCCACGAACGACTGGTTGGGCGGCGCGATCAACCCCAATGTGGAAACTCTGTTCGCTTCGCTCGCCTATTCCCGGCGGCAGGCGCAACGGCTGGTCGAACGCTATTTCGGTCTGCCGCCCAAGGCGTTGGCGCGCAAATACCGCGCCCTGCGCGCGGCGATGCTGATGTCTTTGCCCCGACTGTCGGATGCGATGGACGCCGAACTGGCGGAGGCGTTCTACGATCAATCGCACATGATACGGGAAATCCGCCTGTTCGCCGGGCGCACCCCGGCGCGGTTGGGAGACGATGACAGCCCGTTTCTGCATGAGATGCTGGATCCCCGCAATCTGCGGGAAATACGGTTGAGCGCACGCCTGCCCGACGCGTGACATGCTAACGACTCGCAACAGGGGGTTTGGCGTTGAAACCTGCGTGTGCGAGGCCTAGATCGTAATCGGAACGATTTTGTCCGATTAACCCCGTCAGGTTCACATGCGCCTTTCCAATCTCGCTGATTATGCCGTCGTCACGATGACCGCCGCGGCGCGTCATTGCGGGGGAAGCCGGGTATCGTCGGCGCAACTGGCGGCCGAAAGCGGCCTGCCGGTGCCGACGGTGCAGAAATTGGTGAGCAAATTGACGGCGGCAGGCTTGCTGCGTTCATCGCGCGGTGCGGGGGGCGGATTGCAGCTGGCGCGTCCAGCGGCGGCAATCACTTTGGCCGACATCATCGAGGCGGTGGAAGGGCCAATCGCGCTCACTTCCTGCGTCGATACCGGCCGCCACGATTGCGCGCTGGAGATCAGTTGCAACGTACGGCCGCATTGGGGCGCGGTGAACGACGCGGTGCGCGGCGCGCTCGCCAATGTGCCTCTCACTCAATTTGCCGATGCGGCGCCCATGCGCGCAGCGGACACACGACTTGCAAACGGAATTCCAGCATGAACGAACAGACCAAACTCGATGCGCGTCCCCCTGAGCAAGATCTTGCGGCGAAAGCGGCGGCCAAGTCGCTGGAAACCTACGAACACGGGTTTTCGTCCGACATCGAACAGGAGTTCGCGCCCAAGGGGCTGAACGAGGACACGGTGCGGTTCATTTCCGCCAAGAAGGACGAGCCGCAATGGATGCTCGACTGGCGGTTAAAGGCGTTCCGTATCTGGCAGGATCTGGAAGAACCCAATTGGGCCAAGCTCGGATTCGAGATGATCGATTACCAGGATGCGTATTATTACGCCGAGCCCAAGAAGAAGGAAACGATCGGGTCGCTCGACGAACTCGATCCCGAAATCAAGCGCGTCTACGACAAGCTGGGCATTCCGATCGGCGAGCAGGAAGTGCTGGCCGGTGTCGAAGGCGCACGTAAGGTCGCGGTGGATGCAGTGTTCGATAGCGTTTCCGTTGCGACCACATTCCGCAAGGAGCTGGAAGCGGCGGGGGTCATTTTCCGCAGCATTTCGGAAGCGATTCGGGAGTATCCCGACCTTGTCAAAAAATGGCTCGGCAAGGTCGTGCCGCAACGCGACAATTACTTCGCGACATTGAATAGCGCGGTCTTTTCCGACGGCACCTTCGTGTATATTCCCGAAGGCGTTCGCTGCCCGATGGAATTGAGCACCTACTTCCGCATCAACGCCGAGAACACCGGCCAGTTCGAACGCACGCTGATCGTGGCCGAGAAGGGCAGCTATGTCAGCTACCTCGAAGGCTGCACCGCGCCCATGCGCGACGAGAACCAGTTGCACGCAGCGGTGGTGGAACTGGTCGCGATGGACGATGCGGAGATCAAATACTCCACCGTGCAGAACTGGTATCCCGGAGATGCGGACGGCAAGGGCGGTATCTACAATTTCGTGACCAAGCGGGCCTTGTGTCAGGGGGCACGGTCCAAGGTATCGTGGACGCAGGTCGAGACCGGCAGCGCGGTGACGTGGAAATACCCCTCCTGCGTGCTGAACGGCGAAGACAGCGTGGGCGAATTCTACTCCGTTGCCGTCACCAACAATCATCAGCAGGCCGACACCGGCACCAAGATGATCCACAATGGCAAGGGCACGCGCTCCACCATCATTTCCAAGGGCATCAGCGCGGGCAAATCCGACAACACCTATCGCGGCTTGGTGCGCGTGGGTGCGAACGCGGAGAATGTGCGTAACTTCACCCAATGCGACAGCCTGCTGCTGGGCGACGAATGCGGCGCGCACACGGTGCCCTACATCGAGGTAAAGAACCCCACCGCGCAGATCGAACACGAGGCGACCACATCGAAGATCAGCGACGACCAGCTGTTCTACGCCATGCAACGCGGCCTGGGCGAGGAAGAGGCGGTCGCGCTGATCGTCAATGGTTTCGCCAAGGAAGTGATGAAGCAGCTGCCGATGGAATTCGCGGTCGAGGCGCAGAAACTGCTGGCGATATCGCTGGAAGGGAGCGTGGGGTGAGTCGTACCGAATCCGCCGTTATCGCCGTAAGCGGTATGCTTGGCTGGATACTTGTGTGTGGGTTTGCCGCAGGTTTCGCAGGTGAAATTAGATTACTCCCTGACCGGTCCCTCCCGGTCGGGGAAATGCTTCTGTTTACCGCATTCTATTATGTCGCACCTGCGATTACGATTTGGGGAACGGTGCAGTTTTTTAGGATTGGCGCACGAGGCCACCGCGAATGACCCGCCAAACCCTCACCCTCGCCTCCGACAATGCCGCCAAGTCCGACAAGACCGCCGGATGGAACATATCCGAAGCGCGCAAGGACAAGTTGCATGATCGCGCGCGGTTCAATCGGCGGCATCCTTCGGATGCGCATCAGCGGCTTTGGGGGTTGCTGAAGGATAAGGGCGTCGGCTTCACCTTCAATCGCGAGGTCGTGATGGGTTCCTCCGTCGTCGATTTCGCCTGCAAGCCGCGCTGGCTGGTGGTCGAGATTTCGGGCGGCAGCGAGGCGGACACGACAATCGAGGAGCTGTCCGACCGCAAGTTGCGCGATGTCGGCGTGCGGGTGCTGCGGTTCTCGCAGGAGCAGATCATGGGCGACCTCGATCCCGTTCGCGAAGCCATCGCGGAGGAACTGGACAAGCCATTCGACAAGCCCGGTCGCGCGCCCA
>JBASAR010000132.1:0-4826 GCA_049650705.1 Pontixanthobacter sp. | reverse complement strand
AGTGGCACGATATGCGTCTCGCTGGGCATGACGGGCAGGCCGGCGTCGCGCAGTTTGTTCTTGAGGAAAGCGGCGTTGGCCTGCTGCGCCTCGCGCTCCTCGCTCGATCCCTTCAGGTGCTTCACCGCCGCCAACACACCCGCGACGAGGGCGGGGCTGAGCGAGGTCGTGAAGATGAACCCGGGCGCGTAGGAACGGATGCAATCGATGATCCGCCGGTCTGCCGCGACATAACCGCCCATGACGCCGAACGCCTTGCCCAGCGTCCCTTCGATAAGGTCGATGCGATCCGCCGCCTCATCCCGTTCCGAAATACCGCCCCCGCGGGCGCCATACATGCCGACCGCATGAACCTCGTCGACATAGGTCAGCGCATTGTACTTCTCGGCCAGATCGCAGATCGCGTGGATCGGAGCGACGTCGCCATCCATGGAATAGACGCTTTCGAACGCTATCAGCTTGGGCGTCTCCGCATCTTCCGCCTCCAGCAGTTCTTCCAGATGGGCGAGATCGTTGTGTCGGAAGACACGTTTGGGGCAACCGGAATTGCGAATGCCCGCGATCATGCTGGCATGGTTCAGTTCGTCGGAGAAAATGACGCAGCCGGGCAGCAATTTCGCCATGGTCGACAAGGTCGCATCGTTGGAAACGTAGCCGCTGGTGAACAGCAGCGCCGCTTCCTTGCCGTGAAGGTCGGACAGCTCCGCCTCCAGTTCGACATGGTAATGGGTGTTACCGCCGATATTGCGGGTACCGCCGGACCCCGCGCCGACATCGTGCAGCGCCTCTTCCATGGCGGCGATCACCTTGGGATGCTGACCCATGGCGAGGTAATCGTTGGAACACCAAACGGTGATCGGCTTGGGTCCATTGTGTCCGTGGAAACAACGCGCATTGGGAAATGCGCCCTTGTTGCGCAGGATATCGATGAACACGCGGTATCGGCCTTCCGAATGCAGGCGTTCGATCGCCTGGTCGAAGATCTGATCGTAATTCATCGCATGGCCTTCGTATCTTTACGCCGGTCCTGCCGGCCAAGAATATCCTGGAAAATAGGGGGACGGGCGCGAAATTGCCACCCCGATCTTTGCGAACGGTTCGCGTTTCAGAAGCGTTCAATGCGTGCGATATCGAACGCCGCCAATAGGGCGGACAGGGTTTGGAAAGCGGCAAGGTCGCCTGTCGTGACCGCGAAGGAGGGGGCAGGGTCGCGCGCTATGTCCTGCCCGCAAACCGCCGCTATCCGTCGCGCGATGCCCGCCGCGCCGTCGATCAGCACGACGTCCGGTCCGAAGGCTTCCTGCAATTCGTCGCGTAGAAGGGGGAAGTGCGTACACGCCAGCACCACCGCATCGATCGCCGCGCCGCCGTCCTTGCTGCGCAAATCCGCAACGCAGCGCGCAATGATTGCATGATCGACGGGCCGCCCGCGCAGCTTCGCCTCCGCCAATGCCACAAGGTCGGGTGCAGCCTGGCGGACAAGCCGGGTTTCGGCGGCAAATTGCCGGTGCAGCTGATCGACGTAATGCTGGCGAATGGTGGCCTGCGTTCCCAGCAATCCGATGGTTCCGGTTCGCGTTACCGCCGCGGCGGGCTTGATCGCGGGAACGGTGCCCACGATGGGTATCTCCAGCACATCGCGCACCATGCCCAGCGCGATGGTGGAGGCGGTGTTGCAGGCGATGCAGATGAGGCGCGGGCGATAGCGTTCGCTCATCCGGCCGAGCAACCCGGCGACCCGCGCGGCAATCTCTGCCTCGCTCTTGTCGCCATAGGGCAGCCCCGCCTGGTCGGCGGCATAGATCACGGACGCATCGGGCATGGCGGCGCGCAGTTCGGCGAGTACGGTCAGCCCTCCGACGCCGCTGTCGAAGATCAGGATGGGGCCGGAATGTGGTTCGTAAATCGGGGAAGGGGGCGTCACGCTTACAACAAACTCCGTACGCCCTTTGCTTGTCGAAGGGCCGCTGTCTTTCTACTACGCTTGAACGAGGCGCGACCCTTCGACAAGCGCAGGGTGAACAGCTAGGATCGGGATATGGAAATTGCGCTTGCCGTCCTCCTCGGATTTGCCTTCGGTTCGATACCCTTCGGACTGATACTCACCCGGTCCGCTGGGTTGGGGGATGTGCGCGCGATCGGTTCGGGCAGCATCGGCGCTACCAACGTGTTGCGCACCGGGAACAAGGGGCTGGCTGCTGCAACTGTCCTGCTGGATGCGGCGAAAGGGGCGGTGCCGGTCCTGATCGCCGCCGCCATATGGCCTGGCACCGAAGGCTTCGCAGCCGTGGCGGCGGTGCTGGGGCATTGCTTCACGCCGTGGCTCGGCTTCAGAGGCGGCAAGGGCTTTGCCACGGCCGCGGGTGTGGTTCTGGCGATGGCATGGCCGGTCATGCTGATCTGCGCGGCCATCTGGGGGATAGTGCTGTTCGCCAGCCGAATGTCGTCGGTCTCGTCGATGATCACGGTCGTGGCCGCTTCCGTGGTGGCATGGGCAATGGATTACGACGCCGCCGTGCTCCCATTGATTGCGATTGCGGTGATCGTGCTGTTCCAGCATCGCAGCAACATCGGACGTTTGATGAACGGCACCGAACCGAAAGTGGGCTCCGCGAAATGAATTTGTCGCAGGACGAAGCGTTTGCCCGCATCCGTCTGCTGCGTTCCCCCAATATCGGTCCTGTCACCTATGCCCAGCTATTGGCGCGGTTCGGCGATGCGGCATCCGCAATAGACGCGCTGCCCGATCTGGGGCGAAAGGGCGGGCGCAGTTACACGCCAGCCAAGCAGGACCGGATCGCCGCCGAAATCGCCGCGACCAAGCGAGCCGGCGCGCGCTATCTGTTCAAGGATTCCCCCGATTATCCGCCGCTGCTGCGCGCGTTGGACAGTGCCCCGCCGATCCTGACCTGGCGCGGCGATCTGGCGCTGGCGAACCAACCTTGCGTCGCGATGGTCGGCGCCCGCAATGCCTCCGCCGCCGCGGTCAAACTGTCGCGCGAATTCGCCGGCGGTCTGGCCGAGGCGGGATTTACCGTCGTGTCCGGCCTTGCCCGGGGCATCGACGGCGCGGCGCATGAAGGCGCATTTCCCGCGACCATCGGCGTGATCGCCAGCGGGATAGAGATAGCCTACCCGCCGCAACATGCCGAATTGCAGGAACGCATTGCGAGCGGAGGATTGCTGCTAGCCGAACAGCCACCGGGCACCGAACCGCGCGGCAGCCATTTTCCCAGCCGCAACCGCATCATCGCGGGGCTGGCGACCGGCACGCTGGTGGTCGAGGCTGCGCCGAAATCGGGCTCGCTTATCACCGCGCGGCTGGCGGGGGAGGCGGGGCGCGAGGTCATGGCCATTCCCGGCAGTCCCATCGACGCACGATCGCAGGGCTGCAACCATTTGATCCGCGAAGGCGCGGTCCTGGTACAGACGGTCGACGATGTGGTCGAACTGCTGCGCGGTTTCGACGGCCTGCCCCGATCCACTTTCCGCGAAGTCGATACGCCCGACTATGATTATGGCGAGGATCTTGCCGATGCCGAGGCCGCGGATATCGCAAGTCTGCTCAGCACCGCACCCGTGGCGGTGGACGAACTGGTCCGGCAATCGGGGGAAAGTGCGGCAGGCGTCACGATCGCGCTGATGGAAATGGAGATCGCGGGCCAGCTGCAACGCCATGCCGGGGGGAAGGTCAGCCTGCGCGGGTGATAGCGCGGCGGGTGTCTGGCGCGACTCATCCACCATTCAGGTCGAAGGCGCGAACCCAAAGCCCATAAATCGATCGGGAGGGGTGTGATGAGATGCTTTATAGGTTCGGTCAGTCTGGCGGCACTGTTGATGTCGGGGGCGCCGCTCGCGGGTCAGACTGCCGACACACGCGCAGAGCAAAACGAGACCGCATCACTAACGCGCGAACGCCCTCAGGAATTGTGCCGCCGGCCTGCCGCCTTGCCACAGTTGGGCCCGGAAAGGGAACGGAGCGATGAGGCGCAATCTGATCGAACAAAAGCATGGTTGTCGAAAACCGAAGGAGCCCCTCGTCCCGCGCCGCCGCCGGTGAGTGCCCCCGTATCGGCAGAAAGCGGCGAGAGCATCGTCGTCACCGGATCGCGCCTCGAACGCCGCGCGATGGACACGCCGACCGCTGTGGCCGTCTCCGAGAGCGAAGCACCCGTGGCCGATCGTGCGATGCCGGGCTACCCCACCCTGCCGGCCCCGCCCCGTCGGCAGCCCCCGGCACAAAGCGGCTTGCTGACCGCGGGGGAGCACGACGATCTGCTTAATCCCGAACTCTATGCTGAATACGTGCGCAAATCCGACCTTGGCCAGAAAGCGCGCGACGTCCCGCTGCTCGATACGTCCCGAGTCCTCACGGTAGAGGCGAAGGACAGGCGCGGGCGCCCCATGCCGTTCGTTCCGGTGGAGATACGTTGCGCAGATGGCAGCAGTATCGCGCTGGATACCGTCGCCGACGGCCGTGCGGTCTTCTTTCCCGGTTTCGACCTGCGTGGCGACACAGTGGACGTTCGTGCGGGCGATGCCGAATGGCGGCGTATCGATCTGCGCGCGGCGGGCGGCCAGACAATCGGCTTCACAATGGACGAACGCGCCGCCGCCGTGCGCAAGCTGGATCTGTCGTTGGTGGTCGATGTGACCGGCTCGATGGCCGATGAACTTCGGTTCCTGCAGGCGGAACTGACTGCCATCGTCGACGCCCTGAACGACCGGCATTCCGATCTCGACATCCGTGTCGGTTTCACTTTCTATCGCGACCAGGGCGATGCGTTCGTCACCCGGACCTTCCCACTCGATGGCGATATGGCGAA
>JBASAR010000131.1:0-2256 GCA_049650705.1 Pontixanthobacter sp. | reverse complement strand
GCTCGGGCAGTTCGCGTGTCACACGGCTCACGGCCTCCCGCACGTCGGAGGCGGCGGTGTCGAGATCGATGCCGGGATTGAATTCGACCCGAATGCGCGAATTGTTTTCTTCGCTCGATGCGCTGATCTGCCGAACTCCGGAAACACGCGCCACCGCGTCTTCCAGCAGGCTGGTGACTTCCGCATCGATCGTTTCGGGGGCCGCACCGGGAAGATTGGCGGTGACCGACACGATCGGGCGATCGACATTGGGCAATTCACGCACCTCGGCGCCGAGAAATGCAGCGATACCCGCAATCACGATCAGCAGGTTGAGCACGCCGATCAGCAGCGGCCGCTTGACCGCCAGCATCGGCAGATCGCTTTTATTCTTCATCGGCGCTGTTCCCGGATCGTTCCGCACCACGCAAACGGACCGTCTGGCTATCGGGATTGCGAGGGCGGACGAGGCGGATATCCTGCCCGTCGCGAACCTTTTGCACCCCTTCGACGATGATCCGGTCACCGCGTCTCAGTGCGCCATCGACGAACACCAGTCCTTCGCGGCGCGAGGTTATTGTGACCGGTACTCGGGCGGCCTTGCCGTCGCGCACGACGAATATATGCGCGCCTTCGCCGCCATAGACGATCGCCTGTTCGGGAAAGGCCGGGCGCGTTTCGTCGTTCCGCGTGAAAACCACGCGGAAACTCATGCCGGGGCGTAGATTGTCGTTCCTGTTGGGGATCGCCGTGCGCACGATGAAGTCGCGGCTTTCCTGCGAGATGCTGGTATCGGTGGCAACAACGCGTGCATCGATCGTACGCGACGGATCGGAAAAGGGCGTGACCTGCACGACCTGCCCTGGCCGCAATGCATTGAACACCGCCTCCGGCGCAGGAAAATCTACATAAAGCGTGCCACGCTGATCGATTTGCGCGATGGGCGTTGTGTCGTTCACCCGGTCCCCGGCGTCGATTTCGGTAAGGCCTACATGTCCCGAAAAAGGGGCGCGGACTGTGCGATCCGACAGCGTCGTTTGGGCTTGGCTCAGCGCTACCCGCGCCGATGCAAGCGCCGTCTCGCCCGCTTCGATCTGGCTTTCGGACAAAGCGCCAGTGTCCTCGATCCGCCGGTATCGGGATAGAAGCTGGTCAGCTTCGCGGACCCGGACGCGGGCGGCATCGACCGCCAGTCGTTCCTGCCGATCATCCAGCCGCAACAGAGTCTCGCCTTTCGTGACGTAATCGCCGGCGGAAAAAAGAACCGCCGTGACCCGACCTGCGGTTTCCGCATACACCTCAGCGGAGGTGGAAGCCCGGGCCGAACCGATGGCCTCTACCCGCGTTTCTTCGGGAAGGAAGCGAACGTCCTGCGCGACAACGGGAACAGGATCGCTCTCTTTCTCGAGCTCCGCTTCCGAACAACCCGGAAGAACGAGGTAAAGAGCGGCGAAAAAGGCAAGAGTGAGCGAGGACCTCATCAAACTGCCATATCGCCGCCTCGCACAACCGCAAAGCGCTGAGTCTGATTATGTGCGCTATCAAGCCCTACAAGAACACACGTGTTCCGATTTGCTTACTATCGGCGACGATCGGTCGGCTGCTGATTGGCGGTATTTTGTCGAAAGACAGCTTATCGGGATTAGAGGTTAGATTGCGAAGGTCCGATATGGGCGCAAAGCCGCAAGTCGACAGCCTTGGGTGTTAGGTTTCAAAAAACCTCGCAGTATGTTGGACGCGACGTAGCTTCCGCCAAACCCTCATCGTTCACATAAACTTCCTGCATAGTGCGCAGCATTCTGCTTCCTAAATGCTTGCAGTTGCGACGCAGAAAAGCCCCACTGGTAACAGTGAGGCTTGAAAAGTCTTAGATTTCAAAAATATGGTGGTTGCGGGGGTTGGATTTGAACCAACGACCTTCAGGTTATGAGCCTGACGAGCTACCGGACTGCTCCACCCCGCGTCACCTTCTTGCTGGCTATTAAAGCCAGCGAATACATTCGCACCTAAACCGCTATGCCTAAACAAGGCGGCGATTGGGCTTTGGACCAAAAGGCTCCAGAACCGCGTGCCTCGCATGAATATGCGTCCATCGAGGATACGAAAAAGGGCCAACCGGTTAGGGTCAGCCCTTTGACTTATGAATGGGTTTTTACCGCGCACTCACCAGCTACAATGCCTGGCGACGACCTACTCTTCCAACGCTTGAGCGTTAGTACCATCGGCGCTGTCTGGTTTCACGGCCGAGTTCGAGATGGGATCGGGTGGGTCACAGAC
>JBASAR010000130.1:0-25295 GCA_049650705.1 Pontixanthobacter sp. | reverse complement strand
AATAGCGCAGAACGGCGCGGCGATCGGGATGTTGCTGAACGCGGCTTTCTCCGCAGATGGCGGATCGGGGATCGATGGGGATTGAGCAGAGATTTCCCGTCAAACACGGGGAAGGCGCGTATATATGTCGTCGAGAGGTCCTTCATGGCATCGAATGATTAACTGGAACTATATAATCTAATCAGTAAGTTAGCGGACAATCCCCAATAATTCCCTAATTTCCCCTTCCATCCCCGTCCCGTGCGGGGTAGTGCTTTTCACATCAGACATCTCGTCTCGTGCTGCGAATTGCGACTGCGATTCGAGCCGCCTGCACATGCGTGCGGGAGGATGCGGCGAAGCTATGTCCGAACGGAACGTATTGAGGAAAGGGCGGGGGCGAAGTGGCGGGAGCGCTTCACAATTACAGCGGACAGGCCTTGACCCTGCTGGGTGACAAGGGCCGCTACGTCATACCCTCCGATTTTCGTAACACGGTCAAGGAATCGAGCGACGGCAACCGCACGCTGTGTCTTGCCAAACACAACCGCTGGGATTGCCTTGTCGGCTTCGGTCTGTCGCGCGAAGCGGAACTGGAAAGTCAGCTCGACCGTGAAGAGGACGCCGCCCTGCGGCTCGGACGCGAATATGACCGCGATCTGCGATCCATCCAGCTGTTCGGGTTCGAAAAAATTCCTTTCGACGATAGCGGCCGCTTCACGATGCCGGAATTCATCAAATCGGACGGGCGGATTGAAGACGCGCTGTTCTTCCGTGGCGGCGGGCGTTTCTTTACCGTCTGGAACCCGGAAATCCTTGCGCGTCAGGGCAGCGACTTCGATGCGTTGAAGGCCGGTTGCGAAAGTTTGCTGGCGGAAGCGCAGGCCAAGGCCCGCAGCAAGGGTGCGCGCAAATGACCGCCCCCCATACTCCCGTCCTGTTGTCCGAAGTGATCGATGCACTCGCCCCCCGCCCGGACGAGGTAATGGTCGATGCGACGTTCGGCGCGGGCGGGTACACCCGCGCCTTGCTGGATGCCGGTGCAACCGTCCATGCCTTCGATCGTGATCCCGATGCCATCGCGTGCGGACGCGAATGGCCCGAAACCCGCGAAACTCCGCCACGGCTGGTCCTTCATGCGCGGCGGTTTTCCGAAATGGCGGAGGCTTTGCGCGCTGCGGGAGCCGATACGGTGAACGGGATCACAATGGATATCGGCGTATCTTCGATGCAACTGGATCAGGTGGATCGCGGTTTTGCATTCCAGTCCGATGGTCCGCTCGACATGCGAATGAGTCAGGAGGGCGCAAGCGCGGCCGACTTCCTCAACAATGCGGATGAAAGCGCAATCGCCAACGTACTTTACGATTATGGTGAAGAACGCCAGTCGCGCCGGGTTGCACGCGCCATCGTGGCGGCACGCCCCCTCTCCACGACCGGCGAACTGGCGCATATCGTGCGCAAGGCTTTGGGCCATCGCCCCGGCGCGCCGAAAGATCCCGCCACCCGCAGTTTCCAGGCGGTACGCATCCACGTCAACGCCGAACTCGACGAATTGCGCAGCGGGCTGGACGCGTGCGAACGCCTGCTGAGCGATGGCGGACGCCTGGCGGTGGTCGCGTTCCACAGTCTGGAAGACCGGATCGTCAAACGCTATCTGCGCGAAGCCGGCGGAAATGCCCGGGGCGGTGGCGGTTCGCGCCATCTGCCGCAGATGGAAGCTGCGCCCGCCCTGTATCGCGATATCTCCAAAGCCATTCGCGCCGGGGCGAGCGAACTTGCCCGCAATCCGCGCGCCCGATCTGCCGTCCTGCGCCACGCCGTCCGCACGGCCACCCCGGCGAGGATCGCGGCATGATTCAACGGGGAAGCCGCCTGCGACAGATCGGATGGGCCGTGGCCCTGACCATCTGCTTGACCATGTTTCTGGCGCTGACGTTCCGCGTGAATGCCATCAAAAGCGACGTGCTGCTGGCCGAACGTGAAATCATCGCCCTGGACCGCCAGAAAACGATGCTGGAAATCGAATTCCAGACCCGGGCGAGCCAGCAGCAGCTGGCGAATTACAACCGCGTGGAATTTGGATATCGTCCGCCTTCCGCCGACCAATATCTCGAAAACGAACGGCAGATGGCCAGTCTGGGCCTACCGCGCGGACCGGGTGCGCCTTCGCCCATTCGTGTCGCGCAGGCACCCGTCGATGACGACACGGGCACGTTCCCTGCCATGGTGTCTCCGTTGACGGGCCAAAGCTTCGGCGCATCCGAAGACACGCCGAAGCGCAAGCCCGGCAATGCGTCCCGTTCCTTGGCGGATCGGCTCGCAGCGGAGAACCCCCTGGCGGGCGGGGTCGGGGTGGAGATGCCCGAATGAACGCGGTTGCCTTCACCTTCGATGGTGCGCCGATCGATGGACGCAATATCGACATGCGGTCCGTGGGCGGGCAGGATATCGAAAACCGGCTGGACGAAAACGGTGCACGGCGGGTCACCCGCAGCAGCCTGCGCAACCGATTGGTGGACCAGGCGCGCTTGCGGGTGTTGTGGGTCGCGATGATCTTTGCGCTGGTCGCATCGGCGGCGGTGCTGCGTATCGGCTATCTCGGCCTGACCGATTCAGGAACGCGGGCCACATCGCTGGCGGATGCGTTACTGCCGCCGCGCGGTGAATTAACCGACCGCAACGGCGTACCGCTGGCCCGCGCATTTCCCGCATATGCGCTGTGGTTCAATCCCGAAGCGATGGGCGATCCCGGCAATCCGCTGGTCGGCGAACCGAAGGCTGTCGCGCGCCGGTTACAGGCGATCTTTCCGACGCTGAATGTCGATGAAACGGCGCGAAAGCTGTCCGCCGGCAAACCCAGCTATCTGCAACGCCGTATCCTGCCAGAAGATGCCAATCGCGTCATGGAACTCGGTGAACTGGCGCTTGAACTCCCGCGCGAAACCGATCGTCATTATCCGCAAGGGTCGATGGGCGCGCATGTCCTCGGCTATGTCGATCGCGAAGGCAAAGGGCGCATCGGCATGGAACAGGTGCTGGACGATCGGCTGACGAACCCGGCGACCCGCGGGCAATCTGTGGCGCTGTCGATCGATATGCGCGCGCAGGGGGCGTTGGAGGATGAGCTGGGCCGGGGGATGCTGGCAACCAATGCCGTAGGGGCGGCAGGCGTCGTTCTCGATGTGGATACCGGCGAGATCATGGCGCTGGCTTCCCTTCCCGAATTCGATCCCAATCGCGTGGAAGCCGAAGATCTGCTGCAATCGGAAGCCATGCGCAAACGCGGGCAGACGCCCAAAAGCTTCAACCGTGTCACCAACCAGGTTTACGAACTGGGGTCGACGTTCAAACCGCTGACGGTGGCGGCGGCGATCGATGCCGGGACCGTGCGGGACTTTTCGCGCCGTTACGATGCATCCCCTGTAAAAGCCGGGCGGTTCCGCATCAAGGACAGCCATTTCATCGGCAACCATCTCAACGTCGCGGAAACGCTGATCCATTCTTCCAACACGACCACCGCGCGTATCGCGGACGAACTCGGTCCGGAAAAGATGCGGCGGATCTTCATGGAACTGGGCATGAGCGAGCGGCCCCAGATCGAATTGCCCGCACGTGGCCATCCGATCTGGCCGGGTGAAGACTGGCCGCGCCTGCGAAGTATGACGGTGGGTTACGGCCACGGCATCGCGGTAACGCCGCTGCATCTCGCCAGCGCCTATGCCGCGATGGTAAATGGCGGGGTCTGGCGCCCGACGACCCTCTACAAGCTGGCGCCCGGCGCTGCGCCCAAGGGACGGCGGGTGTTCAAGGCGAGCACGTCCTCGCGGATGCGGCAACTGCTCCGCATGATTGCGATCTACGGCACGGGGCGCAACGCCGACGCGCCCGGCTTTCGGGTCGGCGGAAAGACGGGTTCCGCTGAAAAACCGGGCAGCGGCGGGTATCGCCGAACGACGCTGGTTTCGACTTTCGCCGCGGCATTCCCGATGGACAAGCCACGCTATGTGGTGATCGCCATGCTCGACGAACCGCAGGGCACCACCGCCAGTTCGTTCCAGCGGACGGCGGCGTGGAATGCCGCGCCCATCGTGGGCAATCTGATCCCGCGTATCGGCCCCATTCTGGGGGTACGGCCGGATGAAACGCGCGATATCGACATCAGCGATCTCAAACCGTTGATCGGGGGTTGAGCATGCGCTTGATGGACCTTGCCGATGCCGCTGCCCTGGATCGGCCTTCCGGTGCGGATGCGCAGGTAACCGGGTTTGCGATCGACCATCGCAAGGTCGCGCCGGGCACCGTCTTCGGCGCGTTCGCGGGCGGCACGGTCGATGGGGAGGATTTCATTCCCGCCGCCATTCGCGCCGGTGCGGTCGCCATCGTGGCCCGGCCCGGCGCGAAGGTCGATGGCGTGGCGCATTTCGCTTCATTGCAACCACGCCGGTCGTTCGCACGGCTGGCGGCGCAGTTCTTCGCCCCGTTTCCCAAAACCATAGCCGCCGTTACTGGAACGAACGGCAAAACGTCGACCGTCGAGATGCTACGCCAAATCTGGCGCATGTGCGGACGCAGCGCGGCATCCATTGGAACCTTGGGTGTGACGACGCCCGATGGTTCGGTCGCAACCGGTCTCACGACGCCCGACATCGTAACGTTCCTGTCCAATATGAGCGGGCTCGCGCGCGAAGGGGTCACGCATGTCGCCTACGAAGCGTCGAGCCATGGCCTGTCGCAATACCGCAACGAGGGATTGCGCGTGTCGGTCGGAGGCTTCACCAATTTCAGCCGCGACCACCTCGATTACCATGCCGATATGGCGGACTATTTCGCGGCGAAAATGCGCCTGTTCGATGCTGTCGTGGCGGATGATGGATGTGCCGTCATCTGGAGCGACGGGGGCGAATGGGCCGAACGGGCCATCGCCCATGCCGAGCGGCGCGGATTGCGCATATTCCTTGTCGGCGAACAGACCAACCACGAAAGTGCCGGCATTCGGCTGACCGACAACACCCCCACCCGTTTGGGGCAGGAATTGACGCTGGATCATGACGGGGCGTCGCACCGCATCGATTTGCCATTGATCGGGGCGTACCAGTCCGCGAATGCGCTGCTTGCGGCCGGCCTGGCTTTGGCATTGGGGGAGAAACCCGCTTCCGTGTTCGATGCGATGGGACGGCTTCAACCGGTGCGGGGACGACTGGAGCGTGCGGTCATCACGAAGGCCGGTGCGCCGGTTTATGTCGATTATGCTCACACGCCCGACGCCCTTTCGTCCGCAATGGCCGCGCTTCGCCCCCATGTGACCGGGCGCCTGATCACTGTGCTGGGTGCCGGCGGCGACCGCGACGTGGGCAAGCGCGAAGCGATGGGCTCCGCCGCGCATGACGCATCCGACGCCGTGATCGTGACGGACGACAACCCCCGGGGCGAAGATGCCGCCGCCATTCGTCGCGCGGTCCTGCACGGTGCGCCGAGGGCGCGCGAAATCGGAAACCGGCGCGAAGCGATTACCGCAGCTATCCGCGATGCCGGCGCAAACGACATCGTCCTTATCGCGGGCAAGGGCCACGAACAGGGCCAGATTATCGGTTCAGGAGACACCATGCGCATATTGCCGTTCGACGATGTGGAGGTGGCGCGGGAAGCTGCCGCCCGACTGGGAGAAAGAGGATGAACGCACGAACCGCCCATCGGGGCAACGCCCTTCGTGCCTGGCCCACGGCCCCGCGCGATACGCTGGGTCTGGCATTATGGAACGCGGCGTCCATAGCGCAGGCCACCGGCGGAACGGCCAGCGGCGATTTCGAGGTTGCCGGGGTCGAGATCGACAGCCGCGACGTGCGCCCGGGCGATCTGTTCTTCGCATTGAAGGGGGAAACGATGGACGGTCATCGTTTCATCGACAAGGCATTCGCCAACGGGGCGGCTGCCGCCGTGACCGACCGGGCGATCGACGGGCCGCATATATTGGTCCGCGACACGAACGCCGCGCTGGACGCACTGTCCAAAGCGGCTCGTATACGCTGCACCGCGCGGCGCATCGGGGTAACCGGATCGGTCGGTAAGACGGGCGTGAAGGAAGCGATATTCGCCGCGCTCGATCGGACGAGCCGGGGGGCCGCCCATCGCAGCGTTCGCAGCTACAACAACCATGTCGGCGTCCCGCTCAGTCTTGCACGAATGCCAGCCCGCAGCGAATTCGCGGTGTTCGAGATGGGCATGAACCATGCGGGCGAGATCGCCGCGTTGACCGCGCAGGTCGAACCGCATGTTGCGGTGATAACCACGATTGCCCCTGCGCATATCGAAAACCTCGGCAGTATCGAAGCGATTGCGGAGGCGAAGGCGGAAATTTTCGGCGGTCTGGTCGCCGGGGGGACCGCCGTCATCCCGGCGGACAGTCCGCAATATGCACGCCTTCTGGCGGCCGCCGAGGCCTGCGGTGCCAAGGTTCTGTCGTTCGGGCGCGCGCAACATGCCGACGTTCGCCTTCTGGATGCTATTCCCTCGGCCAATGGCGGGTCGCTGGTCACCGCCGATCTGGGCGAAACGCGTTTGTGCTTTTCCGTGGCGGAACCGGGCGATCATTGGATCGACAACGCGTTGGCCGTTATGGCGGCGGTCAAGGCGGCGGGCGGCGATCTGGGCTGCGCCGGGCTGGCCCTGGCCGAAATGGGCGGGCTGAAAGGGCGCGGTGCGCGTCACCGGATCGCGGCCATCGGCGGCAAGGCGCTGCTGATCGATGAAAGTTACAACGCCAACCCCGCATCCATGCGCGCGACCTTGCGTTCATTGGGACAGACCCCCGCCACGCGCCGTATCGCGGTGTTGGGATCGATGAAGGAGCTGGGCGATTTCGCGCCGCGTTTTCACGCGCAACTTGCGGCGCCGCTGTCGGAAATGCGGATCGATTATGCCGTTCTGGTCGGCGATGAGATGGCGTCGCTCGCGCGGGACTTGGGGAAAGGCGGCGGCGGCGCGGTTGCCGCGGGTCTGTCCTTCGCCCATTGCGACAGCCCGGCGGAAGCGATCCTTGCTCTGGAGGAGTATGGCATTACCAACGGTGATGCCGTGCTGGTCAAGGGATCGAACTCCGTCGGATTGAACCGGGTTGTGGCCCATTTCACGGCGCGTCGGGGGTAGTCGATGACTGGGCGCATGACGGCAGATTGCGGGACGACCGAATGCTCTATCTGATAGCCGAATGGCTTGGCTTCGACGGTATATTGAACCTGATCCGATACCAGACGTTCCGCGCCGGAGCGACGCTGATGACTGCGCTGGTCATCGGCATGATCATCGGCCCCCGTTTCATCTTGATGCTGCGTGTGCGGCAGGGGAAGGGCCAGCCGATCCGCGCCGACGGACCGCAGACGCATTTGGCCAAGGTCGGTACGCCGACGATGGGGGGCCTGATGATCCTGATCGCGCTGACGCTGTCGATGCTCCTGTGGATGGATGTGCGCAATCCGCTGGTCTGGGCATGCATGGCGGTTACGATCGGGTTCGGCCTGATCGGCTTCATCGACGATTTCGACAAGATTACCAAGAAAAGCCACAAAGGCGTGTCGGGCAAGACCCGCCTCCTGCTGGAATTTGTAGTGGCGGGCGGCGCGGCGTGGCTGATGGTGAGCCAGATCAACACCAACCTCTACATTCCGTTTTTGGTCGACGTCGCGATCCCACTGGGTCCGTTCTATTACCTGTTCGCCGCGACGGTCATCGTGGGCGCAGGCAATGCGGTCAATCTGACCGACGGGCTGGACGGTCTGGCGACATTGCCGGTCATCATCGCGGCGGGCACTTTCGCGCTGATTGCCTATCTGGTGGGGCGCGCGGATTTCTCCGAATATCTGGGCATTCCGCATGTGCCGGGCGCGGGGGAATTGGCGGTACTATGTGCGGCCATCATGGGCGCGGGCCTGGCCTTTCTATGGTTCAACGCACCGCCGGCCGCAGTGTTCATGGGCGACACCGGATCGCTCGCCCTCGGCGGAGCATTGGGAGCCATTGCGGTCGCGTCTCATCATGAAATCGTCCTGGGTATCGTCGGCGGTCTGTTCGTGATCGAGGCATTGTCGGTCATCATCCAGGTGTTCTGGTTCAAACGCACGGGCAAGCGTATCTTCCGCATGGCCCCCATTCATCATCATTTCGAACAGAAGGGCTGGGCGGAATCCACCGTCGTAGTGAGGTTCTGGATCATTTCCATCGTGCTCGCCCTAATCGGGCTGTCGACGTTGAAATTGCGGTGAGGTTCGTTTGATCGCCTCGCCCTCCTTTGCCGGCAAGGACTACGCCGTTCTGGGACTCGCCCGTTCGGGCTTGGCCGCGGCGGAGGCCCTGATCGCCAGCGGGGCGCGGGTCACCGCATGGGACCGTCAGGATATCGCACGGGAAAAGCTTGTCGGACGTGCCACCATCGCCGATCCGCTGGAATGCGATCTGCGCGGGTTCGCCGGCGTCGTCGTGTCGCCCGGCGTTCCGCTCAATACCCATCCCATCGCCGCCCATGCCGCGCGCCACGACGTGCCCGTTATCGGCGATATCGAATTGTTCGCCCAGGCTCGCGCGCATCTGCCACCGCACCGGGTAGTCGGCATTACGGGCACGAACGGCAAATCGACGACGACCGCGCTGGTGCATCATATCTGTAGCGAGGCCGGATTGCCCACCCTGATGGGCGGCAATATCGGCATACCCATCCTGGCGCAGGATGCTTTGACGACAGGCGGCGTCTACGTGCTGGAACTGTCGAGCTATCAGCTCGACCTGACGCAAAGCCTCGATTGCGATATTGCGATGCTGTTGAACGTGACCCCGGACCACCTCGATCGATATGACGGGTTTGCGCAATATGCGGCTTCGAAGATGCGCGTGTTCAGTATGCAAGTGCGTGGAAAGACAGCCATGGTCGATCGTGCATCGCATGAAAATTCCGCGATCTCAAAAGGTCCGGGTCGATCCTTCACCTTTATCGACGACGTCGAATTGATCGGCAACCCGAACGATTGGAGTGCGCTTCAAGGTCCGCATAACCGCCAGAACGCTGCCGCCGCAATTGCCGCCGCGCGCGCGTTGGGCATCGCGGAGCCGGCCATCGATGCCGCTTTACGAAGTTTTCCCGGTTTGCCCCATCGCATGGAAATCGTCGGCAAGACGGGCGGCGTCCTCGTCGTGAACGACAGTAAGGCGACCAACCCGGCATCGACCGCCCCGGCGCTGGCGGCATATCCGCCCACGAATAATGCCCGCATCCATTGGATCGTCGGCGGATTGGCGAAGGAAGACGGGCTGGGCGAATGCGCAGCGCAGCTTTCGAATATCAAAACGGCCTATACGATCGGTGAATCCGGCCCGCGCTTCGCCGAATTGTTAAGTGGGAGTGTCACCGTGTCGCATTGCGAATTGTTGTGCGAGGCGGTGCGCCGCGCCTTCGATGCGGCACAGCCCGGCGACGTCATCCTGCTTTCCCCTGCCTGCGCCAGTTTCGACCAGTTCCGCGATTACGAAGCGCGCGGCGACTTGTTCAAGCAGATCGTTCATGCCGTGGTCGGCGGCAACGATATGCAATGTGCGCCCAACGACGCCGCGGTGCCGGGATGAGCGCGACCCAGCCCTACATCCCGCGCGTCGCCACCCGTTACCAGTCGCATATCGGTCGCCGCCGATCGATGCAGACGGAATTGAAGGTCTGGTGGCGCGAGATCGACCGCGTTCTGCTGTCGCTGATCGTGCTTTTGACGGCGATCGGAACCATCGCCGTGGCCGCTGCCAGTCCCGCCAGCGCCCGGCGGCTTTCCACCGCGTCGGTCGAATTGCCGGATCTGTATTTCTATTGGGCGCATCTCAAATGGCAATTCGTCGGCCTGATCGCCTTGATAGGCGCGTCGCTGCTGTCGACCGACAATGCGCGGCGTTCCGGGATATTGCTGGCCGCGGGAATGCTGGCCCTGCTGTTTCTCGTACCCGTAATGGGATACGAGGTGAACGGAGCGCGCCGCTGGCTCAATCTCGGTATGCGGTTCCAGCCATCCGAGTTTCTCAAACCCGGTTTCGCAATCGCGCTTGCGTGGATATTATCCTGGCGGCTGCGCGATCCCAATCTACCGGTCCTGTCGATCGTCACCGCGTTGATGGGATTGATCGGTCTGTTGTTGATGGCGCAGCCCAATTTGGGTGAGACGCTGTTGTTCGGCGGCGTGTGGTTCGTGCTGGTGTTGCTGTCGGGTGTGTCGGTCCAACGTATCGGAACCTTGATCGGGCTGGGGCTCGCCGCGCTGACCGCGACCTATTTCTTGTACGACAACGCCCGCAACCGGATCGACAGTTTTCTGGGCGGGGGCACCGCGTTCGACCAGGTCGATCTGGCGCAGCGTACGCTTCTCGCCGGGGGATGGACCGGAAGCGGCTATGCCCTGGGTATTCGCAAGCTGAACCTGCCCGAAGCGCATACGGATTACATATTTTCCGTCATCGGGGAGGAATTTGGCCTTATCACCTGCGCGGTCATCGTCATCCTGTATCTTGCCATCATCGCGCGTGTGCTGGTGCGGTTGGCGGATGAAACGAACCTGTTCAAACTGCTGGCCGGGGCGGGGCTGGCGACGCAGATCGGGGGGCAGGCGTTCATCAATATATTGGTCAATCTACAGCTGTTCCCGTCCAAGGGCATGACGCTGCCGCTGGTGTCCTATGGCGGTTCGAGCACGATTGCGGTATGTCTGGCCGCCGGGCTGCTGCTTGCGATCACGCGGCGTAATCCGTTCCTGACGCGCGAAATTCCCGGGTTGCGCGCATTCACGTCGCATGGGGGCACACGATCATGAGTGGAGCGAACCGGCATTATGTGCTCGCCGCTGGCGGTACGGGCGGCCACCTGATCCCGGCATTCGCGCTGGCGACCGAACTGGAACGGCGCGGGCATCACGTGGCGCTGATTACCGATGTGCGTGGAGCAGCGATCCCGGGTAAGCCCGATTTCCTGCCCGCTCATGTGCTTCCCTCCGGTCGGTTCGGGAAGAACCCGCTGAAATGGTTCGGCGCTCTCAAAGCGCTTTGGGATGGCCGAAAGATGGCCCTGCGTCTGTTCGAAAGTTTCGAACCCAGCGCGGTGGTCGGTTTCGGCGGCTATCCGGCTGCGCCTGCCATTCTGGCTGCGACATCGGCGAATATACCGGCGATCGTGCACGAACAGAACGCGGTTCTGGGCCGTGTCAATCGGCTGGTGGCAAAAAGGGTGCAGGCTATCGCCACCGCCTATCCGCAGATCGCGCGCCTGAAATCGAAATATCGCGGCAAGGTTCATCTGGTGGGCAATCCGGTGCGGGCGCAGGTCCTCGATTTGCGGGAGGAGCCCTATCCCCCCTTCAGCGAAGACGGCCTGCTGCGTATTCTGATCACCGGCGGCAGTCAGGGCGCGCGTATTCTATCCGAAGTCGTGCCCGATGGGCTTGCCATGCTTCAGCCGGCGTTACGGTCGCGGTTGCAGGTGACGCAGCAATGCCGGCCCGAAGACATCGACGCGGTTCGCGAACGGTACCGCAGCCATGACATTCCTGCCGAACTGGGCACATATTTCGACGACATGGCCGAACGTCTTGCCGACACGCATCTGTTCATCGGGCGGGCGGGTGCGTCCACGATCGCCGAACTGACGGCGGTGGGGCGACCCGCGATACTGATTCCGCTGGCCATCGCGACGGACGATCACCAGACGGCCAATGCCCGCGAAATGGCCAAATCGGGCGGTGCACGTTCGATCGCGCAGTCGCGCTTCACCGCGAAGGAACTGGCGAAGCAGATACAGGCCATGGCACAGCGCCCCGAAACGCTCGCAACCGCCGCCCATGCCGCGTGGAATTGCGGACGACCCGACGCGGTCGGCGATTTGGCCGATCTGGTCGAGAGTTTCGGCGGGGCGGAAATGATGGACATCATCCATGTCGGCCAAAACAACGCACGCGGCGCGTCGCAGGGGGCGCAGGTTGCACAGACTGCCAGGGACACCGCATCGTGAAAGGCGTCGGCACCGATATCGGGACCATCCATTTTGTCGGCATTGGCGGCATCGGCATGTCCGGCATTGCCGAGGTGATGCACAATCTAGGCTACACCGTGCAGGGCAGCGACCTGTCCGACAGCATCAGCGTGAAGCGGTTGCGGGAACGCGGCATATCGGTGCATATCGGCCATGAACAGGCCCATGTGGATGGGGCCGCCGTCGTCGTTACGTCTACCGCCGTGCGCCGATCCAATTCGGAAGTCGCCTTCGCGCTGGAAAACCGCATTCCGGTGGTTCGCCGTGCCGAAATGCTGGCGGAACTCATGCGCCTCAAAAGTACCGTTGCAGTGGCCGGCACGCATGGCAAGACCACCACCACCAGCATGATCGCCGCGTTGTTGGACGCAGGCGATATCGATCCCACGGTCATCAATGGCGGGATCATCGAACAATATGGGTCGAACGCCCGATTGGGCGACAGCGACTGGATGGTGATCGAAGCGGATGAAAGCGACGGCAGCTTTTTGAGGTTGGACGGTACGATTTCCGTGGTCACCAACATCGATCCCGAACATCTCGATCATTATGGCGATTTCGACGGGGTCAAGGCGGCGTTCGTCGAATTCATTCACAACGTGCCCTTCTATGGCGCGGCAATCCTGTGCATCGACCACGCGGAAGTGCAGGCGGTAATCGGCAAGGTCCGCGATCGGCGAGTGGTTACTTACGGCTTCAATCTGCAAGCGGATATTTGCGGCGTGAACGTGCAGCCGTTCGATGGGGGCAACCGTTTCGATGTCGTGGTGCGCCAGCGGGGGGAGGAAGACCGACGGATCGAAGGCGTCACCCTGCCGATGCCGGGCCGTCACAATGTGCAGAACGCGCTGGCTGCGATTGCGGTGGCGGTTGAAATGGGCTGCACCGACCAAGTGATTGCGGGCGGTTTCGCAAGCTTCGGCGGGGTCCGGCGGCGGTTTACCAAGGTGGGCAGCATCGCCGGCGCGACCGTGATCGATGACTACGCGCACCATCCGGTCGAAATTCGCGCCGTGCTGTCCGCCGCGCAAGAGAGTGTGTCCGCCGGGGGAAAGGGGCGCGTGATCGCGGTAATGCAGCCCCATCGCTATTCGCGGCTGAACGATCTGATGGACGATTTCCAAAGCTGCTTCAACGATGCCGACATGGTGTTCGTGACACCGGTTTACGAAGCGGGCGAAGACCTCATTGCGGGCGTCGATTCCCATGCGCTGGTCGCGGGTCTAAAATCGCGGGGACATAGGTCCGCGGCGACCATCGCGGACGAGCCTGCGCTGGCGCGTATATTGGCGAAAGAAATCGGGCCGGGCGATCTGATCGTATGCCTCGGCGCGGGCGATATCACCCGGTGGGCAAGCGATCTTGCGGGCAATATCCAAACCCATCGCGAAGGGGTGGCGGCATGAACCAGCCCGGCGAAAATGCAGCGGCCGATCATGGCGGCGCACCCGCTGGCGAAATCGATACTGCGATCGAAGTGCCATTCGAGATGGACGGCATCCGCGGCACACTGACGCCCGATGCGCCTTTGGCAAAACTCGTCTGGTTCAAGGCCGGCGGCGCGGCGGACTGGCTGTTCGAACCTGCCGATACGAATGACTTGCGTGAATTCCTCGGTCGGCTGGGCGGGCGGATGCCGGTGATGGCATTGGGGCTGGGTTCCAATCTGATCGTCCGCGATGGCGGTGTGCCCGGCGTGGTCGTGCGGCTGGGCAAACCATTCGCGCAGGTTGCCGATATGGGCGATCATCGGATCGCGTGCGGCGGCGGCGCAAGCGGCATTCTGGTATCGTCGACCGCGCGCGATGCCGGCATAGCGGGCCTGGAGTTTCTGCGCGGCATACCCGGCACCGTCGGCGGTTTCGTTCGCATGAATGGCGGGGCCTATGGGCGCGAAGTTGCCGACATCCTGATCGACTGCGATGTCATCATGGGTGACGGCCAATGCCATACTCTGCCGACCGCGGACCTGAATTACAGCTATCGCCATTCCGCCCTGCCGGCCACCGCGACAGTGGTCGCCGCCCGGTTTCAGGGCACGCCCGGCGAACCGAGCGACATCGGTGCGGAGATGGATCGTATCGCAAAGGCACGCGAGGAATCGCAACCTTTGCGCACCAAAACCGGCGGATCGACCTTCAAGAACCCGGACGGTGAAAAAGCGTGGGAACTGGTCGACAGGGCAGGCTGCCGCGGGCGGATCATGGGCGGGGCGCAGGTAAGCGAGAAGCACACCAATTTCCTCATCAACACCGGCTACGCAACGAGCGCCGATATTGAATCGCTGGGCGAAGATATCCGCCGGATCGTTCGCGCCAATTCGGGTATCGATCTGCAGTGGGAAATCGAACGGGTGGGGCGGCCATGACGGGGGCGATACCGCAAGACACCCATATCGCCGTGCTGATGGGCGGCTGGGCGAACGAACGCGTCGTTTCTTTGATGAGTGGCAACGGTGTGGCCGATGCGCTGGAGGGACGCGGCTATCGCGTGACCCGGATCGATATGGACCGTGATGTCGCCACCCGCATCGCCGATGCCGCACCGGATGTCGTTTTCAATGCGTTGCACGGCGTTCCGGGTGAAGACGGCACGGTGCAGGGAATGCTCGATTTGATGGGTGTTCCCTATACCCATTCAGGCCTCGCGACATCCGTCATCGCGATCGATAAACAGCTGACCAAACAGGCGTTGGTACCGGCGGGTATTCCCATGCCGGAAGGCCGTATGGTCGATTGCGAGTCCCTGTATGTGAAGGACCCGCTGCCGCGCCCCTATGTGCTCAAACCCGTGAACGAAGGATCCAGCGTCGGCGTGGCGATCGTGACGGATGATAGTGAATGCGGCAATCCGATCCGCCGAGACGCTGCCGGGCCGTGGCAGGAATTCGACCGGTTGCTGGCCGAACCGTTCATCAAGGGGCGCGAGTTGACGACGGCGGTGATCGATCGCGTCGGCAGGCCTTGGGCGCTGGGCGTGACAGAACTGGTCCCAAAGAACGGCTTCTACGATTTCGATGCAAAATACACCGATGGCATGACGGACCATATTTGCCCCGCAGACATTCCCGAAAATATCGCGAAGCTGTGTCTGTCCTATGCCATTCGCGCCCATGAAATGCTGGAATGCCGCGGAACCAGTCGCACCGATTTCCGCTGGGACGATACGCTGGGCGAAGCGGGACTGTTCGTCCTCGAAACCAATACCCAGCCCGGCATGACGCCATTGAGCCTGGTCCCGGAACAGGCGAAGCATCGGGGCATGGACTACGGCGATTTGGTGGAAGCTATCGTCGCCGATGCGCTATCCAGGCGGGCGGGGGGCATTCATGGCGACCGTTAAACGAAAGGCGAAGGGCGTGCGCCGGTCCGCCGCCGCCAGCAATCGCGCGCATACGGCGCGCAGGGCCAAGGCGCACACAGGTTCGGTCATGGACAGCATCATGAACGTGCTGCCCTTCACCGAAGCGCAATTGCAGCGAATTTTCCTCGCCATGATATTGGGCGGCATGGTTGCCATCGTCTGGCTTGTGGCCAGCATGGCAGGCGTTCCCGCGATGGCGCAGCAACAGGTTGCGGTCGCGGCGACCGAGGCGGGCTTCGTCGTTCAGCGGGTGAGCGTGCGCGGGGCGGACCGGATCAACGAACTTAAGATCTACGAACGGGTTCAGCTGGGGCAACCGATGCCGCTGGTCGATGTGGACGCTATTCGCGACGATCTTCTGCAATTGAGCTGGGTGCGCGACGCGCGCATATCGCGGCAGCTGCCCGATACGGTGGTCGTCGACATCGTCGAACGCGCGCCCCATGCCGTGCTGCAAAAAGCCGACCGGCTGGTCCTTATCGACCCGACCGGCGCGGAACTGGAACCCATTTCGCGCGCGAATGCGAAAGGCATGCTGACAATTTCCGGCGCCGGCGCGCAGACGCAGGTCGCGCGATTGACCGAACTGCTCGATATCGCGCCCGCGCTGAAACCGCGGGTCGCCGCTGCCGAATGGGTCGGCAACAGGCGATGGGACGTTACCTTCGATACGGCGCAAGTCCTTGCCCTGCCGCAGGGAACGAAAGAAGCATCGGCCGCGCTGATTACATTTGCGAAGCTGGACGGAACCAGCCGCCTTTTGGGTGGCAAGGTCGCCAAATTCGACATGCGCGCACCGGACCGCATGTATATGCGCATCCCCGGCCGATCGCAGCAAGCCGCCGCCGAAGCGGAAACACCCTGATGGCGATGCCGCGTATCAGCCGCGTGTTCGGCGCCGTCAACGTCGGTTCGTTTCGCATTTCCGCGATGATCCTGGGCATTTCCGAAACCGGCGAAATGATTGTGTTGGGATCGGGCCATCGGGCCAGCCAGGGGATCAAGCGCGGATACATCACCGACATGGCCGCCGCGACCTACGCCATTCGCGATGCCGTCGAGCGCGCAGAGAAGAACGCCGGCACCGACATTTCCAGCGTCTGGGTCGGCTGCGCGGGGGCCGGCCTCGCCAGCCGGACGGCGAATGTGGAAATCGATATCGGCGGTCGCCGGATCGAGGAAGAGGATATCGATGAATTGCTGGTCCATGCGCGGGGCAGTATTCAGCCGGACGGGCGGATGGTCCTGCATGCGCAACCGGCGCATTACACCCTGGACGGCGCGCATGGCGTGGCCAATCCCGTCGGGCTTCATGCCGAACGCCTTGGCGTGGATATTCACGTCATGCTGGCCGAAGGTGCGCCGGTCCGCAATCTGATCGAGGCGGTTCAGAACGCCCATCTCGAAGTCATGAGTGTTGTCGCGGCACCCATCGCGGCGGGCCATGCGTGCCTCAGTCACGAAGAACGCGAACTCGGGGCGGCGCTGATAGAAATCGGGGGGCAGACCACCAATGTCTCCGTCTATACCGCCGGAATGCTGGTCGGCTTGAAAGCGATCCCGATGGGGGCCGCCGACATCACCGATGCGATCGCATCCGCTTTCGGAGTGCGCCGGTTTCAGGCGGAGCGGCTGAAATGCGTGGCCGGATCGGCGATCGCCAGCCCGACAGACCATCGCGAAATGGTCCCGGTGAACGGTCCAGGGGAAGATAACGTCAACCCCGTCGCACGTGGGGCAGACGATCAGAACAGGATACCACGTGCGGAACTCGTTTCGGTGGTGACGGAACAGCTATCGCTGCTGTCGGATGAAATAAATCGTGCGTTGAAGGACATGGGGTTTGCCGGCGCGCGCGGGGGGCAAATGGTCTTGACGGGGGGCGGCGCGGAACTTGCCGGCATCGCGGAATTCATGCAGAGCGCATTGGGCCGAACGGTGCGGATAGGCAAACCGCCTGTGCTTCGCGGTCTGCCCGAAGCACACGCAAACCCCGGTTTTGCGACGCTGACGGGGATTTGTCTGTACGCTGCGGACGACCCCCTGGACATCCGCACGATCGACATGGGATATCAAAAAACGGTAAAGGCCGGGGGCGTAGCGCTCGTAAACCGGGTGTTCCGCGCCGCCCGAGAATATTTTTGATGAAGGGCGGTCATCACGTCAGGGTGCATCCGGACCCTGTGGATAAGCGTATTTTCCCTTTGCACCCCCGAATCGCTTTGTGCCAAACCGCGCCACATAATTTCGAACGCTGTATTTTCCCTTGGAGGGACATTTCATGAGCATCAATATCGGCCCCGCCGCATCCGACGAACTCCGCCCCAAAATTACCGTCATCGGCGTCGGCGGGGCGGGCGGCAACGCGATCGCGAACATGATCCACGCGCAGATCGAAGGGGTCGAATTCATCGTCGCGAACACCGATGCGCAGGCACTGAACACGGCGGCGGCGGAAACCCGCATACAGCTGGGGCCGGACATCACCGGCGGGTTGGGTGCGGGCGCGCGCCCCGAAGTCGGCAAGGCGGCGGCGGAAGAAACCACTGCCGAGATCGAAGACGCGCTGGACGGCGTGAACATGTGCTTCATCGCGGCGGGCATGGGCGGCGGTACCGGCACCGGCGCGGCGGCGGTCATCGCGGAAGCGGCGCGGCGCAAGGGCGTGCTCACCGTGGGCGTCGTCACCAAACCGTTCCTGTTCGAAGGCACAAGGCGGATGCGCGCCGCAGAGGCCGGCATCGCCGAACTGCAGCGCCATGTCGATACGCTGATCGTCATTCCGAACCAGAACCTTTTCCTGATCGCGCAGGCCGACACTACCTTCAAGGAAGCGTTCCAGCTTGCCGACGAGGTGCTGCAGCAGGGCGTGCGATCCATCACCGATCTGATGGTCATGCCCGGCCTGATCAATCTCGATTTCGCCGACGTGAAATCGGTAATGGAGGAAATGGGCAAGGCGATGATGGGCACCGGGGAAGGCGAGGGAGAAAATCGCGCGCTGGAAGCAGCCGAACGCGCTATTGCCAACCCGCTGCTGGATGGGGTTTCCATGCAGGGCGCGAAAGGCGTGATCATCTCCATCATCGGCGGCGAGGACATGAAGCTCCTCGAAGTGGACGAGGCGGCCAACCACATCCGCGAATTGGTGGACGAGGACGCGAATATCATCTGGGGGTCCGCCTTCAATCCCGATCTCGATGGCAAGATCCGCGTGTCGGTGGTGGCGACGGGTATCGACGCGGAAGCGCGCGCGACCAGCGGTTCGGCGGATGCACATGCACTGTCGTCATCCCTGTCGATGGGCAGTGCCCGCGCGCCGCAGCGACCCGTTCTGGACCTGCCCGACGACGATCAATACGACGACACACCCGAAACGACGATGCCGAAATCGTCGCCCAAGTCGATCGGCCTTTCCGGCCTGTCGATGGGCCACGACGACGAGGAAGACGATGGCGATGTCGACGACATCGTCGATCCGCTGGCAGGCATGCGGGAGAATTTGCCGAAGGATTACGACGTCGAAGGCGGCGATGACAGCGGCACCGGTGCGGATCGCAGTGGCGGCGCAATGCCCGATCCGGCAAGCGATGCCGGCCATGGCGGCATCGCCGATCGCGGTTTCGCAGATGGAAAATCGGACGATTGGGACGAGATCGATAACGGTCCCGATATTGCAGGTGCGGGACGTTCCGTAGGTATGGCTGATGATGGTGAGGACACGCCGCTGGATTTGGTTTCCGAAGCCGAATCCCGCGACGGCACTAATGATCGCGATGGCCGCGACGAACTCCTTTTGAATGCCGACCGTTTGGCGCAACAGAACGAACCTGTGCAATCACCGACGCAGGAGAAGCCCGGCAAACGGCGCGGTCTTCTCAGCGACGATGGGGACGGGGACCGATCAGGCGCCTCCGGCAAACAGGGCGGTGCAGGATCGGCCGGTGCAGGTAGTACCCTTTTCGAACGTATGGCGAACCTATCCCGCGGATCGAGCGACAACCGCAATCGGGACGATGACGACGACGAGGATGATAGCGGGTCGCTCAACATCCCGCGTTTTCTGGGGCGTCAAAACAACCAGTAGGCTGCCCCCGGCCACGCTTCGTCGCGGCCGGGATGCAACGTCGCTGGACGGGGTATAGCACAACAAATCCACCACGTTTGCGGCGTGGCGCTTGACCGCGTGCGCCTCGGGATTGTCTGACCGTAACGATGAAATCTATGCGTCCTCCTTTTATGACAAGCCTCGCCGCGATCGCCGCGGTAATGGTTGCTACGGCTACGTTCGAGGATGCCGTCGGAGCGCAGGAGGTGGTCCAGCCATTGCCGCCTGCCGGCGTGTCGGATTTGAACGAGGCGCTGCGATTGCTCGCGCGCAATTCCAACAATGTCGACGCGCTGATCGACGCCGGCAACGCTTCGCTCAAAGTGAACGACGTAGACGCCGCAATCGGGTTCTTCGGACGTGCGGAGGAGCTTTCGCCAGGCAACGCCCGCATCAAGCTCGGTCTGGCGAGCGCCTATATTCGCAAATCCCGCCCGCTCGATGCCTTGCGTCTGTTCGACGAAGCGGAGGCCGCCGGAATATCGACCCGCGCGCTCGCCGGGGATCGAGGGCTGGCCTACGATCTGGTGGGCGACAATGCCTCGGCCCGGCAGCAATACCTGAGTGCCCTCGCATCGGGAGACGATGCCCTTATCCGGCAGCGACTGGCCATCAATCATGCCATATCGGGCGATCGCCCCGGCTTCGAAGCGGCCATCGCGCCGCTTATGGGGCAGGACAGTCTGTTGGCTTTCCGCATCCGCGCCTTCGGTCTTGCCATTCTTGGGCAGGGTGCCGAGGCGGTGGGAATTGCCGAACAGGCCATGCCGCGCGGCCAGGCTTCGCGCATTGCGCCGTATTTGCGCTACATGCCCCGTTTGACCCCCGCTCAGCAGGCGGCGGCGGCCAATCTGGGTGTATTTCCACAAGCCTCGCAAATCGGCCGCGATGCCCCGCGTGTTGCGGGTTATGCCGGGCTCGCCAATCCCGCTTCGGTCTTGGTCACGCGGGATACCCAGTTAGCCCCGCAAGGCGCGCCACTTGGCCCGTCGCAGCCGCCCGCCGCCGCCCCTCCCGTAAGGGCGGATGCCGGAACCGAACGGGTATCAACCCGCTCTCAGCGCCGATCCGAACGGCGGACCCGGCGCAATACCACCGAAACGACATCGCGAAACGCGCTGTCCCGTACGCGCGCGGCGCGCCGAGAGCGGCTTGCCCAGGCGGAATTGGCAGCCGCAGCAGTTCCGGTCTCGCCGCGTACCACAAACGAAATCTCTCCCCCCGAACCATCGCCCGCGCTGGCGGCCGTTCCACAGATCAACACGCGAAAGGCCGGTGAGTTGCCACCCGTCGGCACCGTTGCCACCGCGACGCCATCCGCCGAACCGGGGTTCGAGCTTGCGCGGACCGAGGCACTGTTACCGGCACCGATAGTTACACCGGCACCGGTTCCCGTACCTGCACCTGCGACATCCCTTGCCAACGCAGCGCCAACGGCTCCGGATATCGACCTGACAACGGAAAGTGGCGAAGCGCCAACACCCCGACCGCAAACCGCCAACATCTCGGCGCCGACTGTGCAGCAGGTTCCGCAATCGCTGAACGCGGCGTTTGCGGATTTCGCAGCCAAAACCCCCTCCGTTTCCGCCGCCATGCAGCGCGGCGTAGACATATCGGCGATCGAGCCACCGCGTGAAAAACCACCCCAACCGGAACAGACCAAAACGGCGCAAGCCGAAGTGGCAAAGCTTGCACCCCCTGCCAATCCGCGCCGGTTCTGGGCCCAGATCGCCACGGGTCGCGATCGCGACGCTTTGGCATTCGATTGGCGCCGTATGCGAAGCAAGGCGGGCGATATCCTTGCGGGCAAGAATGGCTACGTCGCAAAATGGGGTGGCACAAACAGGTTGCTGGCAGGACCGTTTGAAAACAGCCGGGCCGCGAATGCCGCGGTTGCCGAACTGAAGGGCGCCGGGCTCGACAGTTTCGCCTTCACCAGTGCCGATGGCGAACAAGTCGATCCCGTCGGCTGACACGCGCCGGCATTCATCGCCCGCCTTTTGCACAGGGTTTGAACAGCCAAGACGACTTCTCCCCAACGCTGGCATTTTTTACGATTGCGGTAACCAACGACCCGCTTCATCGCGGATGGCATGAACGAATGCAGCCTGTCGATCCGCGCGCAATGATGCTCCGCGATGCGCCTTATACGCTCGACGAGAACGCGGCGCCGGTCGACATGCTGGCGGCCCTGTTCGAAGCGCGCGGATGGCCTTTCACCGCGACATCCGCCGACGAACTGTCGGGTGAGATACAGGGCAGCTGGACCAATTATCAGCTTCGTGCCGTTTGGCGCGGCGACGACAATGTCCTGCAACTGCTATGCCTGCCGGAAGTGCGCGTGGGGAAAGACCGCCGCGCGTCGACATGCGAATTGCTGGCGTTGATCAACGAGCAAATGTGGCTCGGTCATTTCGACATCTGGTCCAAAGGTGATCTGCTGGTCTACCGAAACGCAGCGCTGTTGGGAAATGACGGACTATTGAGTCTGGACCAGGCGCAGGCCATCGTCGAAACCGCGGTGGAAGAATGCGACCGGTTCTATCCGGCGTTCCAATTCGTGCTGTGGGGCGACAAATCGCCGCATGATGCATTGGACAGCGCGTTGATCGATGCGGCCGGGGAAGCCTGAAACGATGGCGTTCGATCGGATATTGATCGTCGGTTTCGGCACCATGACCGGGGCAATGGTCGATGGCTGGCTACGCGCAGGTTATGCCGCCGACCGGTTCGAGGTGTATCATCCGCGCCGTTCGCAGGTTGCCAACGATCTGATCGTGCACAATGATTGGCCGACGGCGGACGGATCAGACGCACCCTACGATGCGGTGCTATTGGGTGTGAAACCCCACCTGCTTGACCATGTGGCCGAAGGGTTGGCAACGCTATTGTCCGAAAATACGGTTTTGCTCACGGTCCTCGCCGGGCTACCGATTGACGCTTATCGCAGCCGGTTTCCCGAAGCGGGCGGGATCGTCAGACTGATGCCCAATCTTGCCTCCGCGCTGGGTAAGTCGCCAAACGCGCTGTTCGGTTCCGGCCTCTCGCCGGCGCAGACATCCGCCGTCACCAAGCTGGCACAGGACATCGGCACGGCCGAATGGCTGGACGGGGAAGCGCAGTTCGACCTCGTGACGGCCTTGACGGGGTCCGGGCCCGGTTTCGTGTATCGGTTCATCGACGCGCTCGCCGCCGGCGCAAGCGATCTGGGTCTGGAACGGGAGCAAGCCACCCGGCTTTCGGTCGCCATGGTGGAAGGGGCGGCCGCTTTGGCGGCGTCATCTCCGCTGGATCCGGATACGCTCGCCGCGAAGGTCGCCAGTCCCGGCGGCATGACACAGAAGGGGCTGGACGTTCTCGACGCGAACGAAGCGTTGAACCGCCTTATGCGCGATTGTTTGGAAGCTGCGCGCGACCGCGGCACAGAATTGGCGCGGGATAGCGATGCGAAGCGTTAATGTGATGCAAGGTTTGCCACCGGTTTTACTTGAAAAGCAGGCCAAAAACACCGATATTGCTCCCAGAGCCGGGGTCCATATGGGGTGCCGGAAACAGGAGTTGGGTTGAAAATGGCTAATTGGAACGATGGCCGCAATCAGCGGACGGGTTTCGGCAATATGGCCGGCATGCCGGGTGCTGATGCACGCGGCAATGCAACCGGTATCGTGCATGACGAAGGGCTTCGGTCCCACATGCTTTCGATCTATAATTACATGGCATCGGGCGTACTGCTCACCGGTGTGATCGCCTTGCTGTTCGCGCAAAGCGGGCTTGCGGCGCAGGTGTTGAACGGCGGATTGTTGACTTGGGTCATCATGCTGTCGCCGCTCGCTTTCGTTCTTGCGATGAGTTTCGGCGCGAACAAGTTCAGCGCCGCCACGTTGCAGGCGATGTTCTGGGGATATTCGGCGGTCATGGGTCTCTCCCTCTCGTCGATCTTCCTCGTATACACCGGCGAGTCCATCGCACTGACGTTCTTCGCTACGGCCGGCGCATTCGCGGGGCTGAGCCTGTTCGGGTATACCACGAAGAAGGATCTGTCCGGTCTCGGGACGTTCCTGATCATGGGTGTGGTCGGTTTGATCATCGCGTCGCTGTTGAACGCCTTCCTGATCGGTTCGCCCGGATTGGAACTGGCGATTTCCGCTCTGGGTGTGCTGATATTCGCCGGCTTGACTGCGTATGATACGCAGCGTTTGAAGACGGAATATAGCTACGTTCGCGGAACGCCCGTCGAAAAGAAATCGGTGATCATGGGCGCGCTGAGTCTCTATCTCGATTTCATCAATATGTTCCTGTTCCTGCTGCGGTTCATGGGGAACCGCGAATAGGCAAACGTATATGTTCCCCGCGATTGTTGCGTGGGGGACTCACTTTTCGATGCTCGGAATGCGAAATGCATTCCGGGCATTTTCTTTGCGTTACCGACCCTTTACAGTCGCCCTTCAGATTAGCGTAAGGCACGGTCCACCATCATACGCGGATCGACATTTCGAGAGGTCAGGAAAGCATGTTGCGGTCAAACACTGCCAGAATTCAACTCGTAGCTGCCGGGCTGGGCCTCACATTGCTCGCCGGTTGTGTGACACCGCCGCCGCCCCCTCCGCCGCCGCCCCCGCCTTCGCCGCCCGTTAAGATCATTCCGCCGCGTCCGCTTCCGCCGGGTGGTGCAACCGTGAATATGTATATCCCGCCACGCGACGCGTTCGGGGTGCGGCAGACGGTGAATTACGGCCTGTCCACACCGCAAACGGTGTGGAACCTGCGGTCCGGTCTGAATGTCGCGGCGCTCAACTGCGTACAATCGCAATATGCCGCAATCTTGCCGGCATATGCCAGTTTCCTCGATGGGAACAAAAAGGCGTTGAACGACGTCAATACGCAGTTGCGACGCGCGTATACTAGCGAACATGGTTCCGATTGGAGGCCGCAATTCGACCGGTATATGACGCAGGTCTATAATTACTACGCCCTGCCGCCCGCACAGACGCAGTTCTGCGATGCGGCGTTGGAAGTTGCGAATGCCTATACCTTGACGCCCGACCGCGATTTGAATGCGTTCGCGATGGCGTATCTTCCGCGGCTGGAGCAGGTGTTCACCAGCTTTTACAGCGCGCTAGAGCGGTATCGGGGGGACGTGGTGGCTTGGGATGCAGAATACGCGCCCCCCAGTGCGAGTTTCGCCAACAATTATGACAACACCGGCATTTCTGGCGGATCGATATTACCGCAAGCGGTCGGAAGATCGATGATCCGCGATGTGCCGGTGGCGCCGTCGTCTGCGCAGGCTGCACCTACATACACGGCACCCGAAAACCAGCCGGTCATCGGACCCGTGGCATCGGCCAACGATCCCGGTTTCCTGGACCAGCCGACGGCTCAAACCGTACCGGAAGCCCCCTTCGAAAATACGCCAGGCTCCACCAATACGCAGCAACCGGTATTCGTGAGCAATCCGGTGGTCGAACCGATCCCGACCCCAGCGGACGAAACTCCGGGGACGGACTGATCTCCGATAGCCGTGCCGACGCTGGCGCAACGCGCGTGGTGACGGTAAAGCCCGCCTATGCATTTTCTCGACCAAGCTAAGATATATCTGAAATCCGGTGGCGGCGGGCCGGGAGCGGTCAGCTTCCGCCGTGAAAAATATGTCGAATATGGCGGCCCCGATGGCGGCAATGGCGGCAAGGGCGGGGATATCGTGTTCGAGGCGGTACAGGGCCTCAATACGCTGATCGATTTTCGCTACGCACAGCATTTCAAGGCCAAGCGCGGCAGCCACGGCATGGGCCGGGATCGAAC
>JBASAR010000129.1:0-3902 GCA_049650705.1 Pontixanthobacter sp. | reverse complement strand
AGCGGCGTCGCGGGCGGCGTGCTGCTGCTGTTCGCACCGTGGTTCTTCGCGATGCCGGAGCGCCAAGTGTTCGGCGATATCGCGGCGGCGTCCGCGCTGACGCTGTGCGGTTCGCTGGCGATTACATGGGCCTATGCGCGGGCGGAGGCGCAAATCCTCGTTCCGCTGGAATATACAGGTTTCCTGTGGGCGGCGCTGTTCGGGTGGTTGTTCTTTCGCGAAGCGGTGACGGTGCCGACCATGGCCGGGACCGTCCTGATCATCGCCGGTTGCTGGATCGCCGCACGCCGCACACCGGTCGTGTTGCAAACGGAGCAGAGCGTCGTGTGACGGCACGGGGGCAAAGGCGGAACGAAACGTGTCCCCGAACCGTTTTTCCATCGCTGCACGGCACGCCCCGCCCTTGACCGAATGGCGGAAAAGTAGCAGGTGCAAGGTCATATATATGCCCGCCAAACGGTGACCTATCCGTGCCGCCGGGCCCCTTCTCGAAACCCCTTCTCGAAACAAGGACAAGAACGCCTCATGACACAGGTCGGCAAAGACACTCTGGGAACCCGCAGCACGATGGATGTGGGCGGCAAATCCTACGCCTATTACTCGCTCGACAAGGCGGCGGAAACGATCGGCGACGTGTCGAAACTGCCGTTCTCGATGAAGGTACTGCTGGAAAACCTGCTGCGGTTCGAAGACGATGGCTTCACCATTTCGAAGGCCGATATTCAGGGCATCGCCGACTGGCAGAAAGACCCCAAGACGGGGCAGGAAATTCAATACCGTCCGGCGCGCGTGCTGTTGCAGGATTTCACTGGCGTACCTTGCGTGGTCGATCTGGCCGCGATGCGCGATGCGATCGCGAAACTGGGTGGCGACACGGCGAAAATCAATCCGCAGGTGCCCGTCAACCTCGTAATCGATCACTCCGTCATGGTGGATGAATTCGGCCATCCCAAGGCGATGGAGGCCAATATGGACCTCGAGTACAAGCGGAACGCCGAACGCTACGATTTCCTGAAATGGGGCAGCAAGAGCTTCGAGAATTTCAGCGCGGTCCCTCCCGGAACCGGCATTTGCCATCAAGTAAATCTGGAACACATCGGTCGCGGCGTCTGGTCGACGAACGATGCTGATGGCAATGCGGTCGCCTATCCCGACACCTGCGTCGGCACGGATAGTCACACCACCATGATCAACGGTCTGGGCGTACTGGGCTGGGGCGTCGGCGGGATCGAGGCGGAGGCCGCGATGCTGGGTCAGCCGATATCGATGCTGGTGCCCGAGGTCGTCGGCTTCAAACTGACCGGCAAGATGTCGGAAGGCGTCACCGCGACCGATCTGGTGCTGACCTGCGTGCAGATGCTGCGCGAAGTCGGCGTGGTCGGGCGATTCGTGGAATTCTACGGCCCCGGCGTGTCCAACCTCTCCCTCGCCGACCGGGCGACGATCGCCAACATGGCACCCGAATATGGCGCGACCTGCGGCTTCTTCGGGATCGACGACAAGACGCTGGATTACATGCGCCTGACGGGCCGCCCGGAAGAGACGATCGAACTGGTCGAAGCCTATGCCAAGAAACAGGGCATGTGGTTCACACCGGAAAACGAGCCGATCTTCACCAAAACGCTCGATCTCGACATGGCCAGTGTGGTGCCTTCATTGGCCGGGCCGAAGCGCCCGCAGGACAAGGTCATCCTCCCCGAAGTGGACGAGCTGTTCAACAGCGAACTCAAATCCGTTTACAAAAAAGAAGGCGCGGTGCGCACGCCGGTCGATGGCAAGGATCACGATATCGGCGATGGCGACGTGGTCATTGCGGCAATTACCAGTTGCACCAACACCTCCAACCCCGATGTGCTGATCGCCGCCGGTCTGGTCGCGAAGAAGGCGAACGAGAAAGGCCTGAAGCCCAAGCCCTGGGTGAAGACCAGCCTCGCGCCTGGCAGCCAGGTGGTAACGGACTATCTCGAAAAGGCCGGGCTGCAATCCGAACTCAACCAGATCGGTTTCGACCTCGTCGGTTATGGCTGCACCACCTGCATCGGCAATTCCGGTCCGCTGGCGCCGCCGATCAGCAAGGCGATCAACGGCAACGACATCGTCGCCGCCAGCGTCCTTTCGGGCAACCGCAATTTCGAAGGCCGCGTATCGCCCGACGTGCGCGCCAATTTCCTGGCATCGCCGCCGCTGGTCGTTGCCTATGCGTTGAAAGGTACCGTGACGGAGGACATCACCACCACCCCCCTGGGACAGGATCAGGACGGCAACGACGTGTTTCTCAAGGATGTGTGGCCCTCCAACGCGGAGATCAGCAAAATCCGCTCCGGCTCCATCGACCGCAAGATGTTCGAAGACCGCTATGCCGACGTTTACAAGGGCGACGAGCATTGGCAGGCGATCGATGTGGTCGGTTCCGACACCTATCAATGGCGCCCCGGCAGCACCTACATCGCCAACCCGCCCTATTTCGAAGACATGGAGATGACTCCTGCGCCGATTACCGACATCACCGATGCGAAGCCGTTGGCGGTATTGGGCGACAGCGTCACCACCGATCACATCAGCCCCGCCGGTGCGATCAAGGAAGACAGCCCCGCCGGGGAATATCTGATGAACAACCAGGTCGCGCGGGCGGATTTCAATTCCTACGGTTCGCGGCGCGGCAATCACGACGTGATGATGCGCGGCACCTTCGCCAATATCCGTATCAAGAACGAAATGGTTCCGGGCGTCGAGGGAGGCTACACCACCTATAACGGCGAACAGATGGCGATCTACGACGCCGCCATGAAGCACAAGGAAGACGGCACGCCCCTGGTCGTGATCGGCGGCAAGGAATACGGCACCGGATCGAGCCGCGACTGGGCGGCGAAGGGCACCATCCTGCTGGGCGTGCGCGCGGTTATCGTGGAAAGCTACGAACGTATCCACCGGTCCAACCTCATCGGCATGGGCGTGCTGCCGCTACAGTTCAAGGAAGGCGAAACGCGCCAGACGCTCGGGCTGGACGGCGACGACACATTCTCGATCAAGGGGTTGGCCGATCTCAAACCCGGTCAGGACGTCGAGGTGGAGGTCACCCACGTCAATGGCGACAGCGCCACTTTCACCGCGCAATGTCGCATCGATACGGCGAACGAGATGGAATATTATAAGCATGGCGGCATCCTGCATTACGTGCTGCGCAACCTTGCCGCATAAGGAACACGCATAGGAAACAAGGGAGGGGAGCTGGCCATGTCGGCTCCCCTTTTTGTATCCATCGGTCTCCCTGCAGTGAGGAAAAGCGGCCCTTTCCGAATGAGGCCGACCGAAACGTTCTTAATGCGCCGACAACCTCAATGGTCGCGTTTCGTGGATTTAAAGCGGCGCCGGCCCAGCACCGCCGCAGGGGCCAGACCGAACAGGATCGTCCTGGGCGGCGCGGGAACCTGAACGCCACTGGTGCCGGTGCTGCCCGACGAAGTCGACGAAAGAAAAGCCAGCGAAGAAGCCGCCGCCCAATCCGCCGCCGCCGCCCGGCCCGCCACGCCCCCCGATCAGGGTCGGGCCGCCGCTACTGCCGCCGCCGACCGGTGCCTGCGGGAACGGGGTGAAAGGCGCGGGATCGCGGCGGGTCCGCACCCCTCGCATTTCGATGTGACCGCAAGAAAGACCTCCACCGGTGAAGGAGCAATCATGTTGATTACGATAAACCGCCCTTTCGGTGTTTAACGGTCGACGGCGTTGAACGTGCGACATGGTATGCCCCGCTATGAAACAAGTGGCGGCCCAAACTCTTCGACGACGTTAATCGATTTCGTCGAACAACCCGCCATCGGAGGGCAAGGGCCGCGCCGTTTCGACCCGATTCGGCGGTACCATGCCAAGATGTTGCCACCCGCCATCGTTGAGGCAGCGTCCCC
>JBASAR010000128.1:0-2439 GCA_049650705.1 Pontixanthobacter sp. | reverse complement strand
GTGGCGGACTCGCGTTGGCGCATAAGTATAAGGAAGATGGCGGGCTATGCCTCGCTTATTTCGGCGACGGTGCCGCCAATCAGGGTCAGGTTTACGAAACCTTCAATATGGCGCAACTGTGGAATCTCCCGATCGTCTTCGTGATTGAAAACAACGGCTACGCCATGGGTACGGCGGTAAAACGCAGCTCGGCGGAGACCGAATTCCACCGGCGTGGAGCCGCCTTTCGAATTCCCGGCATGGATGTGAACGGGATGGACGTACTGGAAGTCCGCAATGCGGCTGAAATCGCTTTTCAACATGTGCGTGACGGTAAGGGGCCGGTTCTTATGGAACTGAACACCTATCGCTATCGCGGCCACTCGATGTCCGATCCCGCCAAATATCGCACCCGCGAAGAGGTGAAAGATGTGCGCGACCACAAGGATCCGATCGAAGCGATCAAGAAGGTCCTCATCGAACAGGGTATGTCCGAGGACGATTTGAAAGCGATCGACAAAGATATCCGCGCCCGCGTGGGCGAGGCGGCGGACTTTGCCGAAAGTTCGACCGAACCGGATCAGGGTGAGCTTTATACCGACATTCTGGTCGGGGAGTATTAAGCGGTGGCAATCGAACTAAAAATGCCGGCTCTTTCCCCCACGATGGAGGAAGGCACACTCGCCAAGTGGCTGGTGAAGGAAGGCGATATTATCGAACCGGGCGATATTATCGCCGAGATCGAAACCGATAAAGCGACAATGGAATTCGAAACGATCGACGAAGGCACCGTCGGAAAACTGCTGATCGACGAGGGGGCGGAGAACGTTGCCGTCGGCACAGTCATTCTGACGCTTGAGGGGGACGGCGACGAAGCCGCCCCAACGCCCGCATCGGTGAAGCAGGACGTTCCCGGGGAAGGCGAAGATGTCGGACGGGAGCAGAGTGAAGCGGAGATCACGAAACCAGCAAAAGCCAAACCAAAATCGGACCCCGCCATTCCGCGTGGCACCAATATGGCCACCGTTACCGTTCGTGAAGCGCTGCGTGATGCGATGGCCGAGGAAATGCGCCGGGACGACCGCGTTTTTGTGATGGGTGAGGAAGTTGCCGAATATCAGGGCGCTTACAAGGTGACCCAAGGGTTATTGGACGAATTCGGCCCCAAACGCGTGATCGATACACCGATCACCGAATATGGTTTCGCCGGGATCGGTACTGGCGCAGCTATGGGCGGTCTGCGGCCTGTCGTTGAATTCATGACGTTCAATTTCGCGATGCAGGCGATCGATCACATCGTGAATTCGGCCGCCAAAACGAATTACATGTCCGGCGGCCAAATGCGTTGCCCAGTGGTATTCCGCGGGCCCAATGGCGCCGCCAGCCGTGTCGGTGCACAGCATAGCCAGAATTACGGGCCATGGTATGCCAGCGTACCCGGTCTGATCGTCATCGCGCCTTACGACTCATCGGATGCGAAAGGTCTGCTGAAGGCAGCCATTCGATGCGAAGATCCCGTCGTATTTCTGGAGAACGAACTGGTCTACGGGCGTAGTTTCGAATTGCCTGAATTGGACGATCACGTCCTTCCCATTGGCAAGGCGCGCATCATGCGCGAAGGCGGGGATGTCACAATCGTGAGCTATTCCATCGGCGTCGGGCTGGCGCTGGAAGCAGCGAACGAACTGGCAGCGGACGGTATCGAAGCGGAAGTCATCGACCTTCGAACCTTGCGCCCGCTAGACCGCGATACCGTTCTGGAAAGCCTGGCGAAAACGAACAGGCTGGTTATTGCGGAGGAAGGCTGGCCGACCTGTTCGATCGCTTCGGAAATCATCGCGATTTGTATGGAAGACGGCTTCGACGATCTGGATGCGCCAGTGACGCGGGTTTGCAACGAAGACGTTCCCTTGCCATATGCCGCCAATCTGGAGAAGCTGGCACTGATCGATACGCCACGCATCGTAAAAGCGGTGAAAAAGGTGTGTTACGCAAATTGACCGCGGCGCGTTCAGTCGAAGTACGTTTCCTTCGCTCTTTCTAACCCTTTCGCGGCGTTTAATCGGCTTGCTTTGAATCTTTGCGAACCGATTGTGCTCTATGGTGTATCTCCCGAAAATTGCCGGTCGTCATGACTATCTACACGGTACCGTTTGGAATGAGCGGTAGGGTGTTTCGAGAACCGTGGTGCGTGAGGTTGGCGATCAAGCGGTCTTGTCCGAACCGCAACCTATTGCGACCCCAGCCCCCTTTTGAATAGGCCCGCAGCGTGGTGGGTAGCAGCCGAGCGACTATGAAAGCGTCCCGGTCGAAGTTCGTAATTAGACACGAAAGCGCGACGGACAGATGCTTGACTGAAATAGATGAACGGGCATGGACAAATCAATGCCGTCACCGCCCATATCAGGTTTGCCAATTGAGCAGCAGCTCGCCCTTTCCCAGGCATCGGGTCCGCATTTC
>JBASAR010000127.1:0-5610 GCA_049650705.1 Pontixanthobacter sp. | reverse complement strand
GTCGTGGCCCGAATTGGCCCGCGCGCAGGAAGAGGGGATCAGCCAGATCCAGCTGCGCGACGCACCGGACGGTACGCCGGTTATCAACGCCGCCGCGCCCGTGGGTTTGAAGGGTTCGACCTTGTTGACCACCCGCAACGCCACCGATATTACGGAAACCGTTCGCAGCGCGCGCTCGACATTGGTCAGCGGCGTGTTCCTCGCGCTATTCCTATCCGTCACGTTATCGTTGTACATGGCGCGCACAATCGTGACCCCGCTGCGCGCACTGGCCATTGCCGCCATTCGCGTGCGGCAGGGGCGCGAACGCGAGGTGGAAGTGCCCCGCCTGCCCGACCGGCAGGACGAGATCGGCCTGCTTGCGCGAGCGGTATCCGACATGCCCGACACGCTGCGCGACCGGATCGACGCGGTCGAACATTTCGCCGCCGACGTCGCGCACGAGATCAAGAACCCGCTTGCCAGCCTGCGCAGCGCGGTCGAATCGCTAAGCAAGGTCGACGACCCCGGTCTGCGCAAGCAACTGACCGACATCGCCAGCCACGACGTCCGCCGGATCGATCGGCTGGTCACCGAAATTTCCGAAGCCAGCCGGATCGACGCCGAACTGTCGCGCGCGAAATTCGAAGCGTTCGACCTCGCGGCCCTGACCGAAGCGATCGTACGGCAGCGCGAACACCGCGACGAGAACGAACACCGCCGGGTCGAACTGCACAAACCGCTTTCCCCTGCGATGGTCAAAGGCGTGCCGGTGCGGATCGAACGGGTGATCGAGAACCTTTTGGACAATGCGGTCTCCTTCTCGCCGGCCGAGGGAACCATCGACGTCACCATCGCCATCGACGATACCGACGTATCGGTGATGGTCAGCGACGAAGGACGCGGGATCGACCCGAAAGCGCGCGAAAAAGTCTTCCGGCGTTTCCATTCCGACCGCCCGGATGCCGAGGATTTCGGCCATCACAGCGGCCTAGGCTTGGCGATCGGGCGAACCATCGCGGAAGCGCATGATGGTTCGCTTGCCGCGCAGAACCGACCGGATGGGCAACCGGGTGCCTGCGTCGTCCTGCGATTGCCATACGCCGCGACGGACGGTTTCGCATGAGCGTGCGCGAGCATTTGTTGCAGTACACCGCAGTTGCGATCGGCGGACGCGGTCTGTTGATCGGCGGTGCGCCCGGGGCGGGCAAGACATCGCTGGCCCTGTGTTTGATCGATCGCGGGGCCGTGCTGATCGGCGATGATGGCGTAGCCCTCAACGTAAAGGATGGCTGGCTTCACGCCGCCCCGCCCCATGCGACGGCCGGCAAGCTGGAGCTACGCAATGTCGGGATCGCACGTTTGCCCTGCACCGCCGCGCCTGTCGCGCTGTCGATGGCAATCGATCCGAACGCCCCGCGATTTGTCGAAAGGGCCCAAAATTGCTGCATTCTCGGTATCGAGATGCCGCATATCCGCATCGCGATAGGCCGTGGCGGACCGAATTTGGCGGACGTCATACGTGTGGAGCGGGCCATCGCCATGCATGGTGAAACGCGTGATGCTGCGCGCGACCCAACCGTTCCTGGTTTTCACGATTGGGAAAAACGCGCATGTTCGGCCGTCCATGACTGACAACGCGATAAACCATGACACCAAAGCCGCCGCCCGCATGCCGCAGCAGCAGCGTATCCTGTTGGTGACCGGCCTGTCGGGCGCTGGCAAAACGACGGCGCTGCGCGTATTGGAGGATCTGGGCTGGGAAGCGATCGATAATTTCCCCATCCGGCTGCTCGGCGGCCTGCTCGAACGGGCGGAAAGCGATGCCACACCGTTGGCGATCGGTTTCGATTCGCGCACGCGAGGCTTCGTTCCGCGGGACATCATCAATACCGTCAAAAATCTGTCGGCGTGTGGCGACGTGCGCGTCACCACCCTGTTCCTGGACTGCGGCAGCGGCGAGCTGGAGCGGCGCTACAACGAAACGCGGCGGCGCCATCCCATGGCATCGGGCCGTCCGGTCCGTGTAGGTATTCAGGCGGAGCGCGAATTGCTGGAACCGCTACGCCGCTGGGCCGATATGGTGATCGACACCACCGCCTATGCCAGCAACCAGTTGCAGCAATCGATCCGCGAACAGTTCCGCGAAGATCGCCCCGATGCCATGTCGCTCATCATTTCCAGCTTCGGGTTCGCGCGCGGCACGCCTCCATTGGCCGATCTGGTGTTCGATATGCGGTTCCTCGACAATCCGCATTGGGTCGAGGAACTGCGGGATCAAACCGGCCTCGACGCGCCGGTCGCCGAGCATATTCGCAGCGATCCGGCATTCGGCGAGGTTTTCGATCGGATCCGCGATCTGCTCCTCACCATGCTGCCGCTCTATGCGGCGCAGGGCAAAAGCTACGTCAATGTCGCCTTCGGCTGCACGGGCGGTCGTCATCGGTCGGTCTATACGGCAGACCGGATGTCTGCGGCGCTGGAAGACGCGGGGTTCGCCCCCACGCTGATTCACCGCAATCTGCAATCGCGCGCTGCGGACGAGATCGAGCAGGGCCGGCCATGACGCCGCGGGAACGCGTCGCCGCGCGTGTTACCGCTCCTATGGCGGGTCTTGCCATAGCCCTTGTATTCGGCGCGAAACACGCACAGATGCGCGCGTCATGATCGGTTTGATATTGGTGACCCACGGCAATCTGGCCGGAGAATTCGTCAATGCGATGGAACACGTCGTCGGGCGGCAGGACGCCATTGTCACCGTGTGCATCGGCCCGGCGGACGATATGGAAAAACGCCGCGCGGAAATAACCGACGCGATCGCCGCCGTGGATAGCGGGCAAGGCGTTATCATCCTGACCGATCTGTTCGGCGGCACCCCATCCAACCTCGCCATATCGCTGATGGAGAAGGGGCGGGTCGAAGTGATCGCGGGCACCAATCTGCCGATGCTGATCCGCCTGGCCGGGGTCCGCGACAAGATCGACCTGCGCAGCGCCGCCATGGCCGCACGCGATGCGGGCCGCACCTACATCACGGTAGCGTCCGAATTTCTCGACGACGACCGCGGCGTATCCGCTACTATGCAATCTTCGGACCGCAACGGGCGATGAGCGAACATTCCAAAACCATTCTCATCGTCAATCAGCGCGGTTTGCACGCCAGAGCAAGCGCGAAATTCGTCGGCGCCGTGGCGGAACTGCCCGAAGGTATCGCTGTCACCATCGACAAGGATGGCAACACGGCGGTCGGCGGATCGATCCTGGGGTTGATGATGCTGGGCGCGGCGAGGGGCGATACCGTCGAACTGACTGTCAGCGGGCCGGACAGCAGGGCGGCATTCGAACGTCTGGCCGCCCTCATCGAAGATGGCTTCGGTGAGGAATAGGTTTGGCGGTTGAACATGCCGGGGGAAAATGACGCGCGGCGCGAGATCACAGGCTTTTCCAATCCGACGGTCAAATATCTGCGCAGTCTGCGCGATCGCAAACAACGCCGGCGGGAGGGCAAGTTTCTGGCCGAAGGTCTGCGATTGCTGACCGATGCACGCGAATGCGGCCATATTCCCGAATTGCTTGTCATGGCAAAGGGGCGCGATCCGCATCCGTTGATCAAGGCGCTGGAACGCGATGTCGCGGCGTCAGGCGGCGACATCATCGAAACGACGCCGGACATACTGACCAAGATCACCGGCAAAGCCAATGCACAGACGGTGGTCGGCATGTTCGCGGAATTCGCCACGACCCTGTCGGCGCTCGATCGGTCGAAAGGCGATATCTGGCTGGTCGCGCAGGCGCTGCGCGATCCCGGCAATCTGGGTACGATGCTGCGCACCTGCGATGCGGTGGGTGCTGGCGGCCTCGTTCTGCTGGACGATTGCGCCGACCCGTTCAGCGTCGAAGCCGTTCGTGCTAGCATGGGGGCCATATTCACGCAGGCTATCGCGCGCGCCGATTGGGCCCAGTTCGTCACATGGTTGCGCGGCGATCCGGGGCAGTTGGTGGCCGCGAGCCTGCGCGACGCCGTCGATTATCGCGGGGCCTCCTATGCCGCGCCATGCTTCATCCTGGTCGGCAACGAATCGCAAGGTCTGCCGGCTCAATATGAGGCGGAATGCGACCTGCGTGTCACCATGCCGATGCGCGGCCGTGCAGACAGTCTCAATGCGGCGGTGGCCGGCGCCGTGCTGGCTTACGAGGTGCTGGCGACGCTGGACTGATCGGCGGTTTTGTCCGCCTCGTCGAAATTCGACAATCTGCGCGGTTGTGTATTGAGCGGCAACGCTTCGGTCAGATCCTTCGCAGACGTGTCGATATTCAATTTTTCGAACCGTTCGCCCGTCCGTCTCAGATTGGTATCGAAAGACCCGACCAGCGAATCGAAGCTGCTATTGGCTTTCCCCAAATCGCGCCGAAGATTGCCCATATGGCGCGCGACCACCCCCAGTCGATCGTATAATTCCTTACCCAGCTTTGCGATCTCTTCCGCGTCGGCCTGCACCCCCGCCTGCCGCCATACGGTCGCCACGGTCATGGCGATCGACATGAAGTTGAGGGGCGACGACAGGACGACATTATGGCGCAGCGCGAACTCGAGGAGATCGTCGCTCTGCGTCAACGCCGCATACAGGACATGTTCGCCCGGCACGAAAAGCACGACGAAATCCGCCGACCCATCGACATGATCCTGATACCGCCGGGCCGCCAGCGCCTTCACATGGCCGCGTAGCTCGCTGGCATGTTTGGCCAGCAACACGCCGCGCTGTTCTTCTGTTTCGGCCTCGTTCGCTTCCTTGTAGGTATTGAAAACGTTCTTCACGTCGACGATCAGTTTGCGGCCCCCGGGAATATTTATGATCGCATCGGGGCGTAGATCGTTGCCGTCCGCATCCTTCACATTGACCTCCCGCCGGAAATCGGTGTGGTCCGTCAGATTGCAGCGTTCGAGGAGATTTTCGAACTGCAATTCGCCCCAGTCGCCCCTCGCCTTCGTGGCGCCCTGCAGCGTGGTGGTGATACGGTTCGCCCCGTCGATCACTTCGCGTTGGCCCGCCTTTACCTCGCCAATGACCCCCTGCAACTGATGCCAGGCTTCGCTGCGGCCTTTCTCCAGTTCTTCGACCCGCTTGCGATATTCATCCAACGTCCGGCTGATCGGTCCTGCTTTTTTCTCCAGTTCGGCCAGGCTTTCCTTGTTGAGATTGGCAAGATGCGCCCCTGCCCCTTCAAGGAATTTCGCGTTCGCCCCGGCCAGCATCTTCTCGCCGATTTCGTTGAATTTGGCTTGCAGTTTCTCTTCCGCTTCGACCAATCGCGCCAGCTCGCATTCGAAATGCTTCTCCCGCTCCACATAGCGATCTTCCATCGCCTGTTCCCGCGCCGCGGCCCCGCTCCGCAATGTGTCGAGCTGAGATGAAAGATCGGCTTTCTCACGCCGCAAACCATCGAGTGCGCCGTCTTGCGCGCTGCGCGTATCGCGCAGTTCGGTTTCCAGGCGATCGACCCGCCCCGCCTTCTCCCGCGCCGCTTCCAGATCGGCAAATGCGCGGAGATATTTCGCGTCGAGATCGCGGGCTTCCCCGTCGCGTTCGGCATGGCGTGCCTTCCAATCCGCAACCGGCCGCGATCCGAAAAA